>CAZBEY010000003.1:0-70191 GCA_964491015.1 uncultured bacterium | reverse complement strand
CCAATGGCGATTAGGAAAATTGCATGGGGCTGTGGTTGTTAAGTCAAGTCCGATTATAGTTTTCTTTACGCAAACTTTGCGAAAGTTTCAAACTTCCGCAAAGTTATTTATTGAAAAGTATGTGAAATCTCACAAGGCCTGCTTGTCTACCGAAGAGAAAACATCATCAGTTCAATCAATCATCATTAAACCTTTCAAAGGTTTCAAACCTTTGAAAGGTTGAAACAATAATCATTCAATCACCCCGCCACGGTGGACAGACACTCTACCGCTAACCAGTTACAAATTACCCCATTACCAGCTTTTCCATAATAATTCCACCAGCCACGGCAACGTTCAGCGATTCACCATCTCCAACTTTTGGAATAGAAATAATATAATCAAGTATCTCTTTGGTGTTTTTAGAAAGACCGTGTGCTTCGTTACCTAAAACCAATACCCATGGTGTTTTTAATTTAAAATCGCTAATACGTCTACCGATTTGGTCAGCACCAATAATTGTGTGTGATTTTTTAAATTGTTTTAGTGATTGGTTAGAAATGGACTTTAAAGAAAAATGTGCCCCCATTCCACCGCGTACAACTTTGGGATTGTAAATATCCACGCAATTTTTGGACAAAGCAATATTCTGGACCCCAAACCAAACTGATGTTCGAAGCAATGTGCCCATGTTCCCCGGGTCTGAAATATTATCCAGATAAAGCCAATTCCCCCCATGGGCGGCATTTGAGTATTCCGGAATAGAACACACGGAGAGAATCCCTGAGGGTGTGTCTGTTGTTGCGATGGAAGCCATTTCCTTTTCACTTACCGTTTGGCAAGCAGGTAAGTGTGAAGAAATTTTTTCAACCATTTCTTTATTTGCCTGTAAAAACGCGTCTGTATAAAAAGCAAATAGAAATTGTTCACCGGCATTTAATGCTTCCTGAACAAGGCGTTTCCCTTCTATAATGAATTGGCCGTTTTTGTTGCGTCCTTTCTTATGGTGAAGGGATTGGATATGTTTTATTTTAGCTTTTGTCATCATATTTTTGCGAACAAACCGTTTGATTGCCCCTATGAACCCCGGTAATTTCTACTTCAATTTTAATGAGAGCAATCAATATGTCTAAAGGAGTAACCCCACAGAGTCAAAATTACGCCGCTTGGTACACCGATGTGGTGATTAAGGCAGGCATGGCAGACTACGGTCCCGTAAAAGGAACCATGGTCGTCCGCCCTTACGGCTTTGCAGTTTGGGATATGATAAAAGAAACGTTTGATCATATGATTAAGGAAACGGGTCATGTCAATGCATATTTTCCCTTATTTATACCAAAATCATTTCTCGCCAGGGAAGCGGAGCATGTAGAAGGATTTGCAAAAGAATGCGCTGTGATCACTCATACCCGATTGAAATCGGATGGTGAAAAAGGATTGATCGTGGACCCGGAATCCAAACTGGAAGAAGAAGTCATTGTGCGCCCCACGTCCGAAACAGTGATTTGGTCCATGTATAAAAAATGGATTCAATCTTATCGGGATTTACCGCTGCTGATCAATCAGTGGGCCAATGTAGTTCGCTGGGAAATGCGCACTCGACTCTTTTTAAGAACCACTGAATTTCTCTGGCAGGAAGGTCACACCGCCCATGCCACCGCGGAAGAAGCACAGGAAGAAACATTGACCATTTTAGAATTGTACCGGCAGTTGGCAGAAGATTATTTGGCCATTCCTGTTATAACCGGTCTTAAATCAGAGGCCGAGAAATTCGCCGGCGCTGAAGCAACATACTGTATTGAAGCAATGATGGGAGATAAACGAGCCCTCCAAGCCGGGACGTCGCACAACCTCGGACAGAATTTTGCAAAAGCGTTTGATGTAACATTTCAGACTAAAGATAATCTGGAAGACTATGTTTATGCCACAAGCTGGGGTATCAGCACCCGGTTAGTTGGTGCGGTTATTATGGCTCATGGCGATGATAAAGGGTTGCGGCTTCCTCCAAGAATTGCACCCTACCAAGTGGTGATTGTTCCCATTGCCCGGAATGAAAACCATGCAAAGATGATTAAAGATTTTATCGAACCTTTTGTATTTGGTCTCAAAGAAAACGGCATCAGAATTCACGAGGACTGGACGGATAATTCTCCCGGATTCAAATTTAACGAATGGGAAATGAAAGGCGCTCCACTGAGAATGGAAGTAGGTCCCCGAGACGTTGAAAATGACCAAGTGGTTTTGGTGAGACGGGATACGAGAGAAAAGATGTTTTTGAGTAAAAGTGATTTAATGAATAGTATTCCAAAATTGTTGGAAGATATTCAATCGGGATTGTTTGAGCAGGCAAAGGCATTTCGGGATAAAAATACCTTTACAGTTTCCAATTATGATGAATTCAAATCGATTATTAAAAATGGAGGCTTTGTCCGCTGTGGATGGGATGGAAATCCGGAGACAGAAGAAGCAGTAAAAGAAGAAACAAAAGCCACCATCCGCTGTATTCCTTTTGATGAAAGTCATAGCGGTTTAAATTGTATATATTCTGGTAAACCGGCACGACATGAGGTGATTTACGCAAGGGCGTATTGAGCCCCGGCGGTCACCATGATCGTTGAATCACCAGCCATTGTTTTAAAACGTTTTCCATATTCCGACAGCAGTCTTATTGCCCATTGTTTTACAAAGGAATACGGAAAAACGAGCATAATGGTCAGAGGCGCTCAGCGGAAAAAAGAACCATTAGGCTCTTATTTTCAGCCTGCGAATTATCTGGAAATTCTCTTTTATTATAAAGAAAACCGCGATTTACACACACTTTCCAAAGTGCGTTTTATGAAAAATTGGATTCAATTTCAAGACGACTTGAAAAAATTAACGTACGCACTCTCTGTAATTGAGTTAACGGATAAAACCATCACAGATCACGACCCCCATGAAAATCTTTTTGAGGAACTCTCAGCGACACTGTCTTTTTTCCATGAAGAGGAGAAGCATTTTAATTTATGTTTCTGGTACTATGAATTAAAATTATTGAGCTTGTTGGGATTTGAGCCTCACTTTCCTGAAAGAGAATTCCCAGGAATGGTTCTGCCGGATCCAAATGCCGGTCCAAACAGTAGACATATTTTAGAATTTTTAATTCAGACAAATATTCGCTACAGCACATTCAAGTCTGATTTAGCTTCGCAGAAATTAACGGCCAAAGACAGGCGAGTTGTGGGTGGTTATATTTCGTCAAATTTAGAATACCATTTTGAAACATGCCGGAATCTTAAATCATTAAAAGTGCTGAAACAATTATTGACATAGAATGGATATTGAAATTATAAGAGGAACGTTAGCAGAAACGAATGAGAAACCATTTGTCCTGGGAGAAAATGGAAAGAAACATTTTGAAAACAGGTTGATCTGGAATGGATATTTAATCCACTGGCTAAACAAAAAAGTGTGGGCAAGACAGCTCCCTCAAACTGATTATGAAACAAATGAGCCCATTATTATTATCTGGCCTGATGTTGAAAAGACATCAGAGCCCATTGTCGAATTTTATTATAATGAACGATTAATAAAATATCCCGTATCACTTTTCGGACATAACGCCATCAGCATTAATGGTAATATTTACAATTTTTCCCATTTGATCAATGAAAATGAAATTATAACATCAGAAGAATTTTTTTATCGACCGGCATTGGGCGAATTTGCTCCGTCACCTAATAATGGAAAATTTGAGGTTATGGAAAACGGTCGCGCTTATTACGATAAATTTGGGCGTAATTTCATGCGCACAATCCACGTGCTGCGGATAAAAGGAATAGATACAGAAAAGTTGAGCTCGATTTATAATGATGAATTGGATGTAATTCACAACACCCCGGTAAATCCGAAAAAACCGGAGAAATACAAAGATTTTAACTTTTTCACCCGGAGCTGTTCTACAATTATACGCGATGGTTTAATAAAATATGGTTTTGATAATTTACAGGGTATTTTGCCAAGGGATCTGTTTGTTAATCTTGTTTACAATATAAATAAGCAACAAAAAGAAATGAATGTGGAATTGGAACTTTATACTATGCCGCAGTTAAAAGTGCCCGAAGCACCCCACTCAACCCTGACGCCCATTATGAATTGGAAAAACAGAAAACAATATGATGAACTTAAAAAAATAGGTTTAGTGTGAGATACCAATTTCAATCTGAACACGGGAATGTTTCCTTTAAGCCAAAAATTTTCACCGAAGCTATAAAGATTCTGATTTGGATCAATGTGGGAATGTTTTTTCTCAAAGTGATTTCTTCCAGCCAAGTGGACCTCGCCAGATTATTCGGCCTTTCGCCCAAAACAATCTGGCCCATGATCTGGCAGCCTGTGACTTATATGTTTATCCACGGCGGTGTTTTTCATGTATTAATCAATATGTTTGTATTGTGGATGTTTGGTTCAGAAATGGAATCCATTTGGGGGAAAAAAGAATTCCTAAAATATTATTTTTTAACGGGGATTGGTTCCGGACTAATTTGGCTTTTATTTAATATACCACAACCCTATTCAGTTCTCATAGGCGCAAGCGGGGCAGTATACGGTATTTTGCTTGCCTATGGAATGATGTTCCCTAACCGAACGGTTTACCTCTATTTTCTGGTTCCCATCAAAGTAAAATGGTTTGTGATTTTTCTTGGGGTTATTGCGTTTATTTCATCGTTTAACAGCTATTCCAATATAAGCCATATAACCCATCTCTCCGGAATGATGATTGGGTATATTTATATTCGGTATTACAGGCGATGGAAAGATTTGAAATTTTCTGTTTATAAACAGTTTGAAGAATTTCGAATTTCGCACCGGACACAAAAAAACAAACAAAAAATGAAATTGCAGTACAAGGTTGACCATTTATTAGATAAAATTAATCAAGTAGGTTTTGATAATTTAACTGAAGATGAAAAAACTTTTTTGTATAAATCCAGCAAAGATTTTTCCAGGGATAAGGAAAAAGATTAATTTTTAATCAGCGTATCTGCTTCTTTAACGGCAAGAATCCCCAGTATCAAAAATAATGCTTTATATATTTTTTCGTGAACATTGACTAATGGCGCCAGCCATATAAAACCACCCAATATTCCGATTGCTGCTAACGGAATGATTAAAAACAATATCCAGTTGTAGAGCCAGATTACTCTACCGAGGCGCTTGTTTTTCGCCGGCCAGATAAAGGCCATTGCCAACCAGAAATAACCATTAAAAGGTACTTCAATTTTGACTCTTGGGAAGGCGTTGGAAGCAGATGAAATATAAAACTCATCAATACCGGGTTCAGAAACAATATTGTCTTTTGCCTCGATCAAAGAATCAAAAACAGGAAGAATAAATTCTCTGACTGCATATGATTGCGCCGGGCGGATACATAAAATATATATCAGTCCAACAGCAATCAGGCTGATGAAAACTCTGTGCCAGAAAAAATATCGGTTCGTTCGTTTACTGTCATCCATAAAAACCATAGTATTAATACAATTGGATAGAAAAAAATATAAGAGCTATAAATATGAACAGGCTCCCAATAATCAGGAAAATAGAAATTGGAAAGCGTAAAACAGGCAATACGCAAAACATTGGCAATAAATAATAAGCCAATTCCGCCGATTAAAAAGAGAATTCCTTTTTTCAAATTACCGGGGTATGCGATGATAAAGCCGGCATAAAGCCCGAGCAAATCAATTCCATTACAGCCGTTTTGAATCTCAACGCCTCTATTCCCAATGATAGAAATAAAACGGCCGGCAGAATCAATATTCCAGCCGAAAAAAGATAAACCTGCCGCAGCAAATTTTACACCGGTTACACTCAGCCAGGCATCCAGCCTGCTATCGGGTAAAATAAACAAATCATAAAACAATTGCCAGGCAGCATATACGCCGGCAGCTTTCAAAAGGAAAATAGTAAAAGGTGATATTTTATTTTTCAACGATATTTAATAGTCCGAGTTAATCTTTGCGGCAGTTGCGAATTTATCTGAAAGGCCCCCTTCAATAATATTGCATGAATTAAAAAAAGAATTTCCCAATCCTAATTCTAATCCGAATCCTGATTCTGATTTCTGTTCAGCAATTTTTTCAAAGCCATTGCTCCACCGATAGCGGCGAGAAGCCCAAGGCCACCAATTGGCGCTTGGTTCGGTTCATTAGGAAAGGATGGTTGTGCGGTGATGTTTGCGATCAGCAGCAGCATAACAGCGGTAATTTGTATTGTTTTATTGTTCATAATGATATCCCCTCTATTTCACAAAAGTTATTTTCTGGCAAAAGTTTTTACTACCTTTTTTTAGTCGAACAAAATATAAGCCTGATGGCATATTAGCGGGTTTCCATTGAATACTGTGCTTGCCTTTGGAGAGAGGCTTGTTGATCAAGCTCTCAACCAGATGACCATGAATATCATAAATCTCCAGAGATGTGGAGTTCCTTGTATTAATACCATTCGGTACATGGAAAGAAAGAATGACACTTGGATTAAAGGGGTTGGGATATGCAGGATAAAGCACAAATTCATCAGACAGAATGGGAGGATCATTTTCCGCTGATAGAGTATTATAAACCACGGTAAGCGTAAACAAACTCTCTCCTAATTGGGGATACATATTTACGCTTCCAGAGCCATAAACCGGAAAACTTCCCCGGTCTGTCGTTTTGATGGAAATTTCGCTCTGATCCCTCAAATCAAACGAATCACCCGTTTGATTATTTACCAACAAAAGGGAGATGTGATTCGAAAGATTGTCTAAATCCCAACCCATAGTTACGAGATGTTCTTCCGTAACGAAGTTCAGATTCTCATCTAAGGTGAGAAACATTATGTCCAAAGGAATCGAAATAGAACCGACATCGGTATCCGGAAGATTACTAATGTCCAATCCATTTCCTTCTGCATAGGTTAAGCCAACCACTCGTTTGCTTGGCGTCATAGGAAGAAGTTTGTAGGCATCGCCAGTATCTATGCCTCGGGCGCCGTTATTCATAAACGATACAAAAACATTATCGCTATAATCTCCTGAAGTGATTGTAAAACTTACGCTGCCGTGGCCGTCTGCTAACTGTTTATAAAAGGATCCGGCTGTGGAAGATTTGCAACTTGAAGTGAAATTAAAACTTGTACCACCAGCTCCGGATTGTATCCAGAACCCCTGATAAGGAGCGATGAGTCCATCGGACAGATCTCCGGCGTTCCCATTCCACGTTAGATAGTCAGCGCCTCCGCTTTTTCCATTATCCCAGACATAAACAGTGGAATTATAGTTACTGTTGTCCGTAAATAATTGATCTGCATCGATGGTTGCATCAAATGGATTTCCAAGCAAATTCCAGGAACTTGCCGTTGTGCTGATTGAAACCGTCGGGCTATTCTCCGTTCCGGGAACGGAGAGATAAACAGGCAAATCATCAACCCCATCATTATCGACATCGCTGAATACATAAACTAACACACCGGAACCTGCAGTATATGAATCTGTCGTTAAATTGGACAGAGCCGACCATGAAGCACCGGACGCGTTATAAATCCAAACATTGGCGTCACCGTTAGTCGCATCTCCTCCCGTCATGCCCTGAGTCCATAATGGTTCAAGGAGCGTGTTATAAATAGTCCCTGATACCGGGCTGGAAAGTATCCTAAACCCGGAACTGCCATTAATTGCCTGCCCAATTGTAAAAGAACCTGACAGGGCAGTGTATGCTATACTATTATTACTATTGTAATTCCCCGATTGAGAGGTCAGGTACCTCAGGGTAGATTTGGGGCCTGATGTACCATTGGAAGTGATATACTGGTAATTGTCTGTTGTTGAGAGATTAATAATAGTATTATCATTTTCACTTAATCCGGGGGGAACAAAAGAGTAGTTTGAGGTCACGGTTCCAGAGCTAATCCAAGAGGTCCCTCTTGCCCAACCAATCCCATATATGAATGTTTCAGAACCGATACTACCTTGATAAACTATTATATTATCACCCGAAGCACTGGGGTTGAAGGAGCCCGACGATGACCACTCGCCCCCACTTGAGCCGGAATATGAAACAATGGTTCCAGCAGTGACAATTGACGATGTTGTATATGTCAATGTACCTTCATTCGTCAGCAAGGCTGTGCTGTCCCAAGCAGCATCCGTGAATTTGATAACGGTACTTGCTTCTAAATTCCTCAGTGGAACAAAATCAAAATTTTTATCGCCATCAGCATTAACAGTGACCATCATTAAATCACCAGCAGAAAGAGTTGTTTGAGGTAAAAGGGTAGAACTGTACACAATGAAATACAGAAGGAAAAAATATATGTAATGAATGAAAATCATAGAATTATTTCATAAACCAACCAGTGAAATGTAATAGAAACAGCCTCAATACGGTAAAAAGTATATGACCAATCTTTGTTTATTTCAACCATTACCAATCAAAAAAAATATATTAACTTTACACTTAGAAGGAGGTGATAAATATTTATTAATTAAGTACAAGGTTCATATACTTAAGGAGTTCTCATGGATTTAGGAACAGCACTAGGATTATTTGCCGGTGTGGCAATTATATCCATTGGCGTTATCCGCAACGGCGGCGACCTTTATTGGTTCTATAATCTGAACTCAATTCTGATCGTGTTTGGAGGTACATTTTCAGCCACCCTTGTAAACTATCCATTAAAACATGTTTTGAATATTTTCCGTGTTGTGAAAAATGTGTTTACCGGGGAAGAATATGATTACAAGAGCATGATTGATCAGATTGTAGAGAAAGCCGAAAAAGCCCGGAAAAGCGGGGTTATTTCCTTAGAGGCAGATCTGTCGACTATTGAAGATTCTTTTTTACGAAACGGTATTGAACTGGCGATTAACGAACGCGATTCAAAATTATTGCGTACCTATTTGCTTTTGGAGTTGAATAATGTTGAAAGACGGCATGCGATGGGACAGGAGATTTTCTTTTATATGGGTGCCTATGCTCCCGCATTTGGTATGCTTGGAACGATTATTGGGCTTATCATAATGATGAACAATTTTTCCGGTGTAGGCAGCGGCCAGGAGATCGATGCAATGTCATTTGATATTGCACAAAAATTTGCTGAATTATTAGCCGGGATGGGACTGGCGCTGATTACCACATTCTACGGTGTTTTGCTTTCGAACCTTGTTTTTTTGCCCATTGGCGGTAAACTCAAACGGAAATCCGAGAATGAAATGATGCTAAAAAATATTGTTATGGAAGGAATTATCAGCATCCATAAAAAAGAACATCCAATGCTCATCAAAGAAAAACTAATGACATTTGTCCCAAGAACAGAAAGACAAATAGAACAATAATCCATGGCTTCGTCATCTATAGCCGTTTCTGCCAGTGAAGCCCGAGCCAAGAGTACAGCATGGGCTTTAACGTATGCGGATATGGTTACGCTGTTATTGACATTCTTTATTTTATTATTGGTCATTTTAAATGATGCCGAAAAGCACATCGATCGCGTCATTAATATGCTCTTAGATGAAACATACGAAGAACTGAAAGAAAATATAGAATCATCCTACGTTTCCGTGGATCGGGTGACCAAAGGTGTAAAAATCACCATGGCCAGCGGTAGATTGTTTAAATCAATGGAGGCAGAAGTTCAACCGTTGGTATATCCCTTATTACGGCAAATAGGGGGGATTATTCGTGTTTCAAAATTGTTGAATGTAAATGATGATCCAAAATACGACAAGCTGATAGAGGCCATAGAAAAAAGAGGCGGTTTTTTGAATGTTGAGATCAGGTGTGAGGGGCACACGGATGATCTGGCCCTTCCTGAAAATGCGAAATATGAGAGCAATTGGGATTTATCAACCGCCAGAGCGCTAAATATAGTGAAGCTTTTGAGTAATTTTTCACAAATACCGGAGAACAAGTTTTCTGCCATGGGTTATGGTGAGTATCGTCCGGTTGTAGATATTGGTAAGGTCGGAGATAATAATTTAGCCATCATGGGGACTCGTGCCAGGAATCGAAGAGTTGAAATATATTTAGATGCCTTTATTAAAACACGTACATTGACGTTTTAAAACACTCATGAAATATTTTTTACCGTTATTATTACCTCTTCTTGTTTGTGCCCAGGAGACAGAAACGATTAAAAAAACCGAGATTTATTCTTCGCCGAATGAATCAAAAAAATCGTTAATTGGACAATTATATCCGGGGACAAAAGTTACAAAACTGAAAAAAGATAAATCCGGAAAGTTTGTTAAAGCGACAATAGAATTTTATATTCCAATTGAGTCATTGGAAGAAGGAAGGGTATCTCATCCTGCTGGGGTTGAGCAGATTGCTGACTACGGGAAATATAATCTATTGGATGCAGACCGCAATGGAAATAGAATAACCGTTTCGCTGCGAGTGACAAACATCCATCCCACAAAGGATCTGGATTTTTCAGCCACGGCTTTGTTGAAAGTGATTGGCAACGGAGAAAACAAAGGCGAGCTCAATCCTTTTGAGGGGAAATATCAGGACCTGGCCATTATTAAGCCAAATCAATCAGTCACAGCAGAGTTGATCTACGATTTCAAATCAAATCCAAAAAATGTAGAACTCATTTGTACCGGTAAATTGGGCGGGGATAGAGTTTATTATCAACTTGGGTTTTGAATCTGAAAACTTCATTTATCTATATTGCATTGTTTCTATAATCCCCCTTTGCCTCCGGCATCTCCCCCGTATCGGGGGAGACAAAAAAAGTCCTCCCCATTGTGGGGAGAGTTTGGTGGTGATATAATTTGCGTCATTGCTTTTCCGGGTTGCAGTGTTTCCATAATTTTCTCTTTTTCTATGCCACATTTTGGCGGGCGGTCAACCACCAGCTACCACTCCACCATTCACCAGACTCTTTTGGAATTACTTTTTCACCCTTTTCCTGTTTTTTTTTGCAATAGGACACCCATAGCAAGATTCCCTAAATTTTGCACTATTTGAAAAATATTTAGTTGTAAGAATCTTTATCTCTTCAGATAAATTCATGTAAAAATAATCAACACCTAACCTGCCCGACTATGTCATTCAAGGTGCTGGCGTTGGTTTCTCTTTTTATTTATGTGCTATAGATATGAGTCACTTAACGGAGTCTAACTAAAGAAGTTGAATAACCTCATCGAGGTTACATTATTATAAGATTTGAAAAGGAATAATTACCGAACTCCGTTAGGTGTTAAATGTTTGTCATTTTTATTAACAATAAATTAGTCGGGACTGAAATATTTACACGTTGTAAAAATCGGGAAGCGCTCCACAACTCACCAGCTACTAATAACCAGCAACCTGCTCATTCACCAGCTTTTTTCGGAATTACTTTAAACACTTTTTCACCTTTTTTCGCCATTCTGTATCGTTCCCGGGCCAGGCGTTCAATATAATCAAAATCTGTTTCCAGGCGAGTTTTCTCTGCTTCCAATTTTTGTTTTTCTTCGCGCATTTCAACAATCTGTTGTTGAATTTCATTTTTTTCTTTCCGGAGACGGTATAATTGATAGACACCATGGTCCCCCAGAAAGAAAATAATAATCAATACAATGGCGCCGATAATCAATATTGAGCGAACCAGTGTTTTCTGGATTTCCACCGCTTGGGACGGACGTCTTTTTTTTCGCCTTCGCTGCATGGAAGAATACCGGCTCATGATTTCCCCAAAACCTCCGTTCCCGGGAAAATGGCTGTGTTGTCAAGTATTTCTTCAATACGCAATAACTGGTTGTATTTACAAATCCGGTCTGTTCGGGATGCAGAACCTGTTTTAATTTGCCCCATCCCCATTGCCACAGCAAAATCGGCGATGGTGGTATCTTCCGTCTCTCCGGAACGATGAGAAATAACGACACCATAATTATTTTCTTTGGCAAGGTTGACTGCATCAATCGTTTCGCTGACGGTTCCAATCTGGTTTAATTTGATCAAAATTGCATTCATGGATTTTTCATCAATCGCCCGCTGCAGCCGGGTCATATTGGTGACCGTGAGGTCATCTCCAACTATCTGAATTTTATGCCCTAATTCTGCATTCATTTGTTTCCAGCCGGCCCAATCGTCTTCCGCCAATCCGTCTTCAACTGAAACAATAGGATATTTATCGATCAGTTTTGAATAATAATCAACCATTTCATTTGAAGAAAGAGATCTGCCCTCGGAATCTAAATGGTAAAGCCCATCTCTGTATATTTCACTTGCAGCAGTATCAATAGCAAGGGAAATATCTTTTCCGGCCGTATATCCCGTCCTTTCGATTGCCTCCAAAATGACTTCAATGGCTTCTTCATTACTGCTGAGGGTCGGAGCAAACCCGCCTTCGTCGCCAACCGAAGTATTCAATCCTTTGGATTTCAGCACCGATTTAAGATGATGAAATGTTTCTGTTCCCATTTGCAGGGCTTGGGAAAAAGACGAAGCGCCAATGGGAAAGACCATGAATTCCTGGATATCAACATTGTTATCGGCATGACTGCCGCCGTTGAGAATATTCATCATCGGGGCCGGTAACGTAACAGCTTCATTTCCACCAAGAGATTGAAACAAAGGCTTTTTTGAACTGGCAGCATTTGCTTTTGCACATGCCATTGAAACACCCAGAAGGGCATTGGCTCCCAGCTTGGATTTATTATCCGTTCCATCCAATTCGATTAGACGATGGTCCAGCGCTCTTTGATCATCTACCTTCATTCCCATGACAGCAGGACCCAGAATCTCTTTTACATGATGAACTGCCCGAAGGACGCCTTTGCCGAGGAAGCGGCTTTTATCTCCATCGCGAAGTTCAACCGCTTCATGCTCCCCCGTTGAAGCACCGGAAGGGACAATTGCCCGCCCGAGGCTGCCGTCGTTTAATTGAACGTCCACTTCCACGGTTGGATTTCCCCTGGAATCCAATACTTCCCGGGCGGTAATCTGATTAATCAATGAATTTGACATTATGTCTCCAAATTTTAGGGATGCAAATTAGAGATGTGATTTTAGCAGTGCAAAGGTAAATCAAACAGGAATTGTATATGGAAACATCTCCCCCTAATTTTTCGTTCTAATTATCCTATGATTACATTAAAGAGATATAACAATAATTCGGTTGAGTGGGACAGCTTTGTTTACTCCGCAAATAACGGAACATTGTTCCACACTCGTAAATTTCTTGGGTATCATCCCTCGGACAGATTTCAGGACCATAGTCTGGTCTTTTTGAAAAAGGAAAAACCCATAAGCCTCCTTCCCGCCGCAGAGATTATTGAGGATAATAAGCGATGGCTGGTATCTCATCCCGGCGCATCGGTCGGTTCAATGGTGGTAAACGAAAACCTTGCCTTTGCCGATGCGCTGAATATAGTAGAAAAATTAGTTCACTATGCCGGATCAAATGGTTTTAACGGCATTCGGCTGACTCAGCCACCCACGATTTACAGCAAACGCCTTTCCCATTATATCGATTTTGCATTATTGAAATATGGTTTTTCATATTCAAAGCGGGAGATTTCCAGCGTCCTGTTTCTGGAAAAATCCATTGAGGAAAATTTAGCAAAATTTAAATCAACCCATAGAACAGCAGTACGCAAAGCAGAGAAATCTGGCGTTGAAATAAAACAGTCAGATGATTTTACCGCATTTTATGAAATACTGAAAAGGAATTTAAGTATCCGACATAATGTAACACCGACACATACGTTGGAAGAACTTATCGATCTCAGAAAGCTGTTTCCTGATAGAATTCATTTATTTGGCGCTTTTATTGAAGATAAAATGGTCGCAGGCGTTGTGAATTTCTCAGTGACGGATCGTGTTGTATTGGCATTTTACATCAGCCACGATGAAGATTATCAGGAAAGCCGACCGATTAATCTGTTGTTCTATAAAATATTTGAGTGGGCAATTGAAAAACATTTTTCTGTTTTTGATTTTGGTATATTTACGGTCAATGAAGAACCCAATATGGGGCTGGCACGGTTTAAAGAAAATTTTGGCGCCAGCGGGCAATTCAGGGATACGTTGGAAATTCGTTTCTAATTCAAACAATTTTTAATGTCATCATTACTTCAACTTGGAAAACAATCTGTTGTGTACGGATTTGGACACTTTATTACCCGTTTCATCAACTTTCTCTTACTTCCGTTATATACCCACCGTCTTAGTCCTGACGAATATGGCGTTGTGTCTCTTCTTTATGCTTTTATTGCTTTTGCAAATATTTTGTTTTCTCATGGAATGGATGTTGCCTATATGAGATATCAGGGGCTGGAAAAAACAGATGAAAATAAGAAAACGATTTTTTCCACGACCTTTATTTCTCTATTAATATCGTCTCTTCTTTTAGGCGGTTTAATGTTTATTTTTTCCGGCGGAATTTCCAGTCTTACGGTTGGAAGCCAATATACCCATCTTATTCGACTTGCCATCGGAATTCTTGCGTTTGATACTTTCATTGCACTACCTAAGGTCCTCCTCCGATTAGAAAATAAACCTTATCATTTTGTTGCAATCGAGCTGTCCCATGTGATTATCGTTTTGGGATTGAATATTTGGTGGATCGGAATTCTGCAGCTCAGTATCGAATATATTTTCCTAAGCAACCTCATCGCATCCGGCGTTGCCTTCCTTTTGATTTTACCCAAAATCATCAGAACGATGGAATTACGATTCAGCGCTCATTGGTGGAAAGGGCTGTTCATTTTTGCCTTGCCCTATCTCCCGTCAGGGATTGCCAGCATTTTCAATGAATTAATCGACCGGTACATGATCAAATGGCTCGTGGATGAAAAGGCCGTGGGTCTATACAGCGCCAGTTACCGATTGGGAATCTTTATGCTCATTATTGTGATGGCATTCAAATTTGCCTGGCAACCTTATTATTTGAAACAGGCGGACAAGAAAGACGCACCGCAATTGTTTGCCCGTACAGGAACATATTTTATGCTGGCGACTTCCTTTATTTTTCTCCTTTTAACATTTTTCATTGATTATTTAGTTCAAATTCCAATCGGAAGCCGTCCGATTATCAGCCCGGTTTATTGGGATAGCCTGAGCATCGTTCCGGTTGTACTGCTTGCTTATATCTTCCTCGGGGCATTTCTGGTGCAATTGCCGGGTATATATATAAAAAAGAAAAATATTTGGATTCCCGTTCTGAATGGATCGGCTGCAATAATAAATATAATTATGAATTATCTACTCATACCGAAATTCGGATATAAATCAGCTGCGATTGCGACATTGTCCAGCTATTGTTTTATGGTGATTTTCCAATATTTTGTAATTATTCGTTTTTATCCTCTTACATGGGAATGGAAACGACTCATTCGAATTGTAATACTCACAGGCGTACTTTTTCTAACGTGGAAATGGTCAGGAGAAAAATGGCTTGTTGGTATAATTAATCTTGGTTTATATCCAATACTGCTATGGGTATCGCAGTTTTTTACACCGGCAGAAAAACAATTTATACAATCAAATATTCGTCATAAATAATGAAAATTTGTCTTTTAACCACAAACCCTAATCCATTCGATGATCGCATTTATTACAAACTGGCACGATCTATAAAAAAAATAGCCTCAGTTTCAGTCATTAATCCAAGCGTCAGTCCAATAAAAAAGGACGGTATTTCAATTATAGGAAACAAAAGTTCGTCTGCAATTAAAAAATCATCTTGGATTATGGAGCGTCTCAAAATAATTAAGCCGGATATTATTCAAATCACAGAACCGCAATTATTACCTTCGGCGGTAAAATATAGATCAGAATTCAATAGCAAGCTCATATACGATCCGGCTGAGGACTGGAGCGCCATGTACCGGGAGTTTTCAAGAAAACCGTTTCCGATTCCTCAAATGCTTGGGTTCGGAATGCGGCAATTTGAAAATTGGTTTCTGAATAAAATGGATTACTTTATTGCCAGTGATGACTGGCTATTGGATTATTACAAAAGTAAAGGTCCCTGCACTTTGATTTATAATTATCCCACTAAAGACATTTTTACTGTTGATGATAAAACAATAAAACAGCGTCCCTTTTCAATCATCTATCATGGACAGCTCCGCCGGGAAAGAGGTTTATTTTTAATGATAGAAGCGATGAAACAGGTCGTAAACAAATATCCAGATGCAAAGCTGGATATGGTAGGACATTTTTCATATCAGGAGGAAAAGAAAGAATCCCAAAACATGATAAATAATTTTGGTTTACAGAAAAATGTATACTTGGTTGCTCCTATTCCCCATTCGGAAATTGCTGTTAGAATTGCTGAACATACCCTTGGCCTTCTTCCTTTTTATGATATTGATAAATTTCGTAACAATATCGTGATAAAGATGTTTGAATACAGCGCTTGTAAGCTGCCGATTGTTTCCTTTGACCTGCCGCCATCACGGAAATATTTTGAAGAAGTTGAATGCGGCATTTGCGTTGAACCAGATTCCCCATCAGCTTTAGCAAACGGAATTATTGCTTTGTTCAAAGATAAAAAGAAATATTCTTTATTCAGTCGAAATGGATACAATGCC
This sequence comes from uncultured bacterium, assembly GCA_964491015.1. Classification (GTDB taxonomy): domain Bacteria; phylum Fidelibacterota; class Marinisomatia; order Marinisomatales; family TCS55; genus JADFRD01. Next base: position 53,666 of record CAZBEY010000003.1, on the reverse strand, counting down.
TTTATTAAAAAATATTATTGGGAAGCGCAGGAAAAACAATTATTTGATATTTATACCACACTTTTCCAGTAATTCCTACCAGATATATTTTTGAATTCTGTACAACTCTTCACTATCGATGGAACTGTCGGATATTTTCTGCATGGTTCCCGTTGTGTCAAAATAATAAGGAGAATTATAAAGGAGTGTGCTGTTTTGTTTTTGCTGATTCAGCAACGATGCGCCTTGCCAGAAATCCGGTATTTCAAACCCAAGATAATCAAATAATGTTGGACTAATATCGATTGTGGAACCCGGGTTTGATAAAACAGTTCTTGACGGGTTTGTTTGGTCTAGTATAAATAGCGGGATTGGCTCAAGTCCTTTTTTTTCATAAGAGGCATAGTCGGTTTCATTAATATTCGCACAATGATCACCAAAGAGAATGATTAGAGTGTTGGGGGCTGTGTACGCCATCATAGATATAAATTCCTCCAAAACTTTATCTACATAAGCCATGGAATTCATATAATTACGAATGAGTGGATCTTTTACATTGAAATCGACAATATAATCGGATTCATTTATCAGATCGAATGGGGTGTGGCTGGTTAATGTCAGGATATAAGCAAAATATGGATAATTTGTTCCTGTGAGTATTTCTTCGACTTGGAGGAAAAAATCTTTATCTTTCATGGCATGCCATTTATCGGGATCGGTGATGGTAAAATCCTTTTTGAAAAATGTTTGTCGAAATCCAAGCTGCATCATGCCTTGTTTGCGGTTGAAATAAGAGCCGGAATTTCCGTGAAAAACTAATGTGGCGTAACCGTTACGATTGAGCAATTCCGGAACAGATGGAAGCGTTTCCAATCCGGTGGCAAAAAACGCACCTTTTTTTCCAAAGGGATATTGGGAAGTCAACATACAGAACTCAGCGTCGGATGTACCACCGACACTAGTATGTTGAGCATAAATGTTGGAAAAATAAATCGATTCCTCTGCTAATCGATGCAAAAAAGGCATAACCGGTTGCCCGTCCACCATGTGATGAATCACATTATTATCGAGAGATTCGACCTGTATAACGATAATATTTCGCCGTCTGTTCTGATGGATGGGAATAGAAAAATTAGATTGATCTATCGATTCGGCCTTGTTCGGTTTTTTATTCATACGAAGTAGATCAACGCCATAAGTCCATAGAAAGCCGAAATACAAAACACTGCCCACATGATCACGGCTCCCAATCCGAATTTCCTTGTAAATGTCCCAACGGGTAAATGGCTCATCGTATTTTCTGGCGGAGTTGAGAGAACTTTGTGTTGCCGCAAAATAAAGAAAAACTTGTAATAACAAGTATGTGCTGGTCAGGAGTAGAATTTGATATTTGCGTTTTTGAATTGAAGATTTATGCGGATGTTTAAATAAGATGAGTCCGGCAAGGAAAGATAACAAATAGATAAAATCAGTCCAATGGAATAAAAATACTATTTGCGATCCAAGGATTGGCAGAAAACCGATATTCAATATTGAACCGAAATGCATCGTAGAACCAAAAAATCTAAAGTGCAGTACATTAGACCAAAGCAAAAAAAGATAAATACCCAATCCGCATATTCTAATCCAATATTGTTGGAATAAGGAAAATAACAGCAAACAAAAATTTGTAAAAATAACAATTGAAAAAATAATACGTAAAACATTGAAACCTACAAATTCGACTATTTCTGTCAGAAAAAACGTATGTGCAATCATAATTCCCAAAATACCAAAAAGCTCTCGGTTGGTCACTAGGGTTCTTAGAAATAAGATCACTTGTTTAATATTTTGCGGTCGTTTCATAAAATCATCATATTAATAAATTGTATTAATTTCATTGGACATTACATATTATATCCGGAAATAGTATAGTCAAATATGAAAGCAAAATATATAATCCTAAAAGAACCCATTAAAACGATGACAAGATTTATTAGCCAAACAACACTTTGATAAAGGAATGAAAAAATCATAAGATTAAAAAGAATTCGTAAAGGCATTTATGGAAAATGAGCAAAACTAAGATACGGTTATCCCATTTATTTTAATCGATCAAAGAAACAATTAATTGATGCATTGTTCGAATTAGCCGATGGAGATATCAAGACCAATGTTGACCTTGGTTGTATTTATAAAATTCACGGAGCATATTCTTTTTATTCAATTAGAAAATATCATGTTTCCAGAGTAATTCAAATAGACACAAAACCCACTCAAGAATATTTAAATTCATGTAAAACCTTAAATCAGATTAAATCGATAGAAATGAATTTTGCAGATACTAAAGCCATATCAGAAATTGAGAATGTCGATGCAATTTATTTATTTGATGTGCTTCTTCATCAAGTTAATCCGGGCTGGGATGAAGTTTTAGAATTGTATTCTGAAAAAACGAAATATTTTGTGATTTTTAACCAAATGTTCAATAAAACCGACAAAACAATCCGTTTGTTGGATTTGGGTTTTGATGAATATTTTCAGCATGAACCATTTGAAAGAGAGCACCCATTATCTCAAAACTTGATAAATAAAACGTATGAACTTAATTCAGAACACGGGAAAATTTGGAGAGATGTGCACCATGTTTTTCAGTGGGGAAGCACTGTAAAAGATTTAATAGATAATATGAAAAAAATGAATATTGAATTGCTTTATTATAACTTTCATGGAAAATTCAGCTATTCGAACAGTTTTGATGATTATGCCTTTATTTTTAAAAAGAATTCAAAGTGAGGTCTCGCAATTAAAAAAATCCTATATATCGCCCCCGAAAATACAGTTGGCACTCTCAGCCAATGGAAGCAAGCCCACGAGGAGCGAGGCAATGAATGCACATTTATTACTCTGTATCATACAAAGCATGATTATAATCCAGGGATTTGTTTAAATCTGCCGTTGGTAAAAGCAAGTCCTTGGTATATGATGAACAGACATCGATATTACCAACTGGCCAAAGGAGTCGGGGGCGATTATAAAGAGAAAGAAGGTTACCCTCCGGTATGGAAACCCAATTCAATACTGGAAAAATGGTATTTTCAATTTCGAGATTGGCTGTGGAGTTTTAAAGTTGAGCCAGCCATTAAAGAATTGGATCTGTTGAATTATGATATTTATCACTTGGATTGGGGATTAGAATTCTACAGGGATGGAAGATTCGTGAATAAATTGAAGGAATTGAGAAAACCTATTGTTTGCACCTATCATGGGCAGGATATGCGAACCAGAGGCGTCATTGAAACCATAGATAAAGCAAGCAGCTTGAATGTAACCAGCGAACTTGACCTCATTGAAAAACATCCGAACTTAAAGTATTTATTTCTCCCGTTTGACACAAGTCAGCACGGAGAACCGCTATCCGTTCACAAACCAATACGAATCTGTCACAGTCCCACCAATCGATATTACAAGGGCAGTGAAACCATTATTCCCATTTGTGAAAAACTGGAAAAAGATGGGAAAATTAAATTCGTGCTCATTGAAAATATGCCCTACAAGAAAGCCCAACAGCTAAAACAATCGTGTGATATTTTGATCGATCAGGTCCACAATCGCGGCGGATGGGGGTATGGTATGAATTCAGTAGAGGCGCTTTCTATGGGGCTTTGCTGTGTCACAGAATTGATTCCAAAATATGTCGATTTTATCCCGGACCATCCATTTGTGAATGTAACAGGGAACAATCTTAAAAAAGTGCTGGCTGAACTCCTAAAAAATCCGGAAAAAGTTATGAAACTTAAAAAACGAAGTAGAGATTGGGTAAGAAAATATCATGATCTGCACAATACCGCCGATGTCCTTTACCGCTATTATAAAGAAAGGGGAATCACTTGAATTATTGTCCAACAATTGATTTGGTAATCCCTTGCTACAATAGTGCCCATATTGTTGAAAAATGTGTAAGCAGCGTCCTCAATCAGGACTATGATAATTCAATAAAAATATTCTTAATTGATGATGGATCAACCGATCAAACACCTGAATTGCTCAGGTCATTTTCCAAGAAACCGAATGTTACTATTATCCACCATGAGCAAAATATGGGTTTAGCTTCTGCAAGAAATACAGGAATCAAAGCCGGCAACAGTGAAATTATCTGCTTTTTAGACAGTGATATGGTTGTTGGGGAAAACTGGATTAGGTCACACATAGAGATTTTGTCTCATAATAATGTAGTCGGCGTGATTGGAGACAGTACAATTCCGAAGAAGGAGCCGGAAAATGCCTTGGATAAATATCTATATGATCGAAGAAGGGGAGCGCGACAGTTCGGTGAACGAGAACGAATCAATTTCCAATATTTCTTATTTAATAATACATCTATAAGGCGATCAGTATTCGAAATCATTGATCTTTTTGATGAAAAAATTACCACGTACGGCGGTGAAGACACCGAGCTGGCAATACGCCTTTGGGAAGTATATCCGGATTCTTTGAGATTCTCATCAAAAGCAGTGAGCGAACACCATCATAAACGCAGTCTGGACACATTCTGTGAATTAATGTTTCAATATGGTAAACACAATTTATCGTCGTTAATTACTCAATTTCCTCAATATACGAATCAATTAGGAGGTCAATGGATTCATTCCATAAAAGGGTATAGTCTCTTCAATCCAATTGTGCGCTGGGGGGCACAGAAAACACATCAATTTTGTGACCATTATTGGTTAACCCGATACTTGGTAGTAGATGCTGTGATCCGAGGCGCTAGATCATTTTCCGTCAATAAGCGTGGATAAACAATGAAAATTCTCCCATGGAATAAAAATGTTGATAAATATTGAAAAGTGCTTAAATTCGGACGAATTGAAGATATTGAAATTACATCTCAATCAAGAAAAACATACCAAACTAACGGGGGCAGTCGGCCTTCGTATCTCTAATAACCAAACCAAGGAGGAACATCATGGCTGATGTAAGCTCAACCGTCAATAGTGTCGTAGCAGGAATAGTAAGTCTCATTAAAGGCTTAATTGTATTCTTCGTTTTTGCCAACATTCTATACGCAACAGGATTTGATCCGGTTGGTGGAATAGTTGATTTGGTAAATACGTTTCTAGATGGTGGACTCGCGGGTCTATTAGCATTGCTATTTCTCGTTTCCATGGTGGGATAATAACAGGATGAAGTTACAACGGGGCTCGTTTTTACATTCGATCCCCGTTTGATCCTGATAAACTCATCATAGGAGGAAATATGAATGCTTTTGACCAAGTAAATGAATGGATAGCCAAAATTACCGACCTGCTGAAAACGCTGGTGGTCCTCGGTATCGTCATTGGTATATTATTTGACGATCCATTTGGCGTGATTGCAGGAGTAGGTAGATTAATGGGACAATTTGGCGACGCAGGCCTGGCAGGTTTGTTGGCGCTGATTTTTCTTGTTGCTATGAGCTCCAAAAAGTAATCCACAGCCAATAATATCCATTTTAAAATGCTGCGCCCCGTTTGACGGGGCGTAGTTGTTTATTGACAAAATGTTGTGTAAACTTTTCCTAATGAATTTGTTCCAACATTGGAGAATGTGAAGCAATTCAAGTATTAGTTTTTTCTGGAGCAATTTATTTATTAAAATAGGGATATAATGTCTGTTGGGTTTCTGATTTCAACTTTTCTCATATATGGAGTCATAACTATCGCTCTAAAAGTTAAAAGAACCGTAACCGTTTTTGTAATTTTAGTTGCCATTGAACAGGATCAACTTTTTGGAGCCTTTGAACATTATCCCTCTGACCCGGCATCTGTTGCATCCGGATATCTATTGGTAAATACTCAATCAAATCCGATTGGTATTTTTAGCGATCCGGCCAGTGTTATGCTGTTTGAAAAAATCAACTTTGGTGTTGTATGGGGAGAAAAATTTTCACTGAAGGCCTTGAGCCATCACAGTGCTGTCGCAGCCGGGGCGTTTCATCATTGGAATATTTCAGTCGGAGAAAGTGTTTTCGGAGATCAGTTATATAGGGAAACTATTTTGGGGATTGTGACAGGTAAAAGGATCAAAAAGAAATGGATGTTGGGCGCATCAATAATGGTCTATGATTTGAAAATCAAAGAGTATGGTCATGATAACAGCATAGGGTTTAATCTTGGATGGAGAGCTTCTTTAGATGATAACATTAACTGGTTTGGCAGTCTAAGAAATATCAATGCGCCAACAATTAGCAGATCCAAAGAACCTTTACCACAGGTTATTTCATCGGGGATTTTGTATGATCCATCAAAAAAGCTCAAATTAATACTCGAGTGGGAAAAAGAAACTCTCAATGACAGCCGAATAAAATTTGGCGGGCAATTCATGTTAATGCCATGGATCGACGTTTGTATCGGTCATGTGACGTCGCCAAACCAATTAACACTGGGATTGAATATTGACTATAAAACAATAACAATCAATTATGCATTTTCAACACACAATTATTTGGATATTTCTCATTACATGGGTGTGGGGTTTTCCCTCCGCTGATAAAGTAAACTCCACAGAGGAAATCCTAAATCAATTTGGATATGATTCTGATGTCATAATCCCGGAAGAGGATATCATATATTTAAATAGTTTGTTAACCGAAAAACAGAACTTAAAAAGTGTCATGCAAATTCTATCGAATATTTCCATAATCTCTTCAGAAGATCAGGAACTACTAAGTCAGATAAAAACTTTAGACGAATTGAAAAAGAGTAATCAATTATCCAAATCGGTTAAAATGTTAATCAATAATATTAGCATGACCAGTGAGCCGCAGATCTATGGATATATCCGAGAAAAAATTACGATGACAAACGGTGTTCGACATGATCTACGAACATCAGCATCAATTCGTAATTATAATGCTGAATTGTTATTTGAAAATGACCCGGGTGAACAAAATATATTAGACCATGCGGTTTTTAATTTTCAGGGGAAGACTAAATCAATACAATGGATTGTGGGCGATCATCAGTTGGAAGGAGGTTATGGTTTAATCACATGGAGGGCAACCCCGGCTTATAAGGGATTTGAAACAATCAACGTTATCACCAGAAAAGGGAAAGGATTGAAACCGTATCGGTCAAGTAATGAATACTGGAGTACAAAAGGGCTTGGGGTTCAATGGAAAACCGGCTATGGAATAATGATGATTTCAATTGGGAATACATTCCAGGACGGAAAAGTGGAGAATGGAGAAATCAATATCGATGAAACAGGTTTGCATATAACAGAAAATGATTTGAAAGTTGAAAACAATTTAAAAGAGAGATCATCTACAATCTTGTGGAGTAATGAGTATTTGAGCAATCAGGTTGGTATTATTATCAACAATCAGCAAGTTGTTGATTTAAACGGGTCCACCGTCTCTAACGGATCGAGATCTGTTTTTACGTCAGGCAAATGGCAAAATTGGGAGTGGTTCGGTGAAAGTGCGATTCATAATACACAGTACTTTTCCTTTTTATCAGGTGTGCTATATAGATTGGATAGGGTCAAATATTTGATTACCATACGATCATATCCACATCATTTTAGGACTTACCGTTCACAACCATTCTCAGAATGGAAAGGGTTTAATGATGGAGAAATGGGTATTTTTCAGAACGTCAAGGTTAAAATACAGAAACATAGTTTTGCAATATATAGTGACATTGCCCAAAAAATTGAAGAAGATAATCATTCTCCATATCGCTTAATCAAACAGGAATACGGAATTCGTTGGAAATGGTCTAATCCGGAACATCAATTAACAATGCAATTCAAACAGAAGTCACAAACATCAGATGAGAAAGGATTCCCCAATAATATAAATTTCTCTGAAATCAAACGAGTGACTTCAAAATGGCAATATCAGTACAAAATAAATAAACGAGTAAATATCCGTTGGCAAATAAATATAGCAACATTTAATAAAAACGCTTCTCACGGATACGGATTAGAAACAAGAATAGCATTCAAAGGGGAACATTTTAGCTCTACAGTCATCTGGATTATATCTAAAATCAACGATTATAATAGCAGAATTTATTTTTGGGGTCTTAATCTTCCGGGAGAAATGAACAGCATCGCCGTTAGTAACAATGGTCAGCAAATAGGAACAAGAATTCAAATATTTAAAAAAGATAATTACCGAGTTTTTCTTAGATGCCGAGTTAGATGGTCAACCTACGCGCTTCTTGGAACTTCGCATAAAATCGGTGCGTTAGCGATCCAAATAAATTTATAGAGTACCATTGCAGAGGTTGTTTTTATAAGAATAACTTCCCGCCTATGATTCGTAGAAACATTATTATAAATCGTCTATTAGTGATCCTTTTTTGTTCATCATGGATGAACGCCTCAATAACCGTATATAATAGTGTAAATAAACAGGAATCAGAACTAAAAATATTGGGTGATAATCCATCATATATTTCGGCAAAAAATTTGTCTGAAATTCTAACTTCCAGACAACCTTATATAAATAGTGACAGAAAAAAAATGGTGCTTTATTTTTCGGATAAACGTATAAAAATTTCGAACAATTCAAGTTATGTTTTAGTGGATGAAGAAGTTTATCACATGCCTGTCTTTGCCAGAGAAAAGGATGATGATATTTATTTGCCGACCGTTCCCTTTTTAAATATTCTAAAAAAAACAGTTTTACCCGGATTATCTTATGATCCAAAAAAAATGAGACTAGATATTAATGTGGTCAATTTCAATATCACAAATTTAGAAATTGATCAAAAATCAAATGGAACAATTTTAACTCTTTATACACGACAGCAATTTGACGAAGGTCATATCAGTTCATTTATCCATGAAAATGGATGGTTTTATCTCACTATTCAGGACGGACTTGTTGATACTACAAAAATAAAAAAAGCGGATACCAGAGGCGTTGTGGCAAAAGTCACTGCACATCAATTTGCAGAATCTGCTCAATTAGCATTTCGTCTTCGATCAGATATTATAGGGCATGAAGTGTTTCAAAGCCCAGATCCGACTAAGATTGTAATTACATTACGCACTCCATTTAATAAAAGCGCAGATCGCATCAGAGCCTTGAGAGAAAGATGGCAATTAGATGCCGTGGTGTTAGATGCAGGTCATGGCGGGAAGGATGGAGGTACCGTCGGGAAAAAGGGAACACGTGAGAAAGATATTGTATTGGATATCACCAAGAGACTGGGGCTCCTTCTGGAAAAGAAAACCAATATTAATGTAGTGTATACTCGAGATGAAGATGTTTTTATTCCTCTGTGGAAACGGACCAAAATTGCAAATGAAAATAATGGTAAAATGTTTGTAAGTATCCACTGCAACAGCAATCCAAATCGATCAGCCAGGGGATTTGAGACCTTCCTGCTTAAACAAGGAAAATCCGATGATGCCATTGAATTGGCACATCGCGAAAATTCAGTAATCAAAATGGAAGAACGCAGCGGTGAAAAATATAAAGAATTAACCGGAGAAAATTTAATCATGGCAACGATGGCTCAATCAATGTTCATGAAAGAAAGTGAAGAATTAGCTGCTCTTATTCAAGAAGAATTAGGAAAAAGATTGAACAGTACAAACCGGGGCGTAAAGCAAGCAGGATTTGTTGTACTGGTAGGAGCAAGCATGCCCAATGTACTCATTGAAACTGGCTTTCTCTCAAACACGACTGAAGAGGCCCGCATGAAGCAACCTGTGTATCGACAAAAAATTGCGGATGGAATTTTTAATGCCATCATAAAATTCCGAACTCTTCGAGAAGAATTATTGGTAGAGGGATAATGTCTGATACAAGACCCATCGGCGTGTTTGATTCAGGATTGGGAGGACTAACCGTTGTGAAAGCGATAAAAGAACTCCTCCCGAATGAATCCATTATTTATTTTGGTGATACCGCACGAGTCCCATATGGCAATAAAAGTAAAGAACTCATTATCGAGTATTCTAATGATATCACAAATTATTTAATAAATAATAATTCAAAATTAATTGTGGTTGCGTGCAATACTGCGACTGCAATGGCTTTGGATACTTTAATGATAAATATTTCTGAGCCGGTCGTAGGTGTTATCAATCCAGGTGCGAAGGAAGCAGTGAAAGCAACTCGTAATAAACACGTCGGCATCATTGGAACGGTGGCCACCGTTAGTTCCGGAGCGTATGAGAATGCAATATACAATATCGATAAAAATGTTATTACAAGTACACAGGCGTGTCCACTTTTTGTTCCACTGGCCGAAGAGGGTTGGCTTGAAGGAGACGTTGTTGAGAAAATTACTGCCCACTATTTGGACCAATTTAATGACAATATAATTGATACATTAATTCTTGGGTGTACTCATTATCCATTATTAAAAAACGTCATTGCACATTACGTAAATAAGAAAATGATTTTGATTGACTCAGCAGAAGCAGTCGCGCGCGAGACACAAAGCCAGCTTTCAAACTCTAATTTATTAAATACCGGGAATCAAACAGGATCGCTCAGGTGTTACGTCACAGATATTCCCTTGAGGTTTGAAGCAATTGGGAAACGCTTTTTGGGCTCATCTTTAGATAACGTCCAAATGGTTCATGATTTCTGATTTACAGAAAATCCTTAAAGAATTATACTCGTTACAGCGCCTTGGAATTAAAACAGGGCTTGAACATACTGAAATGCTTTTAGGTGCGTGCGGCAACCCACATAAAAAATTGAAGTGCATCCATGTAGCAGGAACAAATGGGAAGGGGTCTACTTGTGCGATGATTTTTTCCATTTTGCGTGAAGCCGGGGTAAAGGTTGGTTTATATACTTCCCCCCATTTAATCCATTTCAATGAGCGCATTAGAGTTAATGGTATTCCAATTTCTGATGAAGATATTGTAGAATTTATGGATTTGTTTTATGATGATATTAAGGCGATCGAAAGTACATTTTTTGAAACAACAACAGCTATGGCACTCTGGTATTTTCATAGGAAGAATGTTAATTACGCCATCATTGAAACAGGTTTGGGCGGTCGACTGGATTCAACAAATGTCATCCGGCCGAAGATTTCAGTTCTGACAAGAGTTAGTATGGATCACCGGGAAATACTAGGTGAAAAAATTAATAATATTGCCAGGGAAAAAGCAGGAATAATAAAAAAAGGGACTCCGGCAATAAGCTGTATTCAAATGAATGCCGTTCGATCTGTTTTTGAAGAGAAAGCAAAAGCCGTTGGCGAAAATATTCAATTTCTTAAAACACCTGATCGTTGTAGTGTGTCCTTAACCGGCACAACGTTTATATGGGGCGATTTACCTTACACAACATCGTTAATTGGTAATCATCAAGCTGTTAATGCATCCCTTGCGATTAAAGCAGTTCGTTCGTTGAATTTTAATATAACCCAAACTACCATAAATAGAGGTTTAAAAAAGGCAGCGTGGCCAGGTCGCTTCCAGGTGTTATCATTTCGGCCTCCAATTGTTTACGATGTTGCCCATAACGCAGATGGAATCAACTGTGCACTTAATACAATAAAAGTTTTATTTAATAGGAAGCCCGTTGGGCTCATTGCTTTGAAAGAAGATAAAGAATTAGAGTTGATTACACCTTCATTAAAAGATCAGTTTGAGAAAATATGGACTATTGATGATGATAACGATCTACTCATTGGCGCCATTGATTTGAGTGATCGATTAAAGGAAAATGATATTGATGCCCAACCAATAAGTCATTTGAAAGATTTTACCTCTTCTGCCAACATAGAAATACCAGGATTGGTTTTTGGCTCCCATTATATTGCAAAAAACGTTTTTAAACATTTTCATTTTTTCTTTGACAATGGGTTCATTTAGAGTAATTTCGCCCTTTCTATGCACCTGCTTCCGCAGGAATATATTTCACAAAGAAAATTTCATAAAAAACAGACTATCATAATTCAATTGGAGTTATTTATATATGGATGTTAATCAACTACAATCCCTAAATATTAAAGAACTGGTGAAAATGGCTCAGGATTTAAAAATCCAGGGATCCTCTGGCTTGAATAAGCAGGGATTAATTATTAAAGTTCTTGAAGCGCAAAACGAGAAAGAGGGCTTATTACATGCCAGAGGCGTTCTTGAAGTATTAAACGAAGGCTACGGTTTTTTGAGAAGCCCTGACTTTAACTATTTACCTGGTCAGGATGATATTTATGTAAGTCCGTCCCAAATTAAGCGTTTCGGTCTAAAAACAGGACACTCTGTCTATGGTCAAATACGTAAACCCAAAGCTAAAGAGCGGTTTTATGCGCTTCTGAAACTGGAAACGGTGAACGACGAATCACCGGATCAGGTCAAAAAAGGAATATTATTTGATAATCTAACTCCGAAATATCCTGATGAAAAATTTAAATTAGAAACAGAATCAAAAGATTTATCAATGAGGATTATGGATCTAATTTCTCCTATTGGAAAAGGGCAGCGCGGACTGATCGTTGCTCAACCAAAAACGGGAAAGACAATTTTGCTGCAAAAAATTGCCAATTCATTATTGACAAATCACCCGGAAGTCAAATTAATTATTCTGCTTATAGATGAAAGGCCGGAAGAAGTAACCGATATGAAACAGCAAGTGAACGCAGAAGTTGTAAGCTCAACCTTTGATGAACCGCCCGAACGTCACGTAGCCGTCGCAGACATGGTTTTACAGAAGGCAAGGCGCATGGTAGAATATGGTCATGATGTTGTTATTTTACTCGACAGCCTTACCCGCCTGGGTCGCGCTCATAATGCAGTCATTCCACACAGTGGTAAAATTTTATCCGGCGGCGTGGACTCAAATGCTCTGAAAAAACCGAAACAATTTTTTGGCGCTGCGAGAAATACGGAAGAAAGCGGTAGTTTATCGATTATTGCCACTGCTCTGATCGACACAGGAAGCAGAATGGATGAAGTCATTTTTGAGGAATTTAAAGGAACCGGTAATATGGAACTTGTTTTAGATCGCCGCCTTAGTGACCGTCGAATATATCCTTCGTTTGATATTGTTCGTTCCGGGACAAGAAAAGAAGAATTGCTCTTAGATAAAAAGACACTCGGAAGAATGTGGATTTTAAGGAAACTCTTAAATGAGATGAACGTTATTGAAGCTATGGAGTTTATGCATACAAGAATGAAGCGGACAAAGAGCAATGAAGAATTTATGGAAACTATGAATCAATAAATGTAACTTACTATTAAAGGTGTAGTCCTTTTTATTATAACTAGCAAATGAGGTGTAATTATGGAATACAGTAACGCTGAGGTGCGCACAGTTACTGTTCGTGTAATAACGGATAAACCAGTTAGAAAGACGCCGTATCAGGTTAAAGGCGTTTTCATGCGTCAATATCCAGATTTGGAAGTTATTTCAATGATGGATGGTACATATCGGGATCAATTTCTCTATCCCAGGGTACAAGTAAAAATCCTGAATGAACAAATATATATTGTTGGAATCCACGAAGGGGTCGATCCTGTTATTGAGTTGGCAGACAGACTCGACATATTGGATTTTGGTAATATTACATTCCAAGTATTTGATACGGATATCGTATCCAATTCAGATCATTTTAGGCAAGTGGACAGGTTAATCAGGTATCGCTTCCTGACTCCGTGGGTGGCATTAAACCAAACAACCGGTAGTCGGTATCGTTTCTTAAATAATATGGAGCGCATATCATTTCTGAATCGGCTTTTGGGACAAAACATTGTATTTCTAGCTCGTGAAATGGGAGTTGAAATCAACGATAAAATCTTTACAAAAGTAAACTTAACGTCCATGTTTCCAAAACCAGTTGATGAACGATTTTGGGGTGCATTCTCCGGTGAATTTCGAACCAATTTTCTTCTTCCTAATTATATGGGCATCGGAAATGGAATAACACGCGGTTATGGAGCGCTATATGGTATGTTTAATCCAAAGTCGTTTCAATTCGATCCGGAAAAATTAGACGAAGATATTGATAAAAAAGAATCCGAGGCACAAATAGCTTATGCAGAGTCTGATCTCGAAGGCGTTTCGATGAAAGATGTTCCGAAACCAAAACGGAATAGAGTTAAAAAGAAAACGATTGACAAAAAACAAGATGAAATATTAGACGAAGAACCGAAAAAGAAACTAGAAAAGAAACCGGAAAAAAAGACAGTTAAAAAGACTGTGAAAAAAACACCAAAAAGGTCTGTTAGAAAAAGCAGTAAAAAAGTATTAACAGAAGAATTTGACATAGAAACGGATGATTCATTTTCTGATGATGCAAAATTCAACAGTCCTGAATTTCATAAAAAACAGCATAAATTATAAATGACATCCACACCCGTTAAGTTGGCATCCCGGATTGACCGGGTAAAGCCTTCGTTTACTCTGGAGATGGCATCAAAGGCAGCTGAAATGCGGTTTCAAGGCATTGATGTAATCAACTTCAGCGTAGGAGAACCTGATTTTAATACACCGGATCATATTATCAACGCCGGTAAACAGGCCATGGATGACGGATACACAAAGTATACAGCCGGATCCGGCATGATTGAACTCCGGCAGGCTATCTGCGAAAAACTAAAGCGTGAGAATGGGTTGGAATTTGATCCTAGTGAAATTCTTGTTTCAAACGGGGAAAAGCAAAGCCTATACAATGTCTGTCAAGTATTGTTTGACAAAGGGGATGAAGCGGTGGTTTTCGCCCCTTACTGGGTATCCTTTCCTGAGTTTGTACGATTAGCAGATGCTGAACCAATCATTGTAAAAACACGTTCCGAGAATCAATTTGAGGCAGATTTTGATGATTTGGAGAAGAAAACAACGGAAAATATTAAAGGCGTTATTGTTAATTCTCCCTCCAATCCAACTGGTGGTGTGTGGAGCGCTGAAGCATTAATCAGGCTGTTAAATATTGCGGCAAAGCGCGATTGGACTGTAATATCAGATGAATGCTATGAACGTCTGATCTTCGATGGAGAATTTATCAGCGCGGAAAAATTGAATCGCGATCACAATATCGGAGCAAGAGTAATCACCTGCATGAGTCTCTCAAAAACTTATGCCATGACAGGTTGGCGAATCGGATATGCCGCAGGAGACAAGACGATCATTAAAGCAATGGGTAAAATTCAGGGACAAGCAACATCCTGCGCGAATTCAATCGGTCAGCGGGCAGCCATTGCCGCATTAACGGGAGATCAACAACCCGCTGAAGAAATGAGATTGAAATTTAAAAAACGCCGTGATTTGATGGTGGGTCTATTGAATGAAATTCCCGGAGTATCATGTGCAATTCCGGGTGGAGCGTTTTATACATTCCCAAATATGTCCTATTATATTGGAAAAAAGACTCATGAAAAAATAATCCGGGATTCTTTCGATCTGAGCGGATATATATTAAATTCAAAGTCTGTAGTAACGGTACCCGGGGACGGTTTTGGTGCACCGGGTTATATACGATTTTCATGCGCCACGGATAGTGATACAATTCGAAGAGGAATATCCAAAGTGGCACATGCATTAAAACAATTGAATTAAAAGGAGTTTTATTATGAAACAAGGAATTCATCCTGATTATAAACTGAGTAAAGTACATTGTGCTTGTGGTCATTCATTCGAAGTGTACAGTACCGTTGGTGACCAACGGCTTGATATCTGCTCTGTTTGTCATCCGTTTTTCTCAGGAAAACAGAAGTTGGTAGATACGGCCGGTCGTATTGAAAAGTTCAATGAAAAATACGCAAAAGTCGCTCGATAACTAACACAAGCAAATTGATGGCTCCATAGTTTTATCTGACTGGAGCCATTTTTTTATCGATGAAACATTTGTTAATTACCCTAATGAAGCCTTCCATTCTTGTTGGCGGTCAAGCCGTCATCGAAGGCGTCATGATGCGTGTTCCCGGCGCCTACGCAACTGCTGTACGGGACCCCGAGGGCAAGATGCACATTGATAAACATGAATTCATTTCTAAAGTAGAAACATCTCCCTTTTGGGAGAAACTGGTATTCAGAGGTATCATGGCCTTATTTGAATCAATGAAAATGGGAATGTCTACATTGCAATGGTCTGCAGATATCGCACTGCCGGAAGAAGCTGAGAAAAAGCCGGGTAAACTGGCTAACTCACTTTCAATGTTATTTGCCATAGCGCTTGCAATTGGAATGTTTGTTGTCGGCCCTCTATGGATTACCACGTGGCTGTTGGATATAGAGAAAGACGCATTGTTTTTTAATTTGATTTCAGGATGTTTTCGTATTTCGTTTTTCATTTTGTATTTATTAGCCATTTCAATGATGAAAGATGTGAAACGTCTTTTTCGATATCACGGCGCTGAACACCGGGTGGTGTTCAATTTTGAATCTGGGAAAAATGTCAATATAGAAAATGCCCAATCATTTCCAACCTACCATCCCCGTTGCGGAACCAGTTTCTTATTCATTGTATTATTATCAGCCATTCTTGTTTTTGCATTCATTGATACCATCATAATAGCCATTGTGGGTGACATTACTATATTTCATCGTATTGCATTTCATTTACCCCTGATGCCTATCGTAGCGGGAGTCTCTTATGAAATCATAAAACTTACCGCTCGCAAGGATAAAAATCTATTCTTTCACGCATTAAGAGCGCCCGGATTGTGGCTGCAAAGGATAACCACCCAACCGCCTGATGACGATATGATTGAAGTAGCTATTACTGCTTTAAAAAATGCCTTTGGCAATCAATATAATAAAATGGCAGGTAAAAAATATACAGCCGATGCTATCTAATGAAGGATAAAATCGAAACAGTTATTGCCAGGTATAATGAATTGGGTCAATTATTAACCGAAACAGCTGTGATTTCGGACCAAGATCGATTAAAAGTAACTGCGCAGGAACACAGCCAATTATCTGCTATTGTAAATAAAGGAGAAGAATTTTTATCTATTATCCAACAAATTGAAGATGATGAAGAAATTCTCAAAGGATACGATGCAGACCTAAAAGAGATTGCCCAAGAGGAACTTTCTGATTTGAGAGAGCTACAAAAGAGGTTGGAAGCCGAACTGAAAACATTATTACTCCCGAAAGATCCAAATGACGATAAAAATACGATTGTTGAAATTCGTGCAGGAACCGGTGGTGAGGAAGCTGCACTTTTTGCGGCAGACTTATATCGCATGTATATCCATTATGCCGAAAGAAACAATTGGGTGAGTGAAGTGATGGGGGTAAATGAAACCGGTATTGGCGGTTACAAAGAAATTATTTTTTCCATCACGGGTAAGGGCGCTTATGGATTTATGAAATATGAGAGCGGTGTCCACCGTGTCCAGCGTGTTCCAAAAACTGAAACAGGGGGGCGTGTTCATACCTCTGCTGCCACCGTGGCTGTTTTACCTGAAGCAGAAGAAGCAGAAATAGATATAAATGAAAATGATTTAAAAATCGATACTTTCCGCGCTAGTGGCGCTGGAGGTCAGCATGTGAATAAAACGGAATCTGCTATACGGATCACACACCTGCCTTCCGGTTTGGTCGTATCATGCCAGGATGAAAAATCCCAACATCAAAACCGCCTATTGGCTATGAAAGTGCTTCGCTCAAGGTTATTGGCGCAAGAACAAGAGCGATTAGCGCAGGAGCGGGCAGATGTTCGCAAATTAATGGTTTCTACAGGTGACCGTTCTGCAAAAATCCGAACATATAATTATTCTCAAGGGCGGATTACAGATCATCGAATCAATTATACAGCGTATAATTTGGAGGATGTATTGAATGGCAATATTAAGGAATTGATTGAACAATTAAAACTTGCAGAACAGCAGGAGCTTTTGGCTGGGGACTGATGGTCCCGGTTCCCACAGGCAATCAAATCAAACGCTGGCTGGATTGGTCTGTGAATCAACTATCATCCATGATCGAAAATCCCCGGCAAGAAACCAAATGGCTTTTATCCGCACTCCTAGAGTGTAAACTTTCGGAACTTCAGTTATACGATTCAGAAATTTCCAACGAACAAGCAATCATATTTGAACAATGGGTTAAAAAACGTTCCGTAGGCGAGCCGGCCCAATATATTACCGGATGGACAGAATTTTACGGAAGACGATTTAATGTAACCAAAGATGTGCTGATCCCCCGGCAAGAAACAGAGCGCTTGGTTGATGTAGCAATTTATACTTTCCAAGAATTAGAACATCCAGGATTGGTTGATATTGGAACAGGCTCCGGATGTATTGCCGTATCCGTTGCAGCAGAATTGCCCCATGCAGAAATAGATGGATTGGATGTTTCATCTAACTGTTTGGTAATCGCTAAAGAAAATGCGGCTCTGAATAAAGTATCAAACGTGACGTTCAAGAATACTGATTTTTTAAATTATTATCCTCCTGAACCGACCTACAATGGATTGTTGATGAACCCACCGTATATTCCAAAAGATGAAATGGCTACCCTCATGAAGGAAGTTCGGAATCACGAACCCCGCCAGGCTCTTACGGACGATCATGACGGTCTCACGTTTTATAGACATTTAGCAAACAATGCCAAGAAATGGGTATTTCCCGGAGGCTGGCTAATCATGGAAGTAGGACTGGGAGATCACCCTCAAAAAGCCGCTGAGTATTTTCGGACAAACCATTTTTATCAATTAGAATTTGTCACTGATTTTAATGGAGCCAACCGTGTTTTAAAGGTACAAGTACAATGAAATCGCTCTGGTGGCATATAAAGTTATTGCGTCCGTTAAATTTATTGACGGGTGCATTTTCGATGGTAGTCAGCGCTGGTATATTAAACAGGATGTACGATGTACAAACACTAATCCTAACGATTTGTGTTGTCGTTTGTTACAATGCCGCCGCCAATGCATACAACGATGTGGAAGATTATAAAACAGACACTGTGAATCGACCCAATAGACCTTTAGTAAAGGGATATGTAAAGATTAAAACAGCCACGGTCATGTCCGTTATTTTTTTTGCAGCCGGGAGCGCATGTGCTCTTTGGCTTCCCATTATGGCTCAATTGATTGCCATCGGTTTATCCATGCCCATCATGATTATTTACAGCAAGAGGTTGAAAAGAACGCCTCTTTTTGGAAATGCTGCAGTCGCATTGATTTTGGGTTTGGCGTTCATTTTTGCCGGGGCAGCCTTTAATAATGTAGAACCAATGGTTATTCCTGCCTTACTGGCGTTTGGGCTCACATTTGTGCGGGAGCTGATAAAAGATATAGCGGATATTAAAGGAGATTCAAAAGCAGGCTTGAATACATTTCCTGTAAAGTATGGTATGCAAAAATCAGGTTACATTGCCATCATCGCAGCATTCATCATTGGGCTGGGTGGGCCGGTTCCATTTGTCGCCGGATATTATGGGTTGCCGTATTTAATTATTCTTGTATTAGGTGTAGAAATACCTCTAACAATAATCGTATTTTCATTTTTGAAATCACCTGAAATAGATCAGGTAAAGCGATTTTCCGATATATTAAAATTCAGTACAATTGCAGGATTAATGGCTTTTTTTATCGATAATTATGTCAACTGAATTCGTCCATTTACACAACCATTCTGATTACAGTCTCTTAGACGGCGCCCAAACTGTCCGGACATTGGTGAACACCGTTGATGATCTGGGGATGGATTCAGTAGCGCTGACAGAGCATGGCAATATGTTCAGCGCCGTTCCGTACTACAAATCTGCGAAGAAAAAGGGCGTAAAACCCATTATTGGATGTGAAATATACGTGGCTCATGGCAGTCGTTTTGATAAGAAACCTAGGGCTGAAGGAGGTTGGGGAAATAATCACCTCGTTCTTCTGGCTCAAAATTATACCGGGTATAGAAACCTAATGAAATTGGTAACATACGGCTATTTAGAGGGGTTTTATTATCGTCCCAGAATTGATAAGGAATTACTAAGGGAACACAGCGACGGACTAATATGTTCATCCGGGTGCTTAAAAGGAGAAGTCCCTGAAAAGCTGGTGAATGGAGATAGGGAGGGAGCCAAGGCGGCAGCATTGGAATTTGCGGAAATGTTCCCTGGAAGATATTATTTAGAAATTCAAAATCATGGCATTGATGCTGAAGTGAGAAATATAGAACTCATTACCAAGCTGGCGAAAGAGTTGGATTTACCCCTCGTCGCTACAAACGACGCTCATTACGCAGTGCATGATCACTGGGAAGCACATGATATTCATATTTGCTTGGGGACGGGTAAAGAACGGGATGATCCGAACCGTCTGCGGTACGCAACGCCCGAATTTTATTTTAAATCGCAAGATGAAATGTATAAGCTATTTAAGAATTACCCCGGAGCAATGGAAAATACCCGGAAGATAGCGGATAGTATCGATTTGGAGTTACCCATGGGGGATTATCATTTACCCAGGTTCCCGATTCCTGAAAGTGCGCCATCCCGAAATCCGGATAATTATCTTAAAAATTTATGCGAAAACGGAGTCCGTGATCTTTATGGAGGAATAACACCGGAACTCCAGGCGCGATTAACCCACGAACTGGATGTCATTAAGCAAATGGGTTTTGCCGGATATTTTCTGATTACCCGGGATTTTGTTAAATATGCAAAAGATAATCATATACCGGTGGGTCCCGGACGGGGTTCTGCCGCAGGGAGTTTGGTTTCGTACGCCCTTGACATCACAACGATTGATCCGTTAAAACATGAATTACTTTTTGAAAGGTTTTTAAATCCTGAACGTATCAGTATGCCTGATATCGATATAGACTTCTGCATTGAACGCCGTGGTGAAGTCATTGATTATATTAAAAAACAGTATGGCGAAAATTCTGTAACACAAATTATTACATTTGGGAAAATGAAGGCACGTCAGGCCATCCGGGATGTTGGACGTGTTCTTGGGTTTTCATTCGGCGAAGTAGATAAAATCGCAAAAATGATTCCCACTGGTCCTTTTATTACACTAAAACAAGCATTGGAGCAGAACCCGATTATGCGAGAAGCTGCCGATGGTCAATATAAAGAACTCATTGATCATGCGCTAACTTTAGAAGGAATGAACCGCCATGCCTCTACTCATGCCGCCGGTGTTGTAATCACCCCTGGGGATTTGACCGACTACACACCTCTCTTTAAGTCCAATACCGGTGATATTACATCCCAATATGACATGAAAGGCTTGGAAGATCTGGGTTTATTGAAAATGGATTTTCTTGGTTTGAGGAACTTAACGGTTATCGACCATGCCCTGAAATTATTGAAAGAACGAAATATCAATGTAGATATAAATACAATCCCAATGGATGACCCCGATGTTTATAAAATATTTGCCAAAGGCATGACTATTGGTGTTTTCCAGTTTGAATCGTCCGGTATGCGGGAATTTTTAAAAAAACTCAAACCGACCCAAATTGAAGATTTGATTGCCATGAATGCGCTTTACCGTCCGGGTCCCATGGAAAATATTGACGATTTTATTAAACGGAAACACGGAAAGAAAAAGATTACCTATCTTCATCCAGCAATGGAGCATATCCTGAAAGAAACATACGGTATTATTGTATACCAGGAACAGGTTATGCAAATTGCTCACGAAATTGCCGGATTCACACTGGCTGAAGCAGACATCATGCGCCGGGCAATGGGAAAGAAAATCAAAGAGTTGATGGAGGAATTGAAAATCAAATTTATTGACGGCGCGGTTGAAAATAATATTAGCCGCCTGAACGCTGAAAAGATATATGCTCTCATTGAAAAATTTGCTGAATACGGATTTAACAAAAGCCATTCTACTGCATACGCGTATGTGGCATATCAAACGGCTTGGCTTAAAACTCACTATGCGGCTGAATTCATGGCTGCAAACCTCACCAGTGAAATGTCAAATATTGATCGAGTAGTGATTCTGATTAATGAATGCCGAAAACTTAAAATAAAAGTGGATGCACCTGATGTGAATATTTCTGATATTCACTTTAAACCGGTTAATAAACAAACCATTTCTTACGGACTGAATGCCATCAAGAATGTCGGGATGAAAGCGTTGGAACATATTTTGGCCACAAGAAATAAACAAAAAACATTTGATTCATTATTCGATTTTACTTCAAATGTTGATTTACGGGCAGTAAATCGTAAGGTTCTGGAGAGCCTGATTATGTCCGGAGCGATGGATAGCATGAGCGGGACACGAGCAGAAAAATTTGAATCCATTGATATCGCCCTAAAGTATGGTCAGCGGATTCAGGAAAATCGACACCGCCAACAGGAAGATTTGTTCGGTTCTGCAGCCAACGGACACCATGCCATGACGCCTGAATTGATAAAGACCGACACCTGGGCAGATACCGTATCGCTGCAAAAAGAAAAAGATGTATTGGGTCTCTATTTAACCGGACACCCTTTGTTGAAATATGCCGAAGATTTGGAAGAATTCAGTAATTTTGATTTCAGTGATAATGTTGAAGAGATAAAATTAGATAATGTTCGCGTTGGCGGCAGTATTCAGGAATTCAGACTGCACTTTGATCGTAAAAATAACCAGATGGCCTTTTTTAAACTGGAATGTCTTGGGGGGCAGGCGGAAGTCTTGACATTTAGCAGTGTATTTGAAAAATATAAAGATATATTAGGTAATGATGAAATTGTTTTTGTTAGCGGAAAACCAACAGACACATCTGATTTCAGTGATTTAAAAATCATTGCCGATGAAATTGTGGCATTAGATAAGGCACGAGATTACTATTCAAAACATGTCAATATTCGATTAGAACCCGATCAAATGTATTCTGATGATGTAGATGGATTGTTTTCACTAACGCAGCAATATCACGGGAGCTGTGGATTAATGTTTCATGTGGATATTAAAGAAGGAAAAGGGCAGAGGATTTTATCTCACAATGTGAGGGTTTCTTCCAGACGGGAATTTCTCAGTAAGCTGCGAGAGATGTACGGAAAAGAAAACGTTTGGGTGTCTAATTGATTGCTGTTTTGCAGCGGGTGACTTCCGGAAAAGTCTCCATTAAAGGCAGGACGGTTGGGGAAATAAAAAATGGGTTGGTGATTCTTTTGGGCGTCATGGATGACGATGATGAGCAGGATAGCGCCCACTTATCAGATAAAATTTCCGAGCTTCGTATATTTAACGATGAAAATGAAAAAATGAATTTGTCCATAAAGGATATTTCCGGATCAGCATTGGTCGTTAGTCAATTTACCCTTTGTGCCGATACCCATAAAGGTCGTCGTCCTAGTTTTGTACATGCTGCGCCGCCAGACAAAGGGAGGGTGCTCTATAAAGATTTTATGAAGAGGTTGGAGAAAGAAAATATCCCGGTTCAACGGGGAAAATTCGGAGCCATGATGAATGTGAAAATTGAAAATGACGGGCCGGTAACCATTATACTGGATAGCAAAAAATAAAATGAAAGTGTAATTTTGAAAATATCAATCAATCAATCAATCAATCAATTTGAACTGAATCCAACGAGCAGAGAGTTGTAATTTCCGGCTCATTAAAGGTATTGTAAAATATGAAACGGAAAATCAGAATTCTCATGGCTAAACCGGGACTGGACGGTCATGATCGAGGAATAAAGATTCTGGCAGCAGCGTATCGCGATGCCGGTATGGAAGTCATTTATCTGGGACTTCGCCAGACCCCTGAAATGATCGTATCTGCCTCACTGCAAGAAGATGTGGACGTTATTGCTCTCTCCAGCCTTAATAATGCACACATGACCATTTTTACCAAAGTGATTAAATTAATGAATGAAAAGGGATTGGATGATGTCCTCCTGACCGGCGGTGGTATTATTCCAAAAAAAGATATGGAAGCTCTGGCAAAAATTGGTGTAGGGAAAATGTTTGGACCCGGGACCCCCGTTCAGGAAACAATCGATTATATTACTGATTGGGTTAAAACAAACCGTCGTTAACCAATGGATCTAAATAATCGTACCGCATTGGAACTACATTTTTCCGAACAATTCGATACAGTGTTATTTCCAGTATTAGCAAATCATTATTTTGAAATTGATGATTTTACGAGGGCGAAAAAAGTCTGTGAGATAGGGCTGAAATATCATCCGGAGCATGCGGATGGTTTAACCATATTGGGGAAAATTGAAGAATCCACTGGAGATCATATAAACGCAGAAAAATCATTGAAGTCAGCCCTAAAAACAGGGACTGTCCATTTACAAGCAGCATTGGCGCTGGTTGACATTCAAACAAAACTAAACCGGGCTGAAGCGTCTATTTTAAAAACATGGGAACTGATTTTAAAATGGGATCCGGGAAATGAAAAAGCACTCGAATATATTAATCACACACCGGTACAAAAAACGGGTACTTCAAAACCAAAAAAACCAAATAAAATAAAAGAAGTAAAAAGAGAATTAGATACTGCAGATATTAGTCAGCGTCTAGCCACATTTACTATGGTGGCAGTATTACGAAATCAGGGATTGCTTTTTCAGGCGCTTCAAGTACTGGATATGCTAGAAGAAAAAGGTGAAGATAAAAATCGCATTGCAATAGAACGGAAAAATATTCAGGAATCAATGGAAATATAGATGAGCGAAAAATACTTTATCAAAAGACAGGACCAATTGAAACAACAATTGAGTCGATTGAACCTGGATGGAATCTTGTTAACAAATCTCACAAGCATTCGATATATCTGTGGTTTTACAGGGTCTGCCGCAACATGCCTTATTACAAACGGAGAATCTTATTTTATTTCAGATGGACGTTACGATTTACAAGCAGAAAGGCAGGTAAAAGGTTTGAAGTCCATTATTGATTTTGGGACACATTTTTCTATTATTGAAAGAAAGAAAATAATCAAAAGCGGAATGAAACTGGGTTTAGAATCAGAACATGTGAGCGTAAGTGAATACCACATGATGATTCAAACTTTTCCGGAAATTAAATGGGAATTAACATCCAAGCTGATGGAGAATCTTCAAGCAGTGAAAGATTCCTCAGAATTGGATGCCTTTCGCACAGCCGCAGAAGTGACAGATGCAATATATAAAGAAATTCTGCCCATGCTGAAACCGGGCATGACTGAGAAAGAAATTGCCATTCATCTGGTGATGCGTTACCGCCAGGAAAGCGACGGGGAAGCCTATGAACCCATCGTAGCCGGTGGACCGAATGGAGCATTACCCCACGCAGTTTCCGGGGATCGGCCTTTGGAAAAGGGTGACTTTATTGTTATTGATGCGGCAGCAAAATATGCCGGTTATCATTCCGATATGACCCGTACTCCTGTTCTTGGTTTTGCAACCGAAAAACATCATGATATTTACAAGAGTGTCTTGGAAGCACAACAGGCGGGGTGTGAAAAAGCAAAGGCTGGTATATCCTGTAAAGAAATGGATAAAACCACTCGAGACATTATTACCGATAGAGGATATGGTGAATATTACAACCATGGTACCGGCCACGGCTTGGGTCTAGAAATTCACACCGAACCGCGGTTAAATCATTTGAGCGAATCGATTTTGAAAACCAATAATGTAGTAACCATCGAACCCGGAATTTATATCCCCGGCTGGGGCGGGGTGCGCATTGAGGATGATGTAATCATAAAAGAGGATGGCTGTGAGATTTTGAATAAAACAACCAAAGAACTGGTTGTGCTGAATTGATTTTAATACGTAAACAATTCAATATTTCTTGAATTTTACTATTAAGTGTCTGCCTGTCTGCCTTTAGGCAACTCAAAGACTGTTTGTAGAAAAAGTGGAGCCGCTTTCGACTTCATGTTGCATAGGATGGTCAAGTTGCCGACCCGCAAAGCAAATTTAAAAAATAATTATTTTCTTAGGGATGCTTTCGAAAAAACTGTTTGAGGAATTTCCACATCAAATTCAATTTCATCAATTATAAATTCAGTCCCGCTTCCTTCCGATAAGGCATCCTTAAAAATCATTTTTTTAGGGATCCAGCGATCCGCCACTTGCATCACTTCTTCCATAAGTGTTGTTTTTAACAATTTACCACTTTTCGCAAATCGCTCTTCCTTTATGGCAACCATTCTTATTTTATCCACATACAGCTTACGCTTTTGGTAAGCGAGATCAGATTCAACAGCGGATAACTCCAGCACGTAACAATCCCGCCCGCTTATTATTTCTTCTCCGGTAACCGTCGCCTTGTATGCTTCTTTAAGCCTATTGTTTTCCATCATATCTTCGTAGGATAAATCCGAACCCATAAGAGACTGTCTCAGCATATGTCCTGCAATTTTTATTGTCCGGTCAGCCTGCGGAGAGTACATCCATAAATTGTCTCCCAGCTTTAACATTTTCACGCCTTTTTGTCTGGCTGGTGATAAATACTCTGTGAATGATTGATCTTCGCTATTCATCCATGTTTTTGATGTAATAGTGCGCATCCCTCTCTTTCCGTGAATTTTCATTGTTGAAACAACAATACTTGTTTCTGACCATCGATTTTTATCTAATTGCGCTAAAATTTCATCTCCGGTAATATTCTGCCCAAAAAGAATTATAGGGAGAAATATAGTATTAATTATTATTTTCATCATGCTTCCAGCTCCTTGAATAACTCAGCGGTTTGACGTTTAAAAATCCCGATCCCTGCGAACATGGTTCCTAGAATGGTTGCTAAGAGTCCTGGAAAAAAGCCAATATAATACGTTTCGGTCGTAACGGATGCCCGGAAGACAACCGGAGTCATCATAGTCATATTTTTCATCAAGGAACTTAAATCCAGTCCTTTGATCTGTAAATAATAACCGGCACACAAACCCAGTGCAGTACCCAGAATAGACCCTGCGATTCCAATGAAAATGGATTCATAAATCATTGAACGGTAAATGTGTCCTTTCTGTTCTCCAATAGCTAATCTGATTCCAACTTCGCCGTATCGTCTCAATGCCCCTAATAAGCCTGCATTCCACAGCACAATTGACATGATCAAAACAAATATAGATATAATAATTCCGGAAAAGCTGGATGCATAATCAAGATACTCTCCCAAACTACCCACTTCTTTCAGTGTTCCCATAACCGGAGCAAAATCATCATCTATATTTTGATAAGTGGAATTAAAATTTTCCACAATATTTTGAGCTTTTAAATCATCATAAATCCTATACTTAAAATAACCCAATATTTCACCGGCCGCAGTGGTCATATTCAGCGCTTCCTGAACATCGGTTATATCGGCAATGAGCGCGCCCCTGTCCATTGCAGCCACGCCAAAATTAACCGTTCCTACGATATGGAAATTGTACATGGTCATATTGCCATACATCGTTGAGCTTAATAAGGTACCTTCTGTGCCGATTTCTGCTTTTAATCGATATGCCAATTCATCGCTGATCAATATTTCGCCGGGTTGTCTTGGCATGCGACCCTGTACGAGGGATTGCTCGATATTTAAAGTCGCGATCTCCAGACTCTCCGGCGACAGTAAATCCACCCCCATTCCCATCACTTGGCCTTGGGAACGTGTATCGCCATTTTCATCGGGGATATCAAACAAACCCCCGAATTGAATGCGTTTTACCCACGTCATGTCAGGATACTCATTTTGCAATTTGGAAATGATTTCATTTACACCAAATAAGGCTAAATCGTTTGGCGATTGATCTGCATTTTCCGCATACGCCCGGGTCATGATTTTAACATGACCGGTGGAAAACCTGGCAGAATAATCAACCATGTCCGTAAAAACACCGGTTACCCACGCATGAAGAAGAACAGTAATCCACACACCGATTGTTACCATTATAATGGGAAATAAGCTTCGATGTCTATCACGTATCAACCCTTTAACAAGAAACTTAATCATTGTATTTTTCCTCGAATTGCATCGGTTGGTTTCATTTTAGATATCCTATGTGCCGGGATATAGCTTACAATTGTTGTCGTTATCAGAATAAGTAGAGTTGTTCCTAAAACCAATGCCAGGCTGTAAGAGGGATAAATGGTTTTGGCAATTGTAAAACCGAAATCATCGGTTCCTGCCGGCATTGTCCAACCTTTCATGGCCTGTAGTCCCAGCAGGGGAATCCCATATATCGCCCCCAGGATCGCCGCAAGAACGGAGTGCATTGCCCCTTCAATCGTAAATAAACCCACCACTTGTTTCTGGGTCATTCCCAGGGCAATATGGGTTCCAATTTCCTTTTGCCGGCGGAATATGGATAATACTTGTGTATCGAAAATGGCAAGCATTGCCAGTAATAATAGAATGAAATAAAAAATGGAACCGCCAATTGATTTCATCTCAATCATTTCATGTATTGCGGTCAGAAGATAATAATGATCTTTAAATATCCATCCCTCGAGTTCTCCCAATGATTCTATTCCCTGAGCTGTAACTAAAATGGTTGCTTCGCCCGGCAACTGCATCATGGTTCGCAGCTTCTCCAGAGGTATCCACAAAACACTATTGTCTATTGCCGGAACGTTTGTTTTGAAGATATGGACTATTTTTGCTTCGGCTGCATCAAATGTTCCGTATTTATCTCTCCACCTGATAGTAAAATAGTCCCCAACTTTTAGATGATTTGTTTTTGCCGTTCGTTTCCCAATGCACACGGGTATTTCGTCAATATCCGTGCCTAAATATGAGGAAGGCAATTCTAAAATAGTTTGTTCAGGATCAATGCCTTTGAGAAAAACATTTTGAATACGTCCTTGAGGATACATGGTGGCCTGTGTAATCAAAAGGGGAGTCACATAGTCTTGTCTCTCAGCGTCCAGAATTCTTTTTAAAAGCTTAGAGTGGCTGTCTTCAA
Source organism: uncultured bacterium (assembly GCA_964491015.1). Taxonomy (GTDB): domain Bacteria; phylum Fidelibacterota; class Marinisomatia; order Marinisomatales; family TCS55; genus JADFRD01. The sequence continues at coordinate 24,957 of CAZBEY010000003.1, read as the reverse complement.
GTGTAAAGGGATCATAAGGATCATAATTTTCATGCCAATATTGGCCACCGCCGATTTCCCAGTTTATGGTATCCCGCCGCGCTTGTTTATCCCACCCGCTTAATATTCCTTTATTCCAAATTATCATTACAAAAGAAAGTGAAAGTACAAATACGTTTAACCCGGTTCGCAAACGCGCACCTGCCAGATTACGGTAGGCTAATTTCAGTGCTAATTTCATGTCAGTCCCCTATTGTGTTGTTGGTGACTTTTTCATCGTTCACAACCTGACCATCCACCAAGCTTATTTTTCGATGCAAATATTGTATAACTTTTTCATCATGAGTTGCGAAAACAAAGGTGGTATTCAATTCTGAATTAAGAGATTTCATCGTTTTCAAGATATGATGGGAATTTTCAGCATCCAGATTGGCAGTAGGTTCATCCGCTAATACGATTTTCGGTTTTTTCACCATGGCCCTGGCGATGGACACGCGCTGACATTCACCCCCGGATAATTGCGCCGGTTTGGAATTAATTTTATCACTTAACCCAACCCACTCAAGAGCATCTTCAACGGCCCTTTTTCTTTTTGATTGGGATTGCTTCAATAGTAATAACGGTAATTCTACATTTTCAAATACTGTATAAACAGGGAGCAAATTATAAGTTTGAAAAATAAATCCAAGATATACGCTTCTTAAATTTGCAGCTTCAATTTGAGAAAGGGTGCTTACATTTTTATCTAATACGGTCACCTCTCCGTCCGTACAAATATCTAATGAACCAATAATATTCAATAAGGTGGTTTTTCCCGATCCGCTGGGGCCGATTAACCCCAGGAACTCTCCCGCTTTAATACTGATGTTGATATTTTGTAAAGCGGTGAATACACCTTTTCCCATCGGAAAATCCTTTTTGAGATTTTTTATTTGTGTGATGGTTGAATTGTTCATTACAAATCCTTTATTTATTAGTGGTAATAAGTCAGTATGATTTGATAACCGACATTCGATTGATACAAAAATAGTCCGGCGTCTAAAGTTAAATTGTCATAAGCCCGTTGCCAGGCGACATATTGAAAACTTTCTTTTAATTCCAAATCGTAATATGAGATTGATGTGAAATTGTCAAAAATTGACAAGGGATATGAAAATAAAGCGCCCAGTTTTCCTATCTTATTTGAAGAAATATTGCTTCCGGAAGAATAATAACGATAAGCTTCAAAAGAACTGTAAAACCCATTCCCAACGTTAAATGTATAATCAACCCCAACAGTTGTCATTTGCTGAAAATCAACAAAACCGGCCTCCTCTTTTGATTTAATAAATACGGATTCAAACCAGGTATTGATACCCATATCGACTGATCCGTCAAAAGCCAACCGGAATTCCGGTAGTTTTTCAACCCCGGGTTCAATAAACCTGAAATGAGAAGTAATGGCAAATTCTCCATATTTTGTCACCGTTTGATAACGACCGCCAAATTCATTGGATCCTTTTTTTGACTGATGGGGCTCTAAGCTGACCATTTCATCTATCTTATGAATTATCCACATCATATAATAATCGGTTTGACTCATTTCTTTCCGGACACGCAACGCATTGATTCCAGGTGTCAACCGCAGCGGGTCTACAGGGTTCAGTGTATCAAACCATTGGAGAGCTCGAAATAATTTTGCCGGTCCGAAATTCAGCTTTTGAATTCCGGCTCTTATTTCAATATCTTTACATTTATATCTAACCCAGCTCCTATAGTTAGTAACAGACACAGAATCAATGAGACTGGGATAATTAATATCAATTGCCCACTCTGCATCCAACATTCTAGAATTACTATGTTGATTTTCCAAGCTGATAGTTGGAATATATTGAAGCCAGTATTCAAATTGTGGATCGGAATATAGCGGATTATTAAATCCGGACATGGAGGATTGTCCTTCAAAACTAATAGGCGCCGATAAAACGATTCTCATCGATAACATGATAATTACAATATCAAAATTTTTAAGCATCAATTTGTTTTTCAGCGATTCAAATACTGTTATAAGATTAAGTTCACTACTGTAAAAAAACTACCTACTTATGACACTTAAAACGCTAGCCAAATTTTGATTAAAAATATATATTCCGCTCCGGAGTTGTATGATATGTATAATTGGTGGAAAACGAATGATATTGAATTCATAGCTGATTTTGCGGATGAATTTGGAAGCCCTGTATTAGAATTAGCAGCTGGAACGGGGCGACTGGCTTTATCTCTTCTAGAAAAGGGACATACCTATACGGGGATTGAATTAAGTTCGGATTTTGTAAAATATGCCCGGGGAAAACTGAAACAATTTCAAAATCGTTTTAACTTTATTGAAGGCGATATGCGGCAATTTGAGTTGGGTCAAAAATTCAAATTTATTTTTATCGGTTTCAACTCCATTTGTCACTTAATGACCAATAATGATATTTTTTCGTTTTTCCAATGTGTCCATCGGCATCTGGCTGAAAAAGGAACATTTTTAATTGATTTGTTTGTACCTGACCCACTTTTTTTATACAGAGATAAGCAGAAACATTATGTGATGGAATTTGACTATCCAAATGGTGATCATTGTATTGTGAGTGAAATAAATGATTATGATAATGAATCACAAATCAATCATATTCACTGGTATTTCAACACAGAGGGGAAAAATGAACCAGATGAATACGAATTTGATATGCATATGATTTTCCCCGATACAATGGACCGTCTATTGGTTGATGCCGGGTTTGTTATCAGGGAAAAATATGGCGATTATGATAAAACGGCTTCCGGGCCGGAAAGCAATTTGCAGATTTACCTATGCGGAAAAAGATGAATGTTAACGCAGGGTTAAATCACTTAAGAATGGTGGATCCGAAAATGGGTCAGTTAATCGATAGATTTGGAAGGCCATCGTTCGGAAAGAAGTCCAATTATTTCGAATCGCTGGTTCGGGCTGTGGTTTATCAGCAATTAAGCGGAAAAGCGGCGTCTACAATTTACAGTAGATTCAAGAATTTATTTGATGGAGATAAATATCCAACACCTAAAGAAGTGATGGAAAAATCCCACGATGAGCTGCGGTCTGTCGGGTTATCCAATCAGAAAGCATCCTATGTTCATCATATTGCCGAAGCGTTTGCCAATGGTTCTATTCCAAAAAATCTGGCTGAATTAAAAGATGAAGAAGTCATAAAAAATTTGATTGCTATCAAGGGAATCGGTCCCTGGACGGCGGAAATGTTTCTCATGTTTACGCTCCAGCGTCCGGATGTATTGCCGGTGAGTGATTTGGGAATTCAAAAGGGAATAATGCATTATGGTTCATTAATAAAAATGCCTTCATCAGAATTGATGCTCAAAGTGGCAAATCCATGGCGGCCCTATCGGACCATTGCCTCCTGGTATCTTTGGCGATTAGTGGAAGGGCCTTTTGAATGGTAAAAGAAACATTGTTCTACCATTGCGTATGATTATTTCATTTTTTGATATAACCCCCTTAGTCCCCCTTAATAAAGGGGGATTTAGGGGAATGTATAAGAGCTTTATATTATGAAAGTACAAAAGTGAGAAACGGCTCAATTAAGCACATCTTTTTTGATATTGGCGGTGTTCTTCTAAACATTGATCCAATGGTCTCTATCAAATATTGGGGGAAATGTGCAAATCTTTCAACCAAGGTTTTAAAAGACCATTTTCCCTACGCTGCTCATGAACAATACGAAACAGGACAGCTATCGGATGATGAATTTTTTCAGATGGTTAAAAATGCCCTGCCGCAACCGAACGGCTTAATAGATGTAAATTTCTGGGAAGGATGGGATAGGTTAATTTTGAATGAAACAAAAACAGTCGAGTTACTGCCCATCCTAAAAAACTCATACGGGATTTATCTTCTATCTAACACAAACCACCGTCATATTCAGCATGAGTTGGAAAAACGGTTCAGTTTTCAGAATCAGGTTCACAGAACATTTTATTCCTTTGAAATGGGGTGCAGAAAACCGGAAAAAGAAATATTTCTAAAAGCGCTAAAAAATATCAATACAAATCCTGAAGAATGCCTGTTCATTGATGACATGGAAACAAATGTAACCCAAGCAAAAAGCCTTGGATTTCATACAATTCATTTTACCGGTTTTAATAATTTGACCACGGAACTTTACCAAATAGGGATAACTCTTTAATGATGTTTCCAATTTATAGAATTATTTTTATTTGTTCAATATCAATGATCTCAGCTCAGGATGAATGGGTTACGATTGGGACTCAACAGTCTCGGTCCATCAGTGGCGTTGCCAATCTGAATGGAAATATTTTTCTTGTTCATGATAATAAAAAGGCGAACGAGGAACGAATCGGTCTACTCAGACTGGATGGTGATTCCGTTGATTATCGTACCGTGGATTGGCCTGTGAATGATTTACCTTACGATTTAGAAGCGCTAACCGCAATACCCAATAGCCTTACTGACATGATAGCCATGGAAAGCCAAGGGAAATGCCACTGGTTGATATTTGACAAGGTCAAACAGAGGCTGGCTTATAACGGCTGTATTCAACTCCCTGGGGTTAAATACCCGACAAATCTTGAAGGATTTGATTTGATAAAATCAGGTAAAAAATATCTGGCTGTTTGGGGGCACAGGGGTAAAACAACAGAGCCCGGTAAATTATATTGGGGATGGATGGATTTGAATCATAAAACGGTACACCCTCTTGATTCACTGGAAATTTCAGTAGACTGGCCCACAGAATACGTCCGCCACATAGCTGATATTAAAATAGATCAATCCGGGAATTGCTGGATTTCGGCTACATCAGACCCCGGAGACGAAGGCCCTTTTTCATCTGCTTTGTATCAGATCGGAACATTCCGATTTAGTGATAATCGTGTTCAATTTTATCTGGAAAAACATCCATCTCCTATTTTCAAATTTGAAAATCGAAAAGTAGAAGGATTTGAGCTTATTAGCGGTGGTATTTTGGTTGCGACGGATGATGAATATTTTGGGGGTTATATCAAGCGAATCAATTTAGGAGAATGAATTCTGATAACCACAATTAGGGGTTAAATTCAAATCATTGCACCATAGTTATTTCCATAAATATATTTAATTCTTATAGAAGGTATTCGGATAATGAAATTATTTAAAAACTTCATTTTTGTATTTTTTGTTTCATTTAGTTGGGCGCAGACGTGGCAGTGGACGGGGCGAACCCATGGAGAGCTCGACTGGACCACTATCGAAACAGAACATTTTCGAATCCATCACCACCAAGGCATTGAAAGTATTGCAAAAGAAGGTGCCTCCATCGCTGAGCAAGTTTACCCTCTATTGCTGAAGCAGATGGAATTAAAAGATATTCCAACGATCGATATTATTTTTACCAGCGAAGATGAAATAATGAACGGCTTTGCCCTTTGGACAAATACAACATTTATCTGGGTAGACCAGAATGATGCAGCTATCTGGCTTGAGGATGAGAAATGGTTATACCAGGTAGTTTCCCATGAGTTACAACACATTTTCTTTTTCCATAAAATTAAAACGTGGATACCGGAACCTTGGTCTTTTTTACTGTCAAAAACACCGGGGTGGGTGGTAGAAGGGCTTGCTGAATACGAAACAGAACGGTGGCGGCCCTATCGGGCGGATATCAGTCATAAATACCACATTCTTAAAAATAAAACAAAAGAAATGGACCCGCACCACGACGGTTTCTCTAAACTGTTGTACTGGTCTAATCGTTTTGGAGATTCAACCATCGTCAATACATTATCCGAACAAAATAAAATCGGGCTGTTCAATTTTGAAGATGCTTTTAAAAAACATACGGGAATTACTGTTGATCAATTTAATGAAGACTGGCGCCGACAAATGAACACTTACTATTATGGCTACAGAGCACAGAAAGAAGCCATTGAAGAAATAGGAAAAGTAGTGACCCTTCCCATCAAGAAATTAGGATCGTTTTCCTTTTACAGTGATAGTACCCGAATGGCGATTACAGGAATGGACGATGAAGGCCAGTTTGATCAATCCCTTTATATCATCCAAAGGGATACCACCAAAGAAAAAGAACAAAGGGAAAAAAGGAAAAAAGCAGAAAAAAAAGAGTCTAAAAAAGAAAAAATGACCGGAATTTTTACAAAAATATTCAAGAAACAGAAGCAGGATGAAAAAAAGAAAAACCCAAAACCAATCCTGGTCTGGGATAAAAAAGAAGTAGATTACGGTTCTTTTCAGAAAACACTCAGTTGGTCACCGGACGGACGTAAACTGGCTTATTCCAAATATCATTTTGGGGAAAATCAGTCGATGGTAAATGATATTAAAGTCTACGATCTCGATTCAAAAAAGTCCACTTGGATGACCCATTCCATGCGAGCCACTTATCCGGACTGGGCTCCGGACGGTGAAAATATCGTTTTTGTGGCACATGAAAATAGTATTGCCAATTTATACACAATGAATCCGGATGGAAGCAATATAAATAAGATTACAGACTACACATACGACACACAAATAATGGATCCCCAATATTCTCCGGACGGCCAGTCTGTTGTCTTCGCCATGGCAGATCAAGAAGCGAATCTTGATTTATTTTTACTCACAATGGATTTGGGTGAAATACGACGGCTGACAAATGATCCCTCTGCGGATTATGGACCGGTTTGGCATCCAGGTGGTGACTTTATTTCATACACATCCCACGCAGGATCAACTCCCAATATTCATACTCTCAATTTAACCACCGGTGAAAGCAGACAAGTCACCGACGTGGGAGACGCAGTCTGGGCTGCACAGTGGTCAGTGGTCGATAGTTCAATCATGGCAGTCACACTACCCGACGTGGATACTGTTCGCATTGCAAACGTAGATCCCCATCGATACATTACCACAAAAGATCTGACCCTAAGAGAATTGTACACTGATTGGAGGGAAGCAAAACCAAACACGATATTGAAGGATATTGATCCAAAGAAAGATGTATCAATAGTTAAAATTCATGACTATACACCCTCATTGGGATTTAAGCATCTTACATCTTTGGTTTTGCCCATCGGGAATTCTATTATCGGATTTACTCAATGGGCAGATGCAATGACAAGGCATATATTTACTGGAATTGGTCTGGCTGATTTTTCTCAAGGCAAAACGCACAGATTTTTATTACAGTATATCAATGCAATGGGCGGCCCCATGTGGGGAATTAATGTTTCATCATTATTCGATATTAAAATAAAACCGTACGATCGTTCAAAATGGGGTTTGCTGGAAGAAAACAATAGTTTTGCAGTTTGGTCGAATTTACCATACAACACCGGAAACAGCACGTCCGGGAATCATGTTTTTGGTGTACAATTGAAAATTACCGATCGAAATGCATCCATTATTGAGGATGTAAACGAATCAACAGATGAAATTCAAATAGTTAATACAAGATCAAATAGCTTTTTACCCGCACCGGCATCTGGTAAAGAGGGGTTGTTCAGCATTCATTATATCTGGAAAAATATGAGACCCCACAAACAAAATATTATGATACCCAAACAAGGATCGGGATTTAACGCACAATTGGATGTAGCCAGCTCAAGCGTGTTCGGGGACTTTGATTTTACTAAGATTACAACAGATGCATTTTTCAATTGGCTGCCACATAAAAAAAGCCCTGTGGTCGTTTTTGGACGAATAAAAACAGTGACTATGTTAGGTAATAATCCACCCCCTCAGGATATGCCGGCGATTACGAATGATACACCTATTTATTTAGGTGGAAACAATGTTTTTGGGTCTGACGAGGTTGTTCATTTGAGAGGTTGGGATGATTGGCGATTAGGAGACAGGGTGATTTTTGGAACGATTGAGCCTCGGCTGGGTAATGAAAAAGTGACGGCAGCTACATTCATTGATTTCGGAAATGCCTGGTACAGCAATGGTAAAATGGATGACTGGTTGTTTACCGCCGGTTATGAATTGCGAGTAAATCTGATAGGGTTTGTCATTGCATATGGCACGGCCCAAGATTTCAACCGCTGGCGGGACGGAGAATGGCCAGTTAATTATATTAGATTGTCTCTCGTGAATCCGTTCTAATTATTCGAGGGATTCGCAAAACTCTCTATTTTTTTAGTTTAACAAACCGGACCGGTAATGTTGTTTCTGTAGATATTTGTCCGGAGGAATCTTTTCGCACTATTTTCAGAAATTGGTTAAAAGTCATTCGCCCCACAGGTATGATCATTATACCTCCATTCGCCAATTGCTCTTTTAATGATTTTGGAATTTTATTCGCCCCGGCGGTGACAATAATACGATCAAAAGGAGCTTTTTTTTTGTAACCATTCCATCCGTTGCCTTGGATGACATCAACATTATTATATCCGAGTTTGTAAAGACGCTGTTGAGCAGAATCGGCCAGCTCCGTAATTCGCTCCAGGGAATAAACATTACCAGCTAATTCGGATAAAATAGCGGTTTGATATCCGCAACCGGTTCCTATTTCTAAAACAGAGTGATGATGTGATATATTCAACCGGTCAGTCATATAGGCAACGATATAAGGCTGACTGATGGTTTGATTGTAGCCAATGGGCAAAGGCCTGTCATCATAGGCAAAATCTTGAAATTCTTTTTTTACAAATAAATGTCTCGGGACCTTTTCCATGACAGCAAGAACTTCTTTATTTTTTATTCCACGCTGTTGAAGTTGAAACTGAACCATTTGATGACGAGGATTGTCCATAATAAACCTGAAGAAAGTTAAGAAAAAAAATGACGATTTGAATGTCCATTATATTATATGTTTTCAATCAATTATTGACCTAACTTATCTCCGTTTGAAGAAAATTTATGAATCCAAAATACCGATTATTTTCGTTTTTATTGATCCTTTCCTGCTCAATAGCAGAGGAGACTAAATTGGTTAATATTCCATTGGAAGGATTAATAACAGACCCGAATCAGGAAATTTCAGGAATGGATTGGTATAAAAACGATCTTGTATTGTTACCGGAAAACCTGGGAGGGTTTCTCTTTATGATTTCAAAAGATGAAATTATTGCATCGCTGAATACGGATATTCCAGAAGCCATCAATCCCCGAAAAATTCCTTTTGTTACACCAGACTATTCAACGAAAATACCGGGATTTGAAGGATTTGAATCAATCGCATTTACCGGAAATCATTTTGTGGTTACATTAGAAGCTAAGCAGGGAAAAGACATGCATGGTTATTTAGCTCGGGGGACAATCGATCCCAAGTCATTGGAAGCCATTATTGATGAAGAAGCTCCCTTAGAATTGCCGGTACCCGTACAGGTGAATAATATGACCTATGAAAGCGCTCTCATTGATAAAGATAATGTTATTCTCTGCTATGAAGCCAATGGGAAAAATATTCGGGATTCAGTATGGCAGTATGTTGTTTCCATGAAAAATGATTCGGTTTCAAAAATCGAATTTCCCAATATAGAATACCGTATCACAGACGTCACAAGGCTGAATAGTGAAAATCATTTTTGGGCTATTAATTATTTATGGAAAGGGGATAAAAAGAGACTGAATCCGGCATATGATTCGATTGCTGCAATGTTTGGTGAGGGAAAAACACATCAAAATTCCGAAGCTGTTGAGCGATTGCTTGAGTTTGAAATAACGGGTGGGAAAATTCAACTCTTCAATCGAGAACCGATTCAAATTGAATTAGACGATAAGGAATCGAGGAATTGGGAAGGGATTGTCCGTTTGGATGAAAAAGGATTTTTAATCACCACAGATAAATACCCAGGGACGGTGCTAGGATTTGTACAAAAAAATTAGATAAATGACCGAATTTTATAAACAAAATTTGGTGTCACCCAATTGTAACATCACCTCTGATCCCTCCTCGTATGAGGAGGACCCGCCTGCCGCCTTTGGATTATTTTAAATGTGGCGTGCGGGGAATTTTAACTCGTCAATTAAATCATGAGCGTCGGTAGGGGCGGTGGAGAAGTGGGGAGTCTCGCAAATTTTACATGGTAATATTGATCTGCTCCGAAAAAGCAATATTGTAAAACCATGAAAAACCTCACTTCAAATATTGTCATAGATAATATTTCACCATTCGGGATTATTACCGGTTTCTGGAGTAGGTTCATCGTTTAAATAGCTAATGCAGGACTAACAATGAAATTGAAAAAATATTGCTATCTTATTCTTATTACATTCATTTTTGGAGGTTCGCCAAATGATTCGTATGTATTGCTGATATCATTTGATGGTTTCCGGGCGGATTATCTCGATTGGTATGATACACCGAACTTTGACCGCTTAGCTGAAAATGGAGTTAAAGCAAAAGGTTTGAAGCCGTGTTTTGTGTCCAAAACATTTCCCAATCACTACAGCATTGCAACGGGTATGTACATCGAAAATCATGGTTTAATAGGGAATCATTTTTACGATGAGAAACTGGATGAATACTACACACTTAGCGACAGATCAAAGGTAGAAGATGCGCGGTTTTATGGGGGAGAACCCATTTGGGTTACAGCAGAAAAACAAGGTGTAAAGAGCGCCTCTTATTTCTGGGCAGGTTCCGCAGCGCCTATTGGCGGAGTCAGACCCAATATCTGGAAAAAATACGACCATAATTTTCCATTTCCTGCCCGAGTCGATTCCGTGGCAAAATGGTTTAGTTTACCGGAGAAAAAACGCCCCCACTTGATTATGTTGTATTTTCATGAGCCCGATGGGACAGGACATGACTATGGCCCGAAAAGCCCGAAGACAGAAGCCATGGTGGATTCCATGGATTCTATCATGGGGGAAATTATGACCACAATGGAATCCCTGGAAATATCTCCCAATCTGAACATCATTGTGTTAGCCGATCACGGCATGGCAGCCCTTAGTCCGGAGCGGACAATTGATTTATCCGATTATGCCAATCTTTCCGGAATAGAGCAGGAAGGATCAGGGCCGTTCTCTTTTTTATATAGAAAGGATAAACAACCATTCGATTCAATCGTAAAACGATTAAAATCGGTTCCCCATTTAAGTACATACAAAAAAAACGAAATACCGGATAGATATCATTTTAAAAACCATTACCGGATTAAAGATGTTTTACTGGTGGCGGATGAGGGTTGGTACATACTGGAGAAAAAATATTTTGGTATGGATAAATTAAATCTAAAATTTTTACAAGGCGGAACCCACGGATATGACAATGAATTGCGCAGTATGCATGCCATTTTTCTGGCTGATGGTCCGGCATTCAAAGACGGATATACAAGGTCAACATTTGACAATATTCATGTTTATCCCCTAATTGCCAAAATACTGGGGCTTAAACCTTATGAAAAAATTGATGGGAGATTAGAAAAAGTACAGGATTTATTAAAATTAGGAAATTAATTTATCCTTAAAAACCTCAAGCTGATATTGAAATAAAGTCCGGATGCATCTAAAGATGGTGCTCCACGCTCATCCCAATCAGCATCATGAGTTTTTGAATCATCCCCTTCACCCTCAGAATACTGCCAGGTTCCGTGAACACCCGGTCCGCTGATACCGCCTTGAAAAACCATGTCCATTCTGCGGTTTATCATGATTTCCGTCTGTAGCCCTATCACAGGAGCAAATAACACAGTCGTCACGTTGTGATGTTTGTCATCATTTCGAAATACAATATTCAGTGGTAAATCTGCTGTAATGCATAAATTGAATTTTGGCGAATAAAGAAATCTATAAATCAGCCCGCCACCAAAGGTAAGCATGCCATCTGATCTACCGCGGCTGTCAATGATTGTACCTCCGCCGAAAAACCCATTGAATGACCACTGACTCAAAGGATTAAACTGAAGAAAAATACCGGCACGATCAAAACCCGGCTTTTTACCGTTATATGTTAGATAAAATCCCGGTGCAATCTTGGGTGGATGAATCATTTCCACTGCCTTGTAGCCTGCCTTCACTCTGCCCCATTTACGGATTACTGTTCCTGCGCTGGCATCTCCGCTGATTCTATTCACTCGGACAAGTCCGACGGATCTACCGGGGATAATGACCTCACGGTCTCTAATAACTTTCTTTTTATCAAGACGGGAAATTTCATAAAATGTTCCGCGGCTAATGCCCATGTCTGCACCTAAATATAGCGTAACGTTACTGCCGTCAACATCTAAAACTTCTGATCTGATTGTATATAATTCCCGAAGAGATCGGGAAACATTCCAGCGGACTGTATTTAGAACATTCGCTAATGATTTGCCCCGACTTCCCCCTGTGTGCATGGCGCTGATGGGGAAGGTTTTTTTCGTTTTTCCTGTTTCAATGTCCAGTAAAACAATATCAGCCTGAACGATCGTTTCGATATTATTCGCATAGGGTTCTTCATCTTTTGGGGTTGTAGCTGCTCGGATAACACCCTTAACTAATTCAATTGTTACGACTTCCCAAAACCCGCGATCATCATCGTCATCATCGTCTTCATCATCTGTTTCTGGTGGAACTCCTTTTTGACTGAACTGCGTGATCTCTACTTTCATTGCTTCTTTCGCTGAAGCTATTCCCCCCAGTTCAATGATATCTTTACCGGCTATGAACCCCGCCTGATGTAGCGCCAATTCATCTAAAATGGATTCCAGATGATTGCGGTCTATAACTTCATAGCGACCGAGTCGTGTGGCAACTTCAGCGACTATTTTGGATATCTTTCTGTCAATGGCATTTTCGGGTTTACTTTCGTCTGCTGTGAGTACAAGAAGGCGTTTTTTCTCATCCGTAACATCCGGCGCGATGGTTTGTGCCGCTATAATTGAGAAAGAAATAATAATAAAAATAGCGATTTGTTTAAACATAGTATTTTGGATTGACGGTGAATTTATGATGATCTCAATTCAGTGTTTGTGTTGAATATCACAGAATTACCTTTTCCAACCCAGAGAAAGATAATAGGATTGTGGATGCGTAACACCCGCTGTATAATAATCTTGCTCAAAACCAAATATTAAGGACAGGTGTTTATTTAGTTCATAGGACGCTTCAGAAAAAAACTGATATCGAGAAAGATCAGCTTCAACAATTTCACTGATCTGTTTAAACCATTCCGATTCGAGTTTGATTTCCATGTTTTTCATTGAATGGTCCCAATAAATACCGCCTTTTATGTACGATGTTTTTCGGGTGTCATTGAGATAATCCGACATATCGTAAGCCTGGCCCAATTCACAATTGATATGGCCACTTTTATAATCGCTTAAAAAATATCCCAATCCCTGATTGAAATGGTAGCGTAGATTTAAACCAGCACGAGTATTTTTCTGGTAAGCAACAGTAGAAAAATTATACAATTTCCCGGTATTAGAATATTTGTAACTACCCTTGTACCGCAAATAAATATAAGATTCTTCTCCCAACTCATATCCAAACAACCGTAAATCGCGAAAGGTATTAGATGTTACTCTTTTAACTCGATAATAAATATGTCCACCATTAATATCATAATCATGTGTCAAGCCTGCGCGGGCATAATGAGTCCAATCTGCCTTGTCCTTGTCAGCGGCGAGTAAAAATGTAAGAGAAAATAGAAAAATTATACCCCACTCAAATAATATAAAAGGAGGATGAATTATCCTGCGTGAGAGTAGTTGTCTTGGTGTTAAAGAAATAAATATTGCGGTAGTAATAAAACTCTTGAAAAATGTATACTTATCAGAGAACGATTCACTTTTTGCAAGTAGGAATTCTAAATTTTTCGCTGATTTTTTCTTTTTACTAATCATCATTGTTTGCATCCCGACATATGACAGGGTTACTGCTCACCAGCTACCACTCCCAGTGTTTCATTATTGCTTTATTTTTTTTCCACTTTTCATTATAAGGACGGCGGCAACAGTAAATAATATTGTCATAAATAAAGTCATGACTAAACTATTTTCGGGAGGTGAATCGTAAACGCCAAGTATCGTAAATCGAATTCCGTTAATCATATAATAAATTGGATTGACCAAGGAAAGATTCTGAGCCCAATCTGGTAACATATGAATGGAATAAAATATTCCACCGAGAAAACTCAATGGCGTTAAAAAGAAATTTTGCATCATTGCAAGTTGATCCCATGTATCCGCTAATTGCCCCAGAAGAAGCCCCATGCTGGAAAATGTCCATGAGACAAGAAAAATAAATCCGACTGTTGCCAGGGGCTGCTGTATAGGCATATCAATCAGCAATACGCCTAATATCATAACCAATACACCATTCACGACGCCCCGGACAGTTCCCCCGATAATATAGGCTAAAGAAATTTCCATACTCGACAATGGGGCTGTTAGTAAATCCGGCAGCTGTTGCAGCAGTTTCATTTGCAGCATAGATGAGGCTGTATTCGAACTGGCATTTGTCAATGTATTCATCATGATCAGTCCCGGCAAAATAAAGAGAGTATATGGAACGCCGTCAATTTCACTAATTCGCCTTTCCAACGTAAATCCAAATACCATTATATAAAGAGCAGATGAAATTAATCCCGGTAACACCGTTTGCCGATATACAGCAAAAAAGCGACCAACTTCTCTTTTTGTCAAGGTATACAACCCAATCCAGTTTGGACCCTTCATCAGTTGATTCCTTTTCCTGTAAGATGCAGAAAGACATCTTCTAAAGACGATTTTTCAGCAGAGACACTTAAAATGTGACAATTATGATGAGATAATATTTGAATAATTTTTGCCATATCCGCCTCAGGGTCTTTTACAGTAAAATGCAAGCGGTTGTCTTCAAATGTGAACGAAAATGATGTTAATGCATCTTTCAGTTCTTCACACCAGCCGGTCATGTGAATATTGATGCCGGCCTTGCCTAATTCTTTCGTGAGATCTTTCGGGGATCCTTCCTTGATGACCATTCCCCGATCAATGATTCCAACTCTTTCACACAATAACTCAGCCTCCTCGATGTAATGGGTTGTGAGTAAAATTGTTTTGCCGTTTTTATGTAATTCTCTCAAATAGTCCCAAAGTTCGTGTCGCAATTCCACATCCACGCCGGCAGTGGGCTCATCTAAAATGATAATTTTTGGGTCATGGACTAATGATTTTGCTAACTGATAACGACGCTTCATTCCGCCTGATAGTTGTCTCAATCGGGATGTGCGTTTATCTTTTAATCCCAGCCGTTCTAATAATTCTTCAACTCGTGGTTTGGCGACACGTTTGCTCATGCCATAATACCCTGCATGAAAATAAAGCAATTTTTCGATTGGGAAAAACCAATCAATGGGAAGTTCTTGGTGAGCGATACCAATTTGTGAACGGGCAAAGCGAAAATCAATAACCGTATCCCGACCATAAATTTCTGTTACACCGCTATTTTTTAGCACCAGGCCTGTGAGTATATGAATCGTGGTGGTTTTCCCGGCGCCGTTTGGTCCGAGAAGTCCATAAAATTCACCATTTTCAATGGTCAGGTTTACGCCTTTTAAAGCAATAGTATCTTCATAAGATTTATGAAGATCAACAATATGAATTGCCGGAGAATTCATTTTTAATTTATGTTTTTGGTTTTGCAAGACCTTCTTCTAAGTCAAATCCAATCCTGTGGTCAAAGGGGCTTGGAAAATCATATCCCTCCACATTGGGGAAATGAACGATAGATGCGATATATGCCCACGCGATTAGAATGGATGCCGAAACAGATTTATATGAAATCGATTTTTTTTTCTTCGACTGATCCGGAAGTCTAAAATCCGGATTTTCTATCCAAACCCCGTTTTCATCGTAGCCGACAACTTTCGCAAACAATTTATTTTGCGTAATGCCTAATTCCTTTAACGGCTCATTCTCTGTGAGAACTAATAAAACAATATCTTCGACAATATCTTCTATTTTCATCATCATGGTTTATGCTCCTTCATCGAATCTTAAAGTTAACTTGAACAATCCATCAGAAAAATCGATTTACTTTGCCAACTCAATAATTTTATAAATGGCACCATTATAATCGACAATATATAATTCACCATTGTTGTCTTCACCAAAGGATGAAATAAAATTGATAACATAACCTCCGCCAAGACTAATCTCATCTGTTCTGTTTTGAAATTGTTCGGCGATACCGTCTTCTTCCCTAAATGTCCAAATATTGCCGGAACAATAATCAGCGAAAAAATATGTGCCATAAAATTGAGGAAGATTAGAACCGCGATAAACATATCCACCGGTGACAGAACATCCATCTACATTCGGCTCGTCCATTCCAATAAAAGTTTTCATATAATTGGCATCATTTGGATATTCATAAATAGGCAAAATGCCCGTTGTGTCGCAACCATCTTTTGGATTATAACAATGATTTCCCTCCATGATACGCCATCCAAAATTCTGTCCGCCAGCCTCTTTGGCGGGAACATAATCAATTTCTTCCCACATGTCTTGCCCCACATCGCCGATATAGAGATCACCTGTCTTGTGGTCGAAAGAAAAGCGCCATGGATTTCGCAATCCGTACATCCAAATTTCTTCACGAGCACCTTCAACCCCGATAAATGGATTGTCTTTTGGAATGGAATAAGGTTCTCCTTTATTAACATTAATCCGCAGTAATTTTCCAAAGAGATTATCCAATCGTTGGGCGTGATTGAACGGATCGCCCCATTTTCCACCGTCGCCCAATCCGATATACAAATAACCGTCCGGCCCGAAAACCATGTGTCCCCCATTATGATTGGTGAAAGGTTGCTTTAATTTGATTAATATTTTCTCTGAAGCGGCGTCCAGCTTGTCTGGATTCTTTGACACGCGAAATCGTGAAATAATTGTATTATCTTCCTCGTCAATATAATTTAGAAAAAGAAATCCGTTTGTTTGATAATCCGGGTGGAAAGCCAAGCCCAGAAGGCCGCGTTCATCTCCGGGCATGACTGGATTATGTACACGATCTCGAAGGTCAGCAAATGGCTGTCGGACCGTCCTTTCCCTTTCAATGATTCTTATGACCCCTTTTTGCTCCAAAACAAAAAGCCTGTTTTTGTCCACAGGCGGTTGGCATACATACACTGGTTTGGTAAATCCATCAGCAACGAGAATCGAAGACAAATGGGCTTCTTCACAAAATAATAAAACGGGTATGAAAAATAATATCCTGTTGAACATATGAGAAATTAAATAAGAATTATCAAAGTCTTCTAATATGGGATAAAAACCATTAATAACGGATCAATTTTGATAAAATATTATTGATGAGTTATGAGCTCGTCGAGCAATTTCAGCGCCTTATTGTCTTCTGGGTATAGAGTCAGTTCTGCTTGTACAAATAATCGGGAAGAATCATATTTCCCTTCAGTAAAATACGTTTTTGCCATGTAATAATTTGCATCATTATACCAGGGTTTCCGAACAAGACATTGAAAAAAACTCGCCCGTGCGTCTCGCAGATTGTTTTGTTTTAATCGGGTTCGGCCCAGCCGATACCAGGCATCGCAGTGATCTTTGTCCCTTGATATTTCTTCTTTAAACATTTCTGCTGCTACTTCATAATTCCCTAATGCTTCATTTGCCAAGCCAACATTATATCGAACATTATAAAAATCCGGATATAAAGCAAGCAACCTTCGAGCAGTCTGTTCTGCGTAATCGATATGATTGAAATACCATTGCCAAAAAATAAGTCTATCCAAACTTTCACCTGTATGATATTTGTTAACCACATCAACAGCATAACTGAGGAGATAACCTTCCAGGTCTTTTTGAAATTCAGGATAGCGCTCTTGAGTAAATTCAAGAAAATGCCGAGTCAGCGTTGATTTATAATCAACCTTCAAATAATAGGATACCAGCTCCAACAGATCAATTGGGCGATGATTGAACACCTGTTTTCCCATCTCTGAGAAATCGTAATTGTCCCATAAGAAGTCCGTAAAACTATCAATCGTTTGTTTATTCAGTTGAGCAATTTCAAATTCCAAGGCTGGGAGATCAATGGTGTTCAATGGAATTTTATCGTCGTTATTCAAATATTCATAGGGATTCGTATTGATAATTGAATAACGCAGATTCCGAATGTCTCTAAGATGCATCGAAGCAAAATAATCATTGAGCTTCTGGTTGCCGTACAGAGATTCTTCATTCTGTATCTGTGGTTTTTCATTTGATGCAACCAGTAAAAAATATTGTGATTTCATTCTTGTCACCCAACAATATTTGAATTCTACCTGCAATGTTTTAAGAATAATCCGTAATCCTCTTTCCCCTACGCGACTATCCAGCCAAGTGGTATATATGCCATCGGATCGCAACCGGGTTTTAACCTGTTGGTAAAACTCTCGTGTATAAAGTTTGCTGGAGCTAAAATAAAGAGGTGAAGTTACTGTATTCAAGATAAGGTCGTATTTTTGATTGGTTGTTTTCATAAACCGTATACCATCATCCCAAACCACTTGCACATTGGATTTCGACATAATATCAAAACTGTATTCTTTCATCATTGGTTGTTTTTCGATGATTGTTGGACTGATTTCAACTACATCCAGGTGGTTGAAAACTTCTGCAACGGTTCCGGCAGTAGCGCCACTACCCAATCCCAGCACCAGTCCATTGTCAAGACGGGGAGATATTAAAGATGAAATAAATCCAACCAGGTATTCAGCCATGGCATTCAATGGAACGCTTTTGTATCCATTAATGAAGAAAAATTTTGTCGGTCCTACATTATTGATAGAAAATGTTTCATCGTATTTACGAAATCGTTCGCTGGATCTGAATGATAGTAATTCTTCCTGAATTTTCCTTGGCGACGTAAATGTGACATAATCCATATATAATAGATTCTCGTTCCATTTCTCGTGGACCAGGAGCATACTGACCAAAGCTATCATAACGGTCAGACCGGTTATTTTTAGGCTGGGCCAAAGACGAACTGATAATGCCAGCACTAAAAGAATGATGATGAGGTTCAATATCTGTCCATATTCCAACCTTGGATGAATAATGAACACCATGAATAAATAGCCTACAGCATTTGCCATACTTGAAATAAACAGTAAATGACCAGATTCTCTTGCTACATCGGATTCCTGTTTCATCAGCGCAGGGATGGCAGCGCCAAAACTAATAGCTCCCGGTCCCATGATAAGAAACAGGATTATCAGTTTCCATCCAATTAACCCGAGGGGGCTCATAAATTTCCAGACCGAGGCATACATCAACAAAATGTTGGAAAAAATGAAAATAACTAAAGTGAAATAGATAATATTGAAGATAATAAACGTTTTGAATTGAACCTGATAATAATGATTCAGCATGGTTCCCAGTGCAATACCAAGTAGTACAATTCCCAAAACCATGGCAAATGTTTCATGGTAAGGACCGTAAATAAATTCAGCAAATTTCAACATAGTTAACTGGAAAATCGCGCTAGCCAAACTCATGATTATAAGTGGGACAATTACTCGGTAACGAAAATGAATGATGTGCCGGGGCTTTAATTGGAGATTCAACTTGTCTCTCCGCAAGAACAAAACAGTACCGATAAAAAGGTTTAAAACAGCAATAGAAAACATTCCATTGGTGAGCCCAAAATGGCGAATGAGATAAAATTCAATAATCAGAGCCGTAAGAGCAGCTCCAAAATTGTAAATCATATAACTTCGACTAAATGCTCTCCCCGGCACTAACTGCTGTAGATAAGCGGAGAAGAGAGGCAGGCTTACTCCAACTAAAAATGCCGGTAAAATCAATAATATGCAGGAAAAGAATACATTTGCGGATAAATTTTCTAGTGGTAAGATTTGGAAAAGCATCTTGTCAATCGCAGGTGCTAATAGGGTGAATCCAATGGCATATAACCCGATGCTGCCTTCCACCGCCCACAAGTACCCTTTTAGATGATGTGCAAATTTAGTTCCCAGTCCAATACCTAAGAGAAATGTGACCAGAATGGAAGCATTCACAGCAAAATGATCTCCAATCATATTCCCTAGAAATCGATTGTACAACACTTCATAGGCAATCCCGCAAAAGCCGGATAAGAACAATGTTAACCGAATGACAAATGTATCAAGTGATTCATTTATCGCTATTGTTTTAGGATCAGAATTGGTTCTTGTAATCATAATAAAATTTATTTAATAGATAATTTTAGGAGCCTAATTCTAATAGAGCCTTCCCGAGTTCCCACATTTTGTCTGTAACAAATCAAACGGAAAAATTAAAATGGTTCTTATTATCATATGGGAAATTAATCAAAAGATTATCAACGTCAGGAGACTTTGATCATTATTGTGATAAAATCCTTTATTTATTTTCTAATCCTTATTGTTTATTATAATGGAACTGCAATACGCAGCAAAGGACTACTCACTGATTTGTTTCGACTGGGTTCAAAAGAATGCTGAATGATTCTTGCTGTAGCCCATCCCAGCATCCATCCGGCGATGATATCGGAAATATAATGATTCCCGACATAAACCTGGCTATAGCCGCTTACCAGTGTATATCCAATTAAAAGGGGCTTCATTTTGGGAGAGGAAAGGATTAGAGTGGTTGCCCAAGCAGCAGTAGTGGCTCCGTGACCGGAAGGGAAAGACGAAGTCCAGCGGGAATTCCATAATCTGGGCGTATAGTGCCTGTTCGGACGATTTCTCTTGAAAATATATTTTCCGATAGCAATGGGTAATTGAACTCCGAGAGTTGATACAGTAAGGAGCTGCGCTTTTTTCGATTCCAATTGTAGAACGCCGGCATACCCGAATTCAATAAATGGTGTAGATAATGCGAGCGTTTCCATGGTCAAATCCAAGAATGCAGAGTGATTTTTCCCTTCCAAAGTTTCAGACAATAATTGATCAGTTTTGTAAAGATAATTTTCAGGGTGGACAAATTCACACAACACAAAGAATATAAACAAACGCTTCATTTCAAAAGATCATGGAATTCTTCTTCAGTAAGAATAGTAATCCCCAATTTTTTTGCTTTATTCAATTTAGATCCGGCTCCGGGCCCCGCAACCACATAAGTTGTTTTAACGCTGACAGATCCGGCAGCCCGGCCACCGAAAAATTCCACGGTGTCTTTGGCTTCTTTTCGGGTCATTGTTTCCAGTGAGCCGGTAAAAACAAATGTTTTACCGGTGAAAATTTGTTCTTGATTGGTGTCCGTTTTGGCAATAGTAACGCCCATTTCAAAACAGTGTTTTACAATAGATATATTATTTTCATCAGACCAGAAATTCACAATGGTTTCTGCCCCGATAGGGCCCAATTCATCAATGGCTTCCAATTCCGAAATTTCCGCTGTCATGAATTCGGCCATATTACTATTAAATGCTTTTTCCAGTACTTTGGCGCCATGTTCTCCAATGTTACGAATCCCCAAGGCATGAACGAAGCGATGAAAGGTTGTCTTTTTCGATTTTTCAATGGCGTTGATTACATTGATAGCTGATTTTTCAGCCATGCGATCTAATTCTGACAATTGATCAGCCTTGAGTCGATATAAATCGTCGAAAGAATTCACCAACATTTTTTCAACTAATTGATTGATTAACTTTCCACCGATACCATCTATATCCATGGCATTTTTAGATACAAAATGTTCGATACGGCGCTTGACTTGTGCCGGGCAGGAAAGGTTTTGGCAGCGAGCAACAACTTCACTTTCCGGGCGGTAGACTTCATGTTTACAGACCGGACATTTATTTACCATAAAAAACGGAACGGAATCATTTGGGCGTTTTTCCTTTATAACTTTGACAACCTGTGGAATCACATCCCCCGCGCGCTGAATCAAAATCGTATCCCCGACGCGAATGTCTTTTCGATCAATTTCATCTTGGTTATGAAGTGTAGCATTAGAAACAATGACACCACCAACATTAACAGGTCGGAGTTTTGCAACAGGCGTTACTGCGCCGGTGCGTCCCACTGATAATTCAATATCTTCGATAATGGTTGTCTCTTGTTGTGCTTTGAACTTTCCGGCAATAGCCCAACGGGGAGATCGGCTGCGGACACCCAATTCTTCCCGCAGAGTGTAATCATTCACTTTGACAACAGAACCGTCAATTTCATAAGGAAGTGAATTGCGACGGGCTTCCAATTCATTATGGGTGGAGATCGCTTCTTCAATGCTATTTACTTTTTTGATTTCCGAATTGACAGGAAAGCCCCAGTCTTTCAACGCCGACAGAAACTCAATGTGAGATGTAAAACGGATGCCTTCTATCCCACCTGCTTGGTAACAAAAAATGGACAGGGGACGAGTTGCAGTAATAGATGAATCCAGTTGTCTTAAACTCCCTGCGGCTGCATTGCGCGGGTTGGCAAAGACATGTTCGCCAGTTGTTTCACGCTGATTATTTATTTTTTCAAAATCGTTTTTGCGAATAAAGACTTCACCGCGAACCTCTAAAAGTTTCGGGGATGGCTGTAACTCCGTTCGTAAAGAAAGAGGAATGCCTCGAATGGTTTTTAAATTTTGGGTGATGTTTTCTCCCGTGGTCCCGTCACCCCGGGTGGAACCGTGCACAAACAGACCGTTTTCATAGACCAACTCAACAGCAAGTCCATCCAGCTTTGGCTCTACGACATAATCAATATCTATTTTTTCCCCCAGCTTCCGAATGATACGTTCATGAAAAGCCAATAATTCATCATTATTCATGGCATTAGCCAAAGACATCATGGGTATCCGATGCTCTATGGTACCAAATGCTTCCATCGGTTTGGCGCCAACTCG
This sequence comes from uncultured bacterium, assembly GCA_964491015.1. GTDB lineage: Bacteria > Fidelibacterota > Marinisomatia > Marinisomatales > TCS55 > JADFRD01. Next base: position 2,241 of record CAZBEY010000003.1, on the reverse strand, counting down.
CTGCGAAGGTGAATCAGAAGTGATAAATTCCGGGCGAGATTTTTCCAATTCCTGGAGTTGTCGAAGTAAACGATCGTATTCTGCATCAGAAACGGTGGGGTCGTCCAGTACATAATAACGATAATTATGATCGTTTAATTGATTCCGCAATGCAAGAATCGTTTCCTGAATATTCATCGGTGCTCAGATAATTTTCGTTTAAAATATTCCGCCGGATCTTCGAGGGTTCTTTTCACTGTACTAATATATCCATTTTCATCCAAGGGAGCCGCGTAAATGGATTGGTCCTTTAACGTAACCACAAAAAAATATTCAATGGTTTTCGCCGGAGTCATAAGCGGGTTGAATAAATGACGGTACCGTTGCCGAACTAACTTTAATGGGAATTCAATAAAATTACTATTTGCGTCTGTTTTTAGGAACAAACTAACGGTTTCAATCGCCCCTTCATCAAAATCAACAAATAGATCAATATTATAAGGACGTGTATTAAAAACAATCTCATCTGGATAGTGAAAAACATTTGGTATAATTGGGAATGGATCCTCTTGTAGTAAATCCGGGTTAGTTACTTGAATCAAGCCTGAAACAATAAGAAGCAGTAATGATTTCAAAATCTCTGTTTAACCTTGATGTCTTGATCGATGAATTCAGAAACAGAAAAGTGTAAAATACTATGGGTGTTGGCATAGTGATCATAAAATGCCTCAACAGCATCGTGTGCGGCGCGCATCATTAATGTGGAAGCGGTGGAATCCAAATAAATGCGGCGGCTTTTTTTACCATCAGTAGTCTTATATACAGTATCCAAGCCGATGAAATCAGCAGCTACTTTGGATAACAGGTTGTCAACAATTTTGACTTTTTCCATGAGCTAAAATTACACGAAATCAATGTAATAACATATACCGGAGAGCGGGCGTCTTTGTCGCAGATGATTCAGAACCATTGTTGAGGATTTTATCCCTCTTTTCATTATTTCGATTATGTGTGGGTTTGAAAAAACGAAAAGGGCTGATAGATTATTCTATGAATCAGTCCTTTTAGACAGAAAGTTCAGTAACATTCCAATTGTCACCTATTCGTGATTAAGTTGACATTTGTTCGAAGATAATCGCTTTTAGAACCTTATCACCAACATTTTCTACTTGGTGTGTCCAAGGGCTATGGTGCATAACATGACCATCAGGTACATCTGCTTCCATTATATCATCACCAACAGAAATTTTTACTTTACTTCCAGCGATAAAATATACCGTCTCTGAACGGTGCGAATGTTCATTATCCTTTTCACCCGGCTTAAGGGTCATTTCTATAACACGAATATTATTTTCTTCTGAAAAAATCGATAATTATCAGACGCTGCAACAGGTGCATCTATGTAGTTTTCCATTATTTTCTCCTTTTGGTTGTATTTATACTCTCAAGTTCACAGTCTTTTCCCAAAAAATAACCAGAAAACCTGTTTATTGACTTTCGAAAATTAAATTTGAATTTAATATTTAGAAAAGGCTTTGTTTATCTATAAAGATTCTTCTTGGATTCATCCGTATCTGTTGAGAGACGTTCTGTTTTCACTATTGGATAGATGTGGTGTTTTCTGTAGTTCTGGGACCTAGGCCTTTACAAATGTTCCCTTAATAAATTAGATGTGTTTCTAGGCGAGGTTAGATGGTACTGAATTTGATTTTATCTGATTTGAACAAATGGCTTGTATAACTAACATTATCACAATTCCTTAAAATAGATACATTCCTTGTACCATTCTTCATAACTGACTTTTTTGTGTATAAAGCAATCAAGGCTGCATTTAGCTTTACCGACGCATATTTGGGGAGGATTGTTTCGATTATCGCTATGTAACACTACGATAAATTGATTAAACGGTTTCTTTGCAAATTGCCCCATACTCGTTAAAGCAGAATAAGCAAATCCCAAATCTTCATTTGACCGGTTCCTGTCTACTTTAATATCCACTTGATAGACACGGCCTTCCCGCGTTTTATATACTGATATACCCATCAACTTCGGCGCAGAATGATTTCGTTGGAAATAGCGAGGTGTCATTGCTTTTATTTGTTCGTCGCTGAATTTCGGCTTGGCAAACAACAATAAAGGTAAAAGAACTAATATCAAATTTTTCATATCATCGTCCTTTTCTGTAAATTAAAAATAATGTAATTAGTAAAATTCCCGAAGCAAAAAGTATTGCCGTTTGAATACGTTTTCTTGAATATACAA
>CAZBEY010000002.1:21365-88692 GCA_964491015.1 uncultured bacterium | reverse complement strand
TCGTTGAATTTGATTTCAGCGAACCCTGTGCTCTCTGTACAGTAATGGAATGGAAAGGGTCTGTTCCCCGGAAAGATTATCCTATGATGCTGGTGTGCCAATCAGGAAAAATCATTGGTACAATTGGCGGCGGTACCATGGAAAAAAATGTTATTGATCTTGCATTGGCATCACTAAAAAATAACAAAACATTACTTGAATCCTTCGATTTTACCAATGATAATTTATCCAAAGATGGTGGTCTTTGCGGTGGTACAGTAAAAATAGCTATTGAACCCTACACATTCGACCTTCAATCCTTTTGGGCAGGGCTTAATAATATAAATAGGGATCAAGCCTGGCTCACAACTTATCATTTGAATACAAAAGAAATCACCCGCCACGTTTTAAATTCAAATAAACCGATCTTTGATATCCCCGTCGACGATTTGATTGATGACAAAAAAAATAAAACAATCATTTCAGAAGATAGGATCCATCTGTTTCGGTACGTTTCACCGAACCCCGTCCTTCATATTTTTGGGGGAGGTCATGTGGGAAAAGCAGTTGGGGATCTCGCTCATTTTGTTGATTTAAATATTACGGTTCATGATGACAGAGAAACATTTGTTTCAGGTGACAGGTTTCCTCACGCAAAAACGCGATCTTTTGCTCCCATCGAATCTCTCATAGAAAATATGTATCTTCAACCGTCTGACCTGGCTCTGGTTGCCACCCGTGGACATCACTATGATTTAACTTTAATCCGGTGGCTCCTTCAATCAAATGCAGGTTGGATTGGATTGATCAGTAGTCAGCGAAAATGGAAAATTTTAGCTCAAGGACTCGAAGAAGAAGGGTTTACTCAAAAAAATTTGGATCGGGTTCAAGCACCGGTAGGATTGGATATCCATGCTCAAACAGTTCCCGAAATTGCTGTCAGTATTATAGGGGAGATTATCAATTATCTGCGGAAAACAAAAAAATAGAGTGGTTAATTAAAAACATACAACAATATTTAATTCATCAGGAACCCGATTAACTGGGTTAATAATGAACGACTGTATATGCTTAATTTATTTCGATCCAGCGACCAGGTTCTCTACCACTGACGGATCTGCCAAGGTAGAAATATCACCCATGTTATCCGTATCTCCTTCAGCAATTTTTCTTAAAATCCGGCGCATAATTTTTCCGGAACGTGTTTTGGGCAATGCCGGAGTAAACTGAATCTTATCCGGCTTGGAGTGCGGGCCGATCTTTGTTGTAACCGAGGCCCGGATATCATTTTCAATTTCAGCTGAACTTTCCATACCGGTCATAAGCGTCACAAAAGCGTAAATGCCCTGTCCTTTAATTTCATGGGGAAATCCCACCACTGCCGCTTCTGCCACACCGTTTGCTTTCCCGATGGCTCCTTCTACTTCAGCTGTTCCAATTCGGTGCCCAGACACATTCAATACATCGTCCACCCGACCGGTGATCCAATAATATCCATCCTCATCCCTGCGAGCGCCATCTCCGGTGAAATAATATCCGGGGAATTGGGAAAAATAGGTGTCAAAAAAGCGGTTATGATCGCCATAGAGCGTTCGCATCTGCCCTGGCCAAGAGGTTTTTATCGCCAGCAGACCTGAAACATCATTTCCTTCAATTTCATCCCCGTCCTCTGTTAATAGCACCGGTTCAATTCCAAAAAATGGAAATGTGGCTGATCCAGGTTTCGTGGGCGTGGCGCCAGGAAGAGGAGTAATCAGAATACCGCCTGTTTCAGTCTGCCACCATGTATCAACGATGGGACATTTCCCTTTACCTACTATATTATTATACCACATCCATTCCTGCTCTTTGATGGGTTCGCCAACGGTTCCCAGCAGACGAAGAGAAGACAAATCACGGGTGGTTACATGACCATTGCCTTCTTTCATTAATGCACGTAATGCAGTGGGGGCGGTGTAAAATAAGGTTATTTTGTGCTTATCAACGACATCCCAGAAACGCCCAAAGTCAGGGTAGTTGGGCACACCTTCAAACATAACTGACGTAGCGCCGTTAGCTAATGGACCATAAACGATGTATGAATGACCAGTAATCCAGCCGATATCTGCTGTACACCAAAAAATATCATCCTTGTGATAATCAAAGATGAGCTCATGAGAATAACTCGTGTAAACCAAATATCCACCGGTAGTATGCAGTACTCCTTTTGGCTTCCCAGTAGACCCTGATGTATATAAAATGAACAAAGGATCTTCCGCGTCCATTTCTTCCGGTATACAATCAGCATCTGCTTTTGCTATTTCTTCATGCCACCAGTTATCCATTCCCACGGTCATATTTACAGCTTCTCCAGTCCTTTGTACAACAACAACATTTGTAATGGATGGCGCCTGGGAAACTGCTTTATCTGCATTGGATTTCATTGGGATATTCTGTTTTGTCCCCCGGACGCCTGTGTCCTGAGTAATGAGCACCTTGCATTCTGAATCATTAATGCGATCCCTCAAAGAATCTGCACTGAATGCTCCAAAAACAATCGAATGAACTGCCCCAATCCTTGCGCAGGCCAGCATGGCAATTGGTAACTGGGGAATCATTTGCATATACATGCATACCCTATCACCTTTTTCTACACCCATGTTTTTTAGCACATTGGCAAATTTTTGTACTTCATCCAGTAGCTCGCTATATGAATAGCGCTGATCCTCTTCCGGATTATTGCCTTCCCAAATAAGAGCAGTTTTATCGCCGCGCCCAGCTTCAACATGGCGATCTAAACAATTGAAACTTACATTGAGTTTCCCTCCGGAAAACCATTTTATGCCTGCGGTACGAAAATCAACTTCACTCACTGAATCCCATTTTTTCATCCAGGTAATTCGTTGGGCTTGTTCACTCCAAAAAGAGTCAGGGTTTTTCATAGACTTATCATATAATTTCATGTATTGATCCAGGGATTGAATCCATGCATTCTTTACAAAATCTTTTGATGGGTCAAATTGTTTAATTGCCATTCTCTATCCTTTCTTTAAAATTCTATACAGTAATTTATAAACAATAATTGTAAAAAATAATCTTATGATAGATATGTTCTATTTAAACAATTATGAGAGTGAAATAACAAACAAATATTTAGTGACTCATATTATAGTTACTAAATAAATTAAACTGATGGAAAAGGATAAAAAAATCAATATCGGTATTATTGGATTCGGGAGAATTGGACGCAATCTTTTACGTCTTGGTTACGATGATCCCCAGCTTAATTTCGTGGGCGTTAGTGATTTGGCTCACCCGGAAGCGCTCTTTTATTTATTACACCACGATTCAGTTTATGGACCTGTGAATACTGAGGCATATCTGGAAGACCATTATATTCATTTTGGGAATCAAACAGTGCGTGTATTATCCGGTTCAGGTCAATTACCGTGGGATGCCCTTGGAGCAGATATTATTATTGATTGTACCGGCCGTATTTTACCAAGAACAGAGTTGGAGGAATATCTTAAGGCAGGAGCCCGCCGCATTATAGCGACCACCCCTCCGAAAGACCCCGTTGATAGAATTGTGGTAATGGGATTAAATGATAATGAAATTTCTCTAAAAGATAAAATTGTTTCACCCTCTTCATCTACTACTCAGGTTTTGGCTCTTATGCTGGATATTTTAGATAAAGAATATGGACTTGAGAAGGCAATGATGACAACAATTCATTCCTATACGGCTGATCAGCCCTTAGCAGATAGCGTTCGATCCGATTTGCGACGGAGTCGTTCTGCAGTAGAAAATATTATACCCAATCAAACACCTTCCCCAAAATTAGTAGAGTCCGTATTGCCTCACTTGAAGGGGAAAATTTCAGGGATTGCTTTTAATGTCCCTATCCCTGACGGGTCATGTGTAGACCTTACCACTGAATTAAAACGGCTCCCTACCGTGGATGAGCTAAATGCTAAAATGAAGGAAATTTCCGAAGGTCCTCTGAAAAATATTATTGGTTTTACCGATGATCCAATTGTCTCCAGCGATGTCGTGGGTGACAGTCATTCCATGGTTTTTGATGCCCGAGCAACTATGATTGCAGCCGGTAAACTGATTAAAACAATTAATTGGTATGATGACGGTTTTGGATATTCCCAGCGTATTTTGGAATTGGTAAAAGCATACGGTAACTTGGAGGCAAATTCATGAAAGTAGCTATTAATGGATTTGGTCGGATTGGAAGGTCTGTATTCCGGATATTAAACAAGCAAAACAAAATTAAGGTTGTTGCAATCAATGACCTTGCGGATAATGATGCCCTGACTTATTTATTAAAATACGATACAGTCATGGGGCGTTTAAAAGATACTGTGGTTGTAAAAGACAATGTATTAAAAACATCAAAACATGAAATCCAAATGTTGTCAGAACCAAATCCCGGAAAGTTACCATGGGGAGAAATTGGTGTTGACGTTGTCGTTGAAGCAACCGGTATTTTTCGACTAAAAAGTCAACTTCAAGCACATATTGATGCAGGGGCATCCAGAGTAATATTAACCGTGCCGTCCAAAGATGACATAGATTACACTGTCGTGATTGGTGTCAATGAAGATCGTTTAACTTCTGAACATAAAATTGTATCAAATGCATCTTGTACAACCAATTGCCTAGCGCCAATGGTAAAAATTTTGAATGATGCTTTTGGGATTGAATACGGTGTAATCAACACTATTCATGCCTATACCAACGATCAACGGTTAGCAGATGTCCCTCATTCCGACTGGAGGCGAAGCCGGGCGGCTGCCGAAAATATTATTCCAACAACCACCGGAGCTGCAAGGGCAGTGGGAAAGGTGCTTCCGGAACTCGATGGTAAATTGGACGGGATTGCTATGCGGGTTCCTGTCCCTGACGGATCCATTGTGGATCTGAATACAGAGCTAAAAACTAATGTGACCGCTGACGATATACGCCAGGCAGTGCAAGATGCCGCTGCTACTGCCAGACTAGCTCCGATTTTGGAGTATGAAAATTCGCCGATTGTATCTACTGACATTATTGGCAATCCTCATTCATCCATTTTTGACGCTCCGTTTACAACGGTAATCGATAAACGGTTTGTAAAAACACTCAATTGGTACGATAATGAATGGGGTTACTCTAACAGAGTTGTGGATCTCATCAAAATATTCAGTGAACGGATGTTGCATGATTGAAACTAAAAAAGAAACGATTAATCAATACCAAATAGGTGACCCGGTTTTGATTGATCAACAGGAATGGATCATTGCCGAGGATTTTAACGGTAATGTGCTGCTTTATCGTGACAGTGTAGACGGCCAAAGCCGCACGATGAAGTATTCAAAAAGAGACCTTCCTGAGAATAGCGAATTTAATTGATCAATTAAGCCCAATATTACTCTTTAGCACGTTTTTATAGCTAAACCGATATTTGATTTATATGATAAGCGTAATTAATAATATGTTCAATTTGATTTGGATCTCGATTATAAGAATTATCCTGCCTACCTGTTAGAAGACTTTTCAATACCTATTGCAGCGACCCGCCTGCGTTCCTTCGATGGACTCGTTAAACTGTCTAAAATTTGTATGTATAATATATAAAATTTTTATGGTTTAATTTCTCCCCATGGTTAAGACAGGAATTGGCTACGATGTGCATCCCCTGGCAGAAGGAGAGAAGCTGATGATTGGCGGTATTAAAATGGATAGTCCTCTGGGCTCGGTGGGGCATTCAGACGGTGATGTGCTTCTCCACGCTATTGTTGATGCTGTGCTGGGAGCCGCGAACCTTGGCGATATTGGTCAACATTTCCCCAGTTATGATGACTGTTGGAAAGGAAAGGCCAGCATTCATTTTCTGGAGCATGCTGTTAATCTGGTTCGTGATAAGGGATTTGAAATCGACCATATTGACAGCACAGTAATTTTGGAAGAGCCGAAGTTGTCGGATATGATTCCAGGTATGAGTCAAAAAATTGCCCAAACTCTCCAAATAGATGAATCGTCAGTTTCAGTAAAAGCTACTACTACGGATAAAATGGGTTTTATCGGCCGAGGCGAGGGCATTGGAGCTGTGGCTGTGGTAACTATTTCTAAATAAGTCTTATGAAACCCCAAATCTGTTTTATAGCATGGTTGAATTGATGATATTTTTTTGTAAAACCCATTTGTGTTTCCCCGCTTACATTTTGATTCCCTGCCTTACCGAAGGAATGTCGGTGGGACAAGAAGTAAAGAGGGGTATATAGTTGAATACAATAATATTGGAATCCTACGCCAAGATCAATATTGGTCTGCAGGTATTAAATCAACGACCCGACGGTTATCACAATCTCCACACCATTTTCCAGGAATTAGAATTCCATGATACAATTACGTTAACAAAGATAGAAAACGGCTGTGAGTTGAAATCGAATAATAGAAATTTCCCACTCGATAAATCCAATACCTGCCATAAAGCATATACTATCTTAAAACAGGAATTTCCAGACGTTGGAGGAGTTAAGATTCACGTGGACAAACGTATACCGCAAGGAGCCGGACTCGGCGGCGGCTCATCGAATGGTGCGGCAGTATTAAAGGGTTTGAATCTGTTATATGAATTGAGTATTAAGGAAAATGAACTTGAAAAAGTTGCTTTAGAGATTGGAGCAGATGTGCCTTTTTTTATTTGTGGCGGCACCCAATTGGGAGAAGGCATTGGCGAAAAATTAACACCAATAGAATCTCAACTTTACAGTACAATATTACTCGTGATTCCGCCAATATCTATCTCCACGAGCTGGGCTTATAAAAGGGTGAAAAAGGATTTGGACACCGTTGGTAAAAAAGCTAACTTTGCCGACTTCTTCAGAAGGGATATAATCCCTTTTGAGCTTTTTAAGAATGATTTTGAACGGATTGTAATTCCAGCACATCCAGAGATTGGTGAAATCAAAGATGCTCTGATCGAAAACGGAGCTCGATATGCCAGTCTGTCGGGTAGTGGTTCGACTGTGTTCGGAATGTTTGACGAGGACACTGCAGCACATGCAGCTGAGTCTGTTTTACCGTCCAACACCCGAACCTTCCTAACCCTGCCGAAACATCTCTGATTATTACATCCAATAGAACCCTTTGGGGCGTCGTCTAAGGGTAGGACACCTGGTTTTGGTCCAGGCAGTTGGGGTTCGAATCCCTGCGCCCCAGCAGAATAAATAATGGGAGTTTGGCAGAAGCCAAAATTAGAATTTCTGCCTGACCGCCGGAGCGTTAGTGTAGGCGGGCATCCCAGCAAAATAAAAAAGGAAAGTAAACAGGATAAAAATAGAGTCCCCCGCTTGCCCTCTGGCACTTTACTACCGGGCTGCACCACAGTAATTATGAATAAAGATTCATTAAAAATATTTACAGGCCGAAGCAATCCTGATCTCGGGATGAAAATTGCCGAAAAACTAAACATCCCTCTCGGGCGTCTGGCAATAAAGAATTTTGCTGATGAAGAAATATGGATCAAGTTTGAAGACAACATTCGTAATCGAGACGTTTTTATAATCCAATCCACCAATGGACCGGCACGGAACATTCTGGAATTAGTATTAATTCTTGATGCGGCCGTTCGGGCATCTGCAAAAAGCGTGACAGCAGTAATCCCATATTTTGGTTATGCCCGTCAGGACCGAAAAGATACACCGCGCGTTCCGATTTCTGCCAGGGTGATGGTTGATATGTTTACCGCTGCCGGAGCAAATCGCATCGTGACGATGGACCTCCATTCAACGCAGATTCAGGGTTTTGCAACAATTCCTTTTGATCATCTATACAGTCGTATGATTTTATTGAGTAAAATAAAAGCTGTCGGGCTTGATCCTGATAATTCAGCTGTTCTCGCCCCGGATGTAGGCTCGGCTCGTATGAGCCAAGCATATGCAAAACGGCTGGGAATGCATTTTGCACTAATTGATAAACGTCGCTATGCTCCAAATAGAGCAGAAGTGATGCACCTGATTGGGACTCTGGACGGCAAAGATGTTCTTATTATTGACGATATGATAGATACTGCCGGGACACTTGTTAATGCGGCGGCAGCGGCAATGAAAAATGGGGCTAAATCTGTAACGGCTGTTGCGACCCATGCGTTATTATCGGGCTCGGCGGTGAAACGATTGGAGCAATCGCCGATAAGTAATTTAATTGTAACAGATACTGTGGCTATTTCACAGAAGAAAAAATTTAAAAATATGAAAATTGTAACTGTAGCTGATATATTTGCAGAAGCTATTTATCGCATTCATGAAGGCGAATCTGTCAGTTCACTATTCGAATTTTAATTGGGAGAAAATAATGGCAGAATATTATAAAATATCAATAGAAAATAGGGAGGCCATCGGATCCGGCGAAGCGAAGTCTCTTCGAAAAAAAGGAAAAGTTCCTGTTAACTATTATTATAAAGAGACCGGTAACAGAAATTTGTCCATCAATGGAAAAGAATTAAACCAAGCCCTTCACTCAGGTCATAGAATTTTTGAAGTTAATTTGGCTGGAGAGACACAATATGTCATGCTCAAAGCCATTCAATACCACCCGGTATCTGATGCTGTAATTCATGTGGATATGATGCGTGTGCGTCGAGATCAGAAGATGACGATTTCGGTACCGATTCACTTGGAAGGTGATGCCATAGGGGTGAAAATGGGCGGTGTTTTGTCGCAAATATTGAACACAATTGATATAGAATGTTTACCGACAAATGTTCCTGAATATATATCGCTGGATATATCCGAATTAGATGTGAACAGCAGTTTATCGGTCTCTGATGTCGTTATTGACAGCACATTGATTCTTTTAGCAGAGGAAGACCAAGTAATTGCAACGTGTCAACCTCCGAAAGAAGAAGTCGAAGTCGAAGTCGAAATCGACGAAGATGAAGAGATTAAAGGAGATGAAGCTGCCGCAGAAGAAGAAAAAGCCGAGGGCGATGCGGAGGCGGAAGAAAGCGCTGAATAACGATGAAAATGTTTGTGGGATTAGGCAATCCCGGATCGGAATATTGCAAGACAAAGCACAATGCGGGGTTTTGGGTGGTAGACGAATTGGCCAGACGATGGTCCCTTCGGTTTCAACCCGGGAAAGGTGCTTTTGTGTACACTAATTCGAAGGACGCCCTATTAGCCAAACCCACTACGGGAATGAATGACAGTGGTGTGGCTGTCAAAGAAATTATCCAGCAGTATGGTATCGATTTGGCAGACCTTCATATCATTATTGATGATGTTGATTTACCCCTTGGTTCACTTCGTTTACGTCCCAAAGGCGGTGATGGCTGTCATCGTGGTATGGAATCAATTATTTATCACTTGGGAAACACTCATTTTCCAAGGCTTCGTTTTGGAGTGGCGGCCGCCGATCATAAAAGACCGGCAGAAGTATATGTATTAAAACCATTTAAAAAACATGATCGACCTGAAGCAGATATAATGACTCAAACAGCAGCTGATGCAATGGAATACTTACTAAAAAATGGAATAGACCGAACCATGAATCGGTTCAACTCATGAGGAAGGAAATTAATGAATAACAATTTATTTTTTATTATTGGCGCAGGACTATTAGCAATGGTCTATGCATTCTGGAAAACACAATGGATTAACCGACAGGACGAAGGAACGGATAAAATGAAAGCTATCGGCGCCAATATCGCTATTGGAGCTATGGCTTTTTTAAAAGCAGAATATCGTGTTTTATCTATATTTGTCATTGCGGTTGCAGCCCTACTCGGATTCGCCAATGCTGGGCAGGAAGATTCGAGTTCCCTCATTGCAGTTTCGTTTTTAGTTGGCGCTTTGGCTTCCGGCCTTGCTGGATTTTTAGGAATGAAAGTTGCCACAAAAGCCAATAACAGAACGACCCACGCTGCACGAACGAGCCTATCTTCTGCTTTAGGAGTAGCCTTTACCGGTGGTTCCGTCATGGGGCTAAGTGTCGTTGGACTAGGCGTATTAGGATTAGGCGGTTTATTCATAGTCTATTCCAATACATTCGGAACTGATGCAGTCAATATAAAAACAGTCTTAAATGTTATTTCAGGATTTTCTTTAGGCGCATCTTCAATTGCATTATTTGCTCGTGTTGGTGGTGGTATTTATACGAAGGCCGCTGATGTTGGGGCAGATTTGGTTGGAAAAGTTGAGGCAGGAATTCCGGAAGACCACCCACTCAACCCTGCAACAATTGCAGATAATGTTGGTGACAATGTTGGCGATGTAGCCGGGATGGGCGCCGATCTTTTTGAATCTTATATTGGCTCAATTGTGGGTTCCATGGTCTTGGGTGCAAGTGTTCTTGTGTTGGGTAATTTTGATCTGAATTTTGTTGTACTACCGCTATACATAGCAGGATCAGGAATCCTGGTTTCAATTTTAGGAACATTCATGATTTCTGTTAGAGAAGGCGGAGATCCTCAAAAAGCATTAAACCGCGGTGAATTTGGAAGCTCCGCTGTCATGGTCGTCGTGATTTATTTCCTTATTCAGCACTTTCTTCCAAATCAATTTGTGCTGGGGGGCGAAAACTATTCAAGCCTAGGAGTGTTTTGGGCAACAGTTATCGGGCTGGTTGCAGGCCTGGGGATTGGAGTGGTCACAGAACATTATACCGGAACTGGTACATCTCCCGTATTATTAATTGCGAAGCAATCAAAAACAGGCGCCGCAACAAACATTATCGCAGGTTTAGGCGTTGGAATGCAATCGACTGCAATACCGATTGTAATTTTATCCACAGGAATTATTATGGCATTTCATTTTGCCGGTCTATATGGAATTGCAATGGCAGCCTTGGGAATGCTGGCGAATACAGGAATACAATTGGCTGTTGATGCGTATGGTCCGATTTCTGACAATGCCGGTGGCATAGCAGAAATGGCTGGATTACCAGCAGAGGTCCGGGAACGGACAGATAAGTTGGATGCGGTTGGTAACACAACAGCTGCTATTGGAAAAGGGTTCGCCATTGGCTCGGCAGCATTGACAGCCTTGGCATTGTTTGCTGCATTTATGGTTCAAAGCGGGATTGATAATATTGATATTTCAAATCCAACTATTATGGCTGGTTTATTGGTGGGCGGTATGTTACCCTTTTTATTTTCTTCCTTGGCAATGGGAGCTGTTGGAAGAGCAGCCATGTCAATGATCGAGGAAGTCCGCCGTCAATTTAGAGAGATTCCGGAATTAAAATCTGCTCTTAGTGTGTTAACAAAAGGAGACGAATCAACTTGGTCAAACGAAGATAAAAAGATTTACGAAGCTGGACTCTCAAAAGTAGAGTATGGTCAATGTGTTGAAATATCAACCCAATCCGCCATTAAGGAAATGATTCTGCCGGGACTTCTTGCAGTTATTTCTCCTGTGTTTGTGGGTTTCGTTTTTGGTCCAGAAACATTAGGCGGTTTGCTCGCGGGTGTGACAGTTTCCGGTGTATTGATGGCTATATTCCAATCAAATGCCGGAGGCGCTTGGGACAACGCAAAGAAAATGATTGAGAAGGGCATTGAAATTGACGGAGAGAAACTCATTAAGGGATCTGATTCTCATAAAGCCGCTGTGGTTGGCGATACCGTTGGCGATCCATTCAAAGATACATCCGGTCCATCGTTAAATATTTTAATCAAATTAATGTCAGTGGTGTCTTTAGTTATAGCTCCATTGCTAAAGCTATAAAAATTAAGGAGTTTATATGCGTTACTATGAAACATTGTATATTTTGAACCCCAACTTTGAGCAAGAAAAAAACGATGAGATTTCCAAAGAAGTTGAGGAAAAAATAAAAAAATTCTGTAAGGTTATTAACCATCGCTTTTGGGGTAAAAAACGACTGGCTTATCCAATTATGCAGCATAAATATGGTACATACATGCTGCTTCAATTCGAAACAGACGCGTTGAAAAAATTAGAAGATTTCGAGAATTTTATGAAATTGAATAAATCCGTTCTTCGATTTCAAACAGTGAGATTGAACGAAAAACCCGACGAGTTTATTGAAGAAACTGCTGATAATACTGACGTTGATGTAATAGAAACGTCGGAAGTTGAAAAAACAGTAGATGAGGAAGTACCTACAACCCAGGACGAACCGTCTAATGAAGAGCCATCAGCGGAGAAAGAAACTGAAAACGATGATTCAACTGAAACAACCGAAGAAGAACCAGTTGTCGAAGAAAACTCATAATTATTAAAAAACGAGGAAATTATGGCATTTGTAAGTCGAAATAAATATTGTTATTTCAAAGAAAATGGAATTACGGAAATTGATTATAAAGATGTGAAGCTTTTACGCCGCTTTGTGACCGAACAAGGGAAAATTATGCCGCGTCGTGTTACAGGAAGCAGTGCAAAAATGCATCGGAAGCTGATAAAAGCAATCAAGCGAGCACGAAATATTGCATTGATGCCCTACACAAATTTAGGTGAAAATTAATTTTGTAAACTTTTAAAGGAATCATATTATGGATGTAATTTTACTAGACGATGTGGAATCATTAGGAACTGCTGGTGATATCATTGCGGTTAAACCTGGTTATGCAAGAAATTTTCTTTTCCCCCGGCGCTTGGCATTAAGAGCCTCTAAGAGGAATTTAGCCATCGCTGAAGAAAAGAAACAAAATGCCACAAAGCGAAGAGACCACGATGAAAAAATTAATCAAGAACTTGCGAATAAATTAAGCGATTTGGAAATCACCTTTGAAGTTCAAGTGGGTGAAGAAGAAAAAATGTTTGGGGCCATAACGACAAACGATATTCACAAACAGCTGGCGGTAAAAAATATCAATATTAACCGTCATCAAATCGAACTTACAGATTCTATTAAAGCCTTGGGCATTTATCACGTGCCGGTGAATGTTTCAGTCAATCTTAAGCCAGAGCTAAAGGTTTACGTAATAAAATCATAATTGCGGTATAATAGTGTATCAATTCATAGCCCTCGATTGAATAAATCCTGGGCTATTTTTTTTATAAAGAATTCTTGATTCAAAAGAATACTGCATCTATTTTCATCGATCATGTTTGTTGAAGTCGCTTTTCCCATATCAAGTTACAAGCAGTTTACTTATCAGGTTCCGAATGACTTAAAGAGCAAAATCCAAATAGGCATTCGCGTAAAAGTACCGTTTGGAAAAAGAACAATCATTGGAATCGTTGTTTCTATGAATAATAAATCTGAGTATTCAGGTAAAATAAAATATTTAAAAGACCTGGTCGAAGATATTCCCATAATGGACACACACTTGTGGGCTTTAGCCCAATGGATGAGTAAATATTATTTTTCCCCAGTGGGACAAGTCGCAAAAGCAATTCTACCAAAAAACCTTTCAACGAAATATACTCCTCCAACATCGACCCTGGTATCATTTTTATCGTTCGGAAAAAATTTCTCCGGGATAAAAAAACGAGCTCCCGCTCAGGGAAAAGTACTTGAATTTCTTTCAAAAAGTCGGGAAACCGTTCCCGTAGCAAACTTAAAGGGCTTTGTTAGTAATCCGAATGCAATTTGCAATGCTTTGTTTGAAAAAAAATTAGTCCATCTAGAAACAATTTCAAACCTTCCTGATGTGACAGGTTTTACGTTTTCTCCTATTCATAAGGAAATCAATTTTACGGAAGATCAAAAAAGAATAAACAGTGCCTTATATAAAAAATTGACCGCTAATGAATTCAGTTCCACCTTGCTGCATGGAGTTACGGGAAGCGGAAAAACAGAAATATATATTGAGCTGGTAAAAAAAACGTTAGCAATGAATAAATCAGCAATCCTACTTCTTCCTGAAATTGCTCTGACACCACAAATCGCTGGTCGATTCAGAGCTGTGTTTGAAGATAATGTTGCTTTGTGGCATTCAAAATTATCTGCATCAGCGCGGGCTTGGACTTGGAAACAAATATGCACCGGAGAATTCAAAGTAGTCATTGGCGCTCGAAGCGCTGTTTTCGCTCCATTAAAAAATTTGGGTACAATCATTATCGATGAAGAGCAGGAGCATTCCTATAAACAAGAATCCCCCGCCCCCCGATATCATACGCGAGATATTGCTTTAATGCGCGGAAAGCTCCATAAAGCAGTTGTTATATTATCCAGTGCAACGCCAAGTCTAGAAACTTATTATAATCATTTACAGGGTAAACACGGCTACTTACGGTTGAATAAACGATTTGGTGGAGCCCCCTACCCGCGTGTTCATATTGTTGATATGATGCAAGAGGTGGAAGAAACAGGGAAATACCAAGATGTAATATCAGGTACATTACAACGTAAAATGGAAGAACGTTTGGCAAATGACGAACAAGTTATCCTGCTTCAAAACAGACGCGGATTTGCCCCGATACTACGTTGTGGAGATTGCGGTTATATTGAAACGTGTAACCAGTGTGAAGTGGCAATGACCTATCATAGCCACGATAGTTGTCTGAAATGCCATTTCTGCGGTTATGAGTCACACCATATAACGACAACATGTAAAACGTGCAAAAGTATTAATTTAAAACTAATGGGAATTGGAACACAAAAGGTAGAGGAAATCATTCAAAAAACATTTCCGAATATATCCATTGCCAGGCTCGATGTTGATACAACAAAAAGCGGAAGGGTGCTAACACAGACTCTGAAAAAATTTTCTACGGGTGAAATTCAAGTACTTATCGGAACCCAAATGATTGCAAAAGGGTTGGATTTTGATAAAGCGACTCTCGTAGGGATTATCAATGGCGATACCGGTTTATTTTTACCGGATTTCAGATCGGGTGAAAGAACCTTCCAGTTAATATACCAAGCGGCAGGAAGATCCGGACGACGCAAGGCGGGCGAAGTTGTCATTCAAACCTATAATCCGGAAAATCCGGTTATAAAGTTTGCATCAAGGCTTGATCAAAAAACCTATTACAATATCGCTTTAAGTGAGCGGCAAGAATTAAATTACCCGCCATTTTCCTGGATGATTCGTATTGGAATTGAAGGAAAAAACAGAGAATTAACTACATCAACTGCAACCAAACTCAAACAATCATTGTCCAGACCCATCAGAGGATTGGATATATTAGGTCCCGCAAATTGTTATCGGGAACGGTTGCGGCGCAAATATCGTATGCATATTATTATGAAATCAGATAAAAAACATGATGTGAACGGAATGAAATTGCATAATTATCTTAATCATATCATTCAATCCGGACATTGGGATAAAACACCATCAGGCGTGAGTGTGAACATTGATGTAAACCCTGTATCCGTCTTGTGAGAAGTTTAATTATTATTTTAGCCACCGGTTTCTTGTGTGGAGGAACTGCCTACCCCGGAATGCAAAATTGGTATCACCCGCACCGTATGGCATTAGCCGGGTCAGGCGGCGCATTTTCAAGCGTAACATCGGATGTGATTAATCCTGCTTCTCTTTTGACTTTAAAGAAACAATTTGATGTGAGTTTTATATCCTATCCTGCAAATATTAGCGCTCAATCATTTCATTTAGTATTGCCCGGAAAAGCATCAGTGACTGCTTACGGATTGCGCCATATGAATTATGGGTTATTCGAAGGTCGAGATCAATATAATCTTGTAACGGATCTATACAGCGCTTCCGATACATGGTTTGATTATTCCGCATCGGGGCATTCAAGTCAGTGGCCCATCTCTTGGGGGGTAAGCGCAGGTCTGTTTTTTAGCTCAATTGAAAAAAAGCAATCAGTAGTCATTCTGTTTTCTACCGGTATTCTGTTCGATATTTCCAAGCAGAATTCAAGAATTGGATTCAGCCTGTTGAACATGGGCTCGGTGATTAAAACCTTTACCGGAGAAGAGGAATCATTACCGGCTGCTTTTGTAACATCATTTTCAAAACAACTTGCACATTTACCCCTTGAATTGGGAATTGACCTGGTAAAGGAATTTGATTTAGAAGTTATAAGTATACGTCTGGGTGGAATTTTTACATTACCGTATAATTTGCAATTAAAGCTTGGAACAACATCAAACAGAATTGACCAGGCAATTTTCAAAAATGTTTCAAAGAACCTGTTGACAGATTTGGGAATAGGGCTTGTGTGGAAGTATAATAACTATTCTTTTGAATCTAGTGTATACTCTTATGGTCCCGGCGGTTGGATAACAGGATTCGCAGTTGGAATTCAGTTTTGAATTGTGGCTAGCCATATTCGAAATTCGGTTTTCTTTGCAATCATTTTTTCATCGTTTTGCCTGGCTGCTGATGGTTTGGATATTTTTTATGATTTAGATCTTTATTTTCAGCCTAATAATGACAAGGGCTGCGGTTTTCTGGAAGGTGTGAACCATATTAAAGTCACCAATAACTCAAAATATAATCTCAATTATTTACTGCTGTATATTCCAAGTAATAGTTACTCCCGAAAAAATGATCCAAAATCCCCTCGCACGGAAATCGGTAAAATTCGATCTTCGCATTTGGATAAGATAATACCTCAGGACAGCAGTGTTATTATTATTGAATTATCACCTTCTGTCCTGCCGGGGCAATCGATGCTGATTGATGTCCCTTATAAAACATATTTCAGCTCATGGCGACATTCATCGTTTCCGACTTATGGTGATCAAAACGATACAATCATTTATAATGCCGTACATTTTTATCCTGATTTAGGATATTATGGTGCACACGGATGGGTAAAACACGGTGTTAATAGGAACCAAAATGTCTTGTCGAATTTTGCATCATATGAAATATTGCTTACTGTACCAAAGGGATATGATATCGGATCCTCTGCCCGAATTTTGAAACAAAGAACACTCTCAACAGGGCATATTCAATATTCAATGGAAAACAAACACGTTCCGAATGTAAGCATGGTTATTTTTAATCAATTAAACAAGTCGTCTTTTAATGTGTATGGGACGGATGTAGAAATCATAACACCGAAGAATCAAAAAAGACTGGTAAAGAAGACTAAGGATCAATTGGAAAAACTGATTCCTTTTTACGAAAAATATTTTGGTCGACGTACGGGAGACAGATTAATTATAACAACAGGATATTCTCTTAATGCTCCTGCTGCATCCTTCAATAATTATATAGTTTTTCAGAATAAAATTGATCCGGGTCGTGTATTGAATCATGAACTGGCTCACCAGTGGTTTGGAAATACAATCCAAATAGACGAGAACAGAGAAAAATGGTTGAATGAATCTTTTGCAGAATTTGCCAGTTGGTTGTTTGAGGAATCTCAAAAAATTGGAGGAAAAACAACATTTAAACTATCAGAACCAATACCTAAACTTAATATTTGGCATGAAGTAAACAACATGACAATTGATGAATGGACCAATTTACTGCGGGATATAATGGGCGATAATTCTTTACCGCCTATCTATGCGCCGGGGAAACATCTTCGCTGGGAAGATGCAGCAAATATCTACAACAAATACATTGTTGGAAACCACGCCTTACAAACATTGCATGCTGCTATTAGCGACTCTTTGATGAGAATCATTATGCGGGATTATTTTGTAATGTTTCGGGGAGAGGTTTCAGATACTGAACGTTTTATTACGATAATCAAAAAGCATACAGACAGACATATTGCGGATAATTTTCGATTGGCACTTACTACAAACCTCCGACCCGATCTTAAGATTGAATCTGTGAAGAATACATTAAATAACGACCATACCTGGCAGAACCGGATCGAGATGACATATCAAGGAGAATGGATTTTACCAGCGGATGTTTTAATAGTCACAGGGAAAGGTGACTCTACCGTACTTGAAAAGATTATTATCGAGAAGAATAGTGTTGTAGAACTGACTACAAACTCACCTGTCACCATTGTTGATTTAGATCCGAATAAGCATATTTTTGATAGTAACCGTTTTAACAATCACTGGCCAAGGCAAATAACGTTACGGCCGGACTATGGTTTGCCTTCCTGGGAAACTTATGAAGTGTACTATCGCCCAAAACTTAAAAAAGATTGGCGAGGAAACTGGCGAACCGGGATATATTTTTCAGGCGGATTGGGTATTAACCTGATGCCGATTATGCCAGCGTTTTATCAAAACCTGTTTGATCTTGAAATAACCTTTTCTACCGGCACGCCAAATCATAACTGGGGTGGTCGCCTAAATTATCGAACACCGCTGAAATCAACAAAAAACATATATTGGTCTTTTCAGATTGGACGAGAATACCCGAAAAAATGGTCCAAAATTTCATTGGTGAATTATTTAGGAGAAACTTCATATTTAGCTATGCACGGAATATCTTCTTATTCTCGACTAACTACGACCCTCTCTTCAACTGAATATACTGCCGCCAATCCTGAGGATTGGTGGTCAATTGGAAAGAACCTTAACCTAAAAGAAATTTGGACACTCTTTTTCTATACGCCGGTTAAAAGATATATTATTGAAATTCATGCCCTTGGAGGGTTTCAGGATAAAAATAAGTTTTACGATATTGGTTTTTCTTCTGATTTTAAAACACGATTGCCGGCAAATTTTGTTTTTCATATTCATGGCGAAGCGGGTTTTGTGTGGGATGACAGAGATAATAACGAATTAGCATATAGACTATTATTTGTTCCGAAAGTTTGGCAGAAAAGTGAGGGGGAAATCCCCATATTCCGCGGGGTTGCCGTCGATGAAGAAAATTGGAATAAAAATATCTTCAGCACAGGATTCAGCTTGGGGTACGAGACAACTACAATAGTCCGACCCATGATATATTTGGACGGAGCGGTAACAAATAGCACAACCGGCTCCTTTCCCGACCGAGTTGATACATTAAGCAAAAGTAAGGATATTTATTTAACCGCCGGAGTTGGTTTTGAATCACAGACCATGATGGAAATCGGTTTATTTTTTCCGTTTTGGGTATCCCACCCGTTGGCAAGAGAAAACAATCTAGCCATGAGGGTGCTAATGCAGTGGGGATTCTATTTTTAATAATATTAATAATTGACATTAAATAGTTAATATAATTAAGTAAGTATAAATATCTAATAAATATTTATTGATATTCATAAGATTATCATTATAATTTTCATTATATGTTTGATGAAAAAGATTATCAAATCCTTTCCGATTTGCAAAATAATTCTCGTGTTACAGCCAGTGAAATTGCAGAAAATATCCACATGTCTATTCCGGCAGTGACTGAACGGATTAAAAAGCTGACTGATAGCGGAGCGGTAATATCTTTTACTGCTAAATTAGATGCGAAACAGTTGGGTTTTGACTTAGCTGCATTTATTGCTGTCGTGAGTGCGTCTTCTGATCACTTTGAAGATATTATTCAAAATGCCACCAGCCATCCGGCAGTATTGGAATGCCATTCTGTGACTGGAGATGGAAGCCATATGTTAAAAGTGAGAGTTAAAAATTCAACCGTGCTGGAAAGACTATTAAGAGAAATTCAATCTTGGCCGGGAGTCATCAGAACACATACCTCTGTCATTATGAGTACTTATAAAGAGGGGTATGTATTAGACCTTACCCAATAAGCCCTCACCCCAAAGAAAGCCAACAAGGAAAAAAATATGTCAAAAATAAAAGCTGAGTATATATGGATAGATGGTCATACACCAACGGCTAAACTTCGTTCAAAAACAAAAGTAATTGATGGGCCTGTCAAGGGATTGGAAAATATTCCTATTTGGGGTTTCGATGGTTCCAGCACCATGCAGGCCGAAGGCAGTAATAGCGATTGTTTACTGAAGCCTGTTTACATTACGCCTGATCCCATTCGCGGTGGAGATGACGTATTGATATTGAATGAAGTTCGTTTGCCTGACGAATCAGTACATAAATCTAATACCCGGGCTCAATTAGTGCAAGCGGCAGAGGTTTATAAAGATCATGAATCTTTGTTTGGAATTGAACAGGAGTATACTTTTTTTGTAGGCCGTTCGCCCTTAGGCTGGCCCGAGGGGGGATACCCTGCTCCACAAGGTCCCTTTTATTGCGGAGTCGGGGCAGACGAAGTATTCGGCAGAGATATCGTGGAGGAACATATGGAAGCTTGTGTGGATGCGGGAATTGCTCTTTCGGGAATAAATGCAGAAGTGATGCCGGGGCAGTGGGAATTTCAAATCGGACCCATGGGGGCTCCTGAGGCCGCTGACCAACTGTGGTTAGCACGCTGGATATTATATCGTATTGCCGAAGATTATGGGGTCAATGCAACCCTTCACCCCAAACCGGTTTCAGGAGACTGGAATGGTGCGGGTGCTCATACCAATTTCAGCACAAAATCCATGCGTGAGGACGGTGGAATGCAAGTTATTATAGATGCGTGTGAAGCTTTGGGCAAAAAACATGAAGAACATATTGCTGTTTATGGCGCCCACAACGAAGAACGATTAACCGGACTTCACGAAACTTGTTCAATCCACGAATTCCGATATGGAGTAAGCGACCGGGGTGCATCTATTCGTATACCTATGGCTACAGCAAACAATGGCCGCGGTTATCTTGAGGACCGCCGTCCGGCTGCTAATATGGATCCCTATGAGGTTTGCACTGCATTAATTAAAACCTGCTGCGGCTAAGTCCTTTCTTTTGATACGGGCAGAGATCAAGACGCTCAACATATTTGAGCGTTTTCCACCATTACGCTTGGAATAATGAATCAAAATATTTATTCTTATCTTCTTAATCAGACTGGAAAATTATTCAATTCATTTCCTACTAAATTAATAACCATAAATATTTCCTATTAAAAAAACATAATGAAATTAATTAGATTATCCTGCCGTCTCTTGTGGATAGTTACATTAGTATTTTCAACAGTTTTTGCTGAAAACCGATATCCCATTATATTGGTACACGGATTTATGGGTTGGGGAACGGATGAAATGACAGGTTACAAATACTGGGGAGGTAAATATGATTATGAAGACTATCTTCGGGAACAGGGGTATGAAGTATACACCGCATCCGTGGGGCCGGTATCCTCAAACTGGGACCGGGCAGTTGAGCTTTTTTATCAAATAAAAGGCGGTCAAGTTGATTATGGCAGCGGACATTGTGAAACCTATGGTCTAAAGCAAAAACCACCGGAGAAAAACTATATCGGTATGTATCCTCAATGGGATGAATCCCATCCAGTCCACATTATAGGACACAGCATGGGCGGCCAAACTGCCAGGATGCTGCAATATTTATTGGAAAATGTTATTTATAGTGATTCTGCCGGTACCATTCCTGAAGAGAGTTTACTATTGGGAACCATCCATGAAAATTGGATAAAATCAATTACAACGATTTCAACACCCCATAATGGCTCGACTTTGTCAGATATTGTTACTAAGACAATTCCGTTTCTACAAGATTTTATCGGTTTGGCAGCAATTGTCGGTAATGATTTTTACAATTTTGATCTACAGCAATGGGGATTCGAAAAAGAAGAAAATGAAACTTGGTCTTCTTATTTCCGGCGCATGAGAGAACACCCTGCCTGGAGGACTAAAAATATTTGTTCATGGGATGTGAGTATAGAAGGAGCTCGGGTTTTGAATACATTAGCTCCTGCGAATTCAAATATTTATTATTTTTCTTTTTCAACATCTAACACGCGATTGGATAGCGCCAGTGGATATCATGTCCCCAATGAATCCATGAGCATGATCCTCAGAGCAAACGCCCGAGCAATGGGTAGGAATAAAGCCTATTGGTCAGATGGCAGTTCAACAGATTCCACTTGGTATGAAAATGATGGGATCGTCAATACGGTTTCTCAATATGGGCCCACAACAGGACAGAACGGCCCCGATCCCATTGCAGAATATCGTCCGGGAGAACTGTTGATCCCAGGACAATGGTATCATATAAAAACAGTGTATATGGATCATAAAGTACTGATGGGCCATGGATTAAATGAAGGGGACCTAAATACAATTTTAACATTATTATCCAACCATTGTGCCCTACTCTGGTCTTTACCAAAATAAAGTAATAAAATAGAAAATTGATTACAATAGACCAATTTAAAAAGGTAGAATTCCGGGTTGGCACCATTATTGGGGTCAGAGAGTTCCCTGAGGCAGAACGGCCGGCGTATCAGCTAAAAATTGATTTTGGTGGATTTGGCCTCCGCAAATCCAGCGCACAAATCGCAAACCAATATACTATCGAAGAATTGATGAATAAACAAGTCATCGCTGTCGTGAATTTCGCGCCAATGAAAATTGCTTCTTTCACTTCGGAGGTTCTTGTTCTGGGAGCTGATGGAAAAGGTGGAGGCATTGTTTTACTGGAATTGGATAAACCAATGCCAAATGGAGCAAAAATAAGCTAATATTGCTTTATATTGTATAATATTTGTATTATACAAACATGGACTTTGGCGATTTACTAAAACAATTCCTCATCGATTTACAACGATTGTTCAGATCCAGATTAGCGGGTGGGGAGATTACTCTTCCTCAAATATTACTCGTTTCCAGTATTCCGGACGATGGAATCGATATGACATCTCTATCGCAGCATATTGGTGTTGATAATAGTACCCTAACAAGATTAGTTGATGTCCTCCTTAAGAGAGGTTGGGCCTATAAGACGAAACATGAAAATGACAAGCGTATTTCATTGCTATTTTTAACGGCAAAAGGCGAAGAAATTCAAGCAGCGTTAGAAGAAAAGATAGATGATTTAGGCCTAATAGTATATAATGCTATACCGATTGACGACAGAGACGAGGTCAAAGAAATTCTTTCTTCCTTCCATTGGTCGCTATCCAAAATGTTGTTGAAAAGTGAATAAATTGTATAATACAAGTATTGTTGTTGAAATGCTGATGAATTGGTATGGAGAAAATAAGCGAGATATACCGTGGCGCAGAACAAAAGACCCGTATAAAATATGGTTGTCTGAAGTGATGTTGCAGCAAACGCAGGTAGAGACAGTGGTACCATATTATCAAAAATGGCTTCAAAACTATCCATCCTTAATAGACGCAGCAGAGGCAGGTGTTAGCGAATTATTAAAAATGTGGGAGGGCTTGGGGTACTACAATCGTTGCAGAAATTTTCATAAAGCAGTTAAAATCGTAGCAAATGAATATGATGGAGAGATCCCTCGTGAATTAAGTGAATTTAAAAAACTACCGGGTGTGGGTGATTATATTGCAGCTGCTGTTCTATCTATTGGCTATGGAAAAAAGATTCCCGCTTTAGATGGAAATATTATTAGAGTGCTATCAAGAGTTTTGAGAAAAAAACAGGATACGCCTTACAATAGAAAAATGATTCGGAATCATTTAGAGCAATGGATGAACTACCGCCACCCCGGAGATATCAATGAAGCGCTTATGGACTTAGGAAGTTCTATTTGCCGGTCCAACCAAGCCCATTGCCACGAATGTCCCATCACGGATTATTGCGGTGCTATATTAACAGGTATTCCGGAAGCTTATCCGAAACGCTCTATCAAAAAAAGATCGCCCCAATACAATGTCGTCACGGGAGTCATCTGGAAGGAAGATAAATTTCTCATTCTGCTTAGGGAGAATAAAAAGCATTTGGGAGGTCTTTGGGAATTCCCCGGGGGAAAAATAAAAACAAGAGAAAACCAAATTGAGGCTTTATCAAGAAAAATTATGGACGAATGCGGGCTAAATGTAACGATTGAATCCACTATTGGGAGTTTTAAACATGTCTATACTCACTTTTCGATTCGAATGACATCATTTCATTGTTCCGTTAAAAATGGTACACGAGTGAATTCGAAACAGAAATATCAATGGATCAATCCGTCGCAAATAAAACAATATGCTTTTCCCAAAGCCAATCATAAGATATTTTCATTAATGAAAAAAAATAACCAGAATGTTTAAAACAATTATTTCTATCATTTTATGGCCAATTGGATTGACAACATTTTTTCTATTCGCCGTATTTTATATATTACTTACATATTTTATTCATCCAACAAAGTTGTACCCTGTTGTCAAAATTGCTTGCAGACTAATGTTATTGAGCATCGGACAATGGTTAAAAGTGGAAGGAACACCGCCGGATAAACGGGGTCAGCCTTATTTATATTTATTTAATCATGAATCCATGATTGATCCTTTCATGTTTGGGGGAGCAATCAATCATTATTTTACAGCTGTTGGCGCTCATTTTCAATTTTCATATCCCGTCTGGGGTTGGCTGGTTCGGAGGCATGGTGCTATTCCGATCAAAAGAAAACAAATTGACCAGGCAATTCACAGCCTCGATTACGCTGAAGAAGCCATCCAGAAGGGAATTTCATTTTTAATATCTCCCGAAGGCACCAGAACGCTCACCGGGGAACTGGGTCAATTCAAAAAAGGTCCCTTTCATGTCGCCCTGAATACGGGAGTTACTTTGGTGCCGGTAGCCTTATTTGGCGCCTATAATGCGAAAAAGAAAATGGACTGGAGATTAAATCCGGGTATTTTGACCATAAAATTTGGCGATCCGATTACCAGAGAAGAATATGGTGGAATGGATTTAAATTTATTAAAAGACACGGTCAGAAATCGAGTAAAAACACTTATTAATCAACATTAATCGAAGATAAAAGCATTATGTTTAAGCGTATATTAGTTCCCTTGGCTGAGGGATTTGAAGAAATTGAAGCGGTTACTATCATTGATATTTTGAGACGAGCAGGTGGGACTGTTATCACCGCCGGGCTGGGGAAGCGAAATGTAACGGGTGCCCATGGAATCCCTATGATAGCAGATAGTGTCATCGAAGAAGAAAAAACAAAAGATTGGGATATGATTGTACTTCCGGGCGGTCTTCCCGGTGCGACCAACCTGGCAGAAAATGAAAATGTTTTGGCATTAATCCAAGATGCCGCTGACAAGGGGAAAATTGTTGCTGCAATCTGCGCAGCGCCGGTTGTGCTTGATAAGGCTGGAATCATCTCAGGGAAAAAAGTAACTGCCCACCCGAATTCATCCCATGAAATATTATCCGGCGATTATCAGGGAATCAATGTGATTGAAGATACTAATATTATTACCGGGCAGGCTTGTGGATCGGCCTTGGCATTTGCGTTCGCTTTAGTAAAAAGGCTGTTTGGCCCAGATAAAGTTCTAGAAATAAATAAAAGTTTATTAGCTGTAATCGAAAAATAAATTGTGATTGGAATTCATATCTGATGCTAAAACTAATTATCATTGGAATCGGAGGATTTTTTGGGTCAATCATGCGATATGGCGCCGGAGGATTCATCCACCGTTGGTTAAATAATCCCATGTTCCCCTATGGTACTCTGTTTGTAAATATTCTAGGATGTTTCCTGATTGGAGTTATAGGCGGACTGGTTGAAATGCGTAATGTATTTTCTCCGGAAGTCCGATTATTTTTACTGGTAGGTTTTCTGGGCGGATTTACAACATTTTCATCTTTTGGTATGGAAACATATTATATGATTCGGGACGGTCAACTCATTCCTGCCCTGGGTAATATTTTTGGGAATGTTGGTTTTGGATTAATCGCAGTCTGGTTGGGTATGAATGCAACCAAACTCATATAGAGGATAATTATGTTTAAGGAAAAAGGACATTTATTAAGAATATATATTGGAGAATCTGATAAAATTGAAGGTATTCCACTTTATGAATGGATTATCAGGAAATCTCGAGAAGCCGGATTAGCTGGTGCGACAGCGCTAAGAGGTATGGAGGGTTACGGGACTCACAATCAAATCCATACAGCGAAAATACTACGAATGTCCGACGATTTACCCGTTGTGGTGGAAATCGTTGACGAGCGGGGAAAAATAGAATCATTTATGGAACAAATTGACCATGTAATTAAAGAGGGGATGGCTACTATGGAAAAAGTAGAAATACATTTTTATCGAAAAGAAGACAGGAGACAAAAGTGAATAATAAAATATCATTGAAACATATCAGTAATTACCGCGAATTGGCTAATAATAATCCTCAAGTTCGCTTGGCAAGAAATGCCGCCGTTCGTGGTGATGTGATGGACTTGGCAATGGACTGGGAAGCCTTCCGTAAAATCGATCATACATTTTCTGAAATGGTTTCAGGTCAGATGAAGGTTACCAATCAGAAGTCCAGCGGTCGTTGTTGGGGGTTTGCAGGATTGAACTTTTTTCGAATTTATTTAGGGAGAAAATACAACCTGAAAAAATTTGAATTCAGCCAAAATTATTTTATGTTTTGTGATAAATTGGAGAAATCCAATTATTTCCTTGAAAATATTATTAAAACTGCAGATGAACCTCGGGATGGTCGGTTAGTCATGCATTTGCTAACAGACCCAATACAGGATGGAGGTCAGTGGCATATGTTTACCAATCTGATCAATAAATACGGCGTTCTTCCTCAATCGGAAATGCCGGAAAGTTATCAGTCCAGTCAGTCCATGCGTATGAATCGAATGATCACCCGCAAACTCCGGGGATTTGCTAAGGATCTAAGGTCGGCCCATGGGGATGGAGCTGACACTAAGGAACTAATGACCATGAAAGATGATATGTTAGGTACCGTCTATCAAATGTTAACCATCAGTCTGGGAACTCCCCCGGAAACATTCGACTGGCAGGTACGTGATAAAGATAAAAAGTTCTACCGATTTGAGAACTTGACTCCGAATACTTTTTTCAAAGATCATGTGGGATTAAACATCAATGAATATGTTTGCATGATTCACTGCCCCATGTCAGATAAAATATTTAATGAAGTTTACACAGTGGATTATTTAGGTAATGTTGTGGAGGGAGAAATCATTCGTTATCTAAATCTTCCGTCAAAGCGACTGAAAGAAGCCGCTGCCTCATCCATCAAAGAAGATCATCCCGTATGGTTTGGATGCGATGTGGGAAAACATTTTCATAAAAATCTGGGTGTTATGGATATGGCCATTTTTGATTATGAATTGTTTTACAGCACAAAATTTCCCATGACGAAAGGAGATCGTCTGGAATACGGCGATAGCCAGATGACACATGCTATGTTGTTTACAGGTGTCGATCTGGGTAACGAGGGCTTACCTCGGAAATGGCGGGTTGAAAACAGTTGGGGAGATAAGCGCGGGGACGAAGGTTTCGATATTATGACTGATTCCTGGTTTGATGAATATACGTACGAGGTAGTGGTTCATAAAGATTATCTCACGAAAGACGAATTAGCTGTTTACCAAAAAGATCCGGTACATCTACCACCGTGGGATCCTATGGGAGCATTGGCGAAATAAAAAATGTGTGGCCTTCGAAAGTGGCTTCCTGCTTTACTTATGCAGGGCGTCACGTCCTGCATAAGAACGACTTGGTAATTTGATCTTTCAGAGTGAATTCATAAATGAAAGATTTATATCTTTTAAATCTTGAAATTACTTTTCTCAACCACGGCTCTTTTGGTGCCTGTCCGAAGACAGTGTTTGAAGAATATCAGCGCTGGCAGGAAAAATGAATAATAGTTTATTGTTTGCCTGCTTAACCAATTAACTTTGCGGAAGTTTTTAACTTTTGCAAAATTGAAGATTTTCGAAAGATTATAAAATTTGATTTTTCCGTGATTGTCTATTAAAATGATCCTTGTTATTTGTTCAAATATGAGAGGTTGGTATGAATAACTATTTTCTTAAACCATTAATATTATTTTTATTTGGAGTCTTGTTTGAAAATGGTGAATCAGATATCATTTTAATCAAAACAGATTCAGAGGGAAATAAAGTTCAATACGGTGATTAATAATTATTTAAAACGTAATTATGTAAAGGATCACAGTTTACGTTTTAAATATTTACGTTTTACATTAAATAATGCTAAAAAATCTTTTTATGTAAAGCGTACACTATTACAAAGCGAGTAAATTAATGATACTACTGAATAGTAAAAAAAATTTATGAAAAAGGGGGGTCTTTTACTTTTTATTATATCTTTTGTTTTTGGTCAAATACGTATAACAGAAATTATGTACGATCTTGACGGATCCGATTCCCCTAATGAATTTGTAGAAATATTCAACTTATCGGAAACAGACTCGGTTGATTTGACCGGCTGGCAAATAAGAGACCGCTATACGACAGATGCTCTGTTAGATTCTGGTTTTGGATTACTCATTCCACCCCAATCCTACGGAATCATCTTTGAGGGTGATTATCATTTCAATTCAGGAATATATGTTGATTCCATTCCAGATGGAGTTGTGTTGATTAAAGTAGATGATTCCAGCATTGGCAATGGACTTTCTACCAGTGATTCACTTTACCTTATTTCGGAAATTGGTGTCGTTGAAGATTCTTTAGGTTGGACAGATATTTCACCGGATGGTTTTTCACTGGAAAAAGTTCGAATTGAATTTCCAAACACTTCCAATAATTGGCTGCCGAGCATTGATTCATTGGGAACCCCCGGAAGGATTAATAGCGTTGATCCATTCGCAGTCGATGGTTCACTTATAAAAGATTCTCTAAGGATCGTTCAATCCATTATTGAAATTGAGGGAACGGCCTCTATTATTGGGACTGTAACAAATAACGGACGATCAACCATATCCGGAGAAATTGAAATCCTGGAAGGAAATAATTTGCTGGAATCCATTTACATCGGCAGCTTGATTGAACTGGACACAGCTGGTTTTTCTACAACGGTTGGACCTTTTTTATCCGGGGATCATGAATTATTGGTTCGCTTCATCGTGGACGGTGACGAAAACGAAATCGATAATGGTTCTTCTGTTATTTTAGGCGTACGGTATCCGGTTAGACTATTGACCATTAATGAATTTCTACCTTATCCTTATAGTGGTGAACCTGAATTTGTTGAATTGATTTATCACGGCAGTAAGCTGCTT
Organism: uncultured bacterium; assembly: GCA_964491015.1. Taxonomy (GTDB): domain Bacteria; phylum Fidelibacterota; class Marinisomatia; order Marinisomatales; family TCS55; genus JADFRD01. Next base: position 59,906 of record CAZBEY010000002.1, on the reverse strand, counting down.
TCATTATCCAACTGGGGGATTGGCGATCTAACAGGGTCCCCCGCATTATTGCGGGATATTACAATTAACATGGAAAACTACATTGTTCTCGCCAGCGACTCTTCCATGGTTAATGAAATCCCCGATTCCAGCCTTTTCCTGACTCCTCTTACCGGGATGCCGACATTGAATAATAACGGAGATGCGATCCGCATTTATGATCCTTATAATACATTGATAGATTCGCTAACTTATTCAGACAGCTGGGGGTACAACAGAGGTCAATCCATGGAAAAGATATTTCCGAATTTAGTATCTTCCGACTCCTCAAGTTGGCTTCCTTCAATCGACACTTCCGGGACGACACCCGGCAGACGAAATTCCGTCATGCCCTGGTCAATAGATGGTGCAATTTATTTTTCTGGAATTACCAGTACGCCTCACACGCCATCAAAAACCGATTCCATTCATATTCAAATTCCGGTTATAAATTTGGGTCAAAATTCGTTGAGCGGGTACATTTATGTGGAATATGAAGAAGAGGAATTGGCGAGCCGGCCTATTACCATATTGACTTCCGGAGATACAATTTTCTCAATATTATCAATACCACCTCTGGTATCAGGTGAACATGGATTGTTCATTGCTCTTGATGTGTTAAATGATGGAAATATTCATAATAATTCCGATACGATCACACTGAAAATTCGCTACCCTTTTGGCACAATAAAATTGAATGAATTCATGGCCAGACCCAATAATGACCAAACAGAGTTCATTGAAATCGTTAGTTTTGATAACTTGACGTTATCTTCTTGGTCCATCAGTGATAACAGCAAACAAAATAAATATTTCCATAACCTCACAATTGATAATGGGGATTATATAATTTTCTCCGCTGATTCAAATTTATATCCCTTACAAAATGAGCAAGCGCATTTTATTATCCCTAATAACGGCTGGCCATCATTGAACAATTCCGGCGATGCTATTTACGTCTATGATATGACCGGAAGTATTATTGATTCTTTGAATTATTCAAGTAATTGGCCTATTTCAGATGAAATATCTACAGAAAAACTCCGACCTGAGTTTGACTCATCTACTAAATCAAATTGGAAATTATCAATTGATATTCTCGGTTCAACACCAGGATTTTCTAACTCAGTGACTCTGTTTGATTTGGATGGCGCACTTGTTTCTGATTCTATTTGGCATGAGCCTTTTTATCCAAAAAAGGATGAATCTATTCTATCAACCGTAATGATAGCTAATGTTGGCGTAACTCCGTTCTCCGGTTCCATTTTTTTAACCATAGACGGTGACAAATATGGATCATCAAATTTCACCAATATTGATCCGGGAGATACGCTGCTGAAAGCCCTGGAATTTGGACCCCTTATTTCCGGTTATCACAACGCTGAATTCCAATTATCCATAGAAAATGATGGAAATTCCACAAACGATATTGCGACTGACAGCATATTTGTCAGTTATGAATTTGGTGATGTTGTGTTAAATGAATTTCTCGCCATCACGGATTCCACTCAAACAGAATTTGTAGAGTTGGTTTCAATGGATAATCTCATCATGGATCGCTGGTGGATCAGTGATAAAAGCCTAGATAAAAAAGAAATTTCATTTGGAGATGTAGAACCGTCGACTTATCTGGTGGTTGCCGCAGATTCATTAATCGAATCATTCATACCAGATCAATCCTATTGGACAATACCGAAAGGAGGTCTCCCCGGATTGAACAATTCCAGAGACGGTATTTATTTATTAGACATGACAGAAATGATCATCGATTCACTTATTTATACCAAATCGTGGGGAATGGTCGAATCTCGTTCACTGGAAAAATATCGCCCTGAATTTATCTCATCAGACTCTTCCAGATGGGCTGTTTCCCTAAGTGAATTGAAACAAACGCCTGGTGGAATCAACAGTGTCTACTATCACGAATTACCGGATAATGGATCCGTGCTGTTTGAACCCAATCCATTTTCTCCCAACGGGGATGGATTTGATGACTTGCTCTATATAAAATATAAACTTCCCTTTGAATACGGGTTAATCTCTATTCAGGTTTTCGATGTCATCGGTCGAACAATTAATACACTTTACTGGAATACATATACAATGCAAGAGAATGTATTAACTTGGGATGGAAAAGACGTCAATGGTAATCCGGCTCGAATTGGAATGTATATTATTAAATTAAAAGCCGCTGATCAAGCCAGTGATAAAACGTGGGAGAATGTCCATCGGGTCGTTTTAGCTAAAAAGCTGTGAATCGTTATTTTTTCAGGAGACTCAATTAAATCACAACATACACATTTTACCTATCCTTTGCCGGGAATTCAACGGGAAACTACTAATGGCGCTGTAAATTTTCAGAAATCAATTTAATTTTGTTCCACGCAATACCATTCTAACCATTTGATATTTCATAGATAAGTTATCTATTCCAGTATGGATTTCATGAAAAAACAGGATTATTCTCATCAATATCTGTCAGACCTTTGCAAATGTTTCTAATAATGAAAAAGATGTATATTTTCCTGAACATTTTAATCAAGAGGGAAGCATGAGAAGCCTTATCACCATTCTGATTTTCTTATCATTCATTTTTGCTGAAACAAAACATCTCACCGCACCGGACGGAACGACTGTAGTGATCGATCGGGACGAGTATGGCGTTCCCCATATTAAGGCTGACAATGAATCGGCATTATTCTTTGGCCAGGGATTTGCAGAGGCTTATGATCGTCTTTATCAAATTGATTTAAACCGTCGGGCAGGTACAGGCAGGTTGAGTGAATGGTTTGGAAGTATGGCGTTGGATTTTGATAAAGAAATCCGCAAAAATGGTTATACAAAATCAGAACTGAACACCATGATTGGAAATTTATCTAATGGAACATTTACGGCTGTCCAAGGATATGTGGATGGTGTAAATGCTTATGTCGATACGATGAATCAATCTCCGGATTTTTATAAACCATCCCAATATGCCAAAATGGAATTTGATCCATATACACTTCAAGATCTCGCTGCCTTTACGGTATACATGCTTTGGGATTTTGGCAAATTTGGTGGAAACGAATTATCACGTTTAAATGAATTACAAAATAACGGCTGGGACTGGTTTAATGAAAATAGACCCATTAATGACCCTGATTGTCCTACCACCATCCCCGATTCAGGTCAAGTCGCGGCACAAATCTGGCATTATTCAGGGTTGACTATTCCAAAAGGGGTGGCTTTAGAATACGAAAAAACACAAGCATTCATGGAACAGTTCAAAATAAACAATGGACTCATCTACAAGTTTGGAAGTTTTGCTACTCTGACTACTCCCGGTTTTTCTTCATCCGGTAATGCAATGTTGTTAGGCTGCCCACAAATGGGTGCTCCTGAATATGATTCACCAACAATCACTTTGGAAGTGGAATTGGAATGTCCAACGATTCACGCAGGAGGCATGTCGGTTCCGGGTCTTCCTTTTGTTATTCTCGGGCACAATGAAAATGTCGGATGGACATGGACCAGCGGTATCAGCGATAACGTGGATACGTATATTGATTCTGCACAAAGTATGAATTACAGTGATGGCTACTGGTACAATAATGACTGGCTTGATTTTGAAATGATTATAGATACTATATACACATTAGGAGGAGAAGAAATATATACCCATTACCGAACCATTCACGGTCCGGTCATCGGTGCTTATCTACCAACCCGGCAGGTTTATTCCCATAAAATGACATTCTGGATGCAAGAACTAGCCATGGCAGAATATATTTATGAGGTGAATAAAGTCGTCAATATTTATGACTATGAGACCCATTTATCAAAGGCACCCATGTCTTTTAATTGTTTTGTTGTTGATCAGGATCAAAACATTGGTTTCTGGCATTCCGGGCGCTACCAAGATAGATTAGACGGTGTTCATCCCTATTTACCTCATAAAGGTGATGGATCAGAAGAATGGGCTGGTTTTATACCGTTTGAAAATCTTCCGCAAATGATTAATCCTGATTGGGGATATTTCACGAATTGGAATAATAAACCCGCACCTTGGTGGAACAACGGTGATTCGGGTCCATGGATTGCCGGTACCAGCACATGCGAGCGTGTACAATATATAACGGATTATGTTTCGTCTTTTTCCTCCATGACATTAGAAGAAGTTAAAGCGGTACCAAAAAATATTAATTCGCATGGGACTTATCAGGGTGCTTATGAATTCACAGGGACTGATATCATTGACTACAATATTAATCCCCCGGGGCAAAGCGACTTGGTCCGCCTGGACGGCGCACCCAGCATTCACAAAAATGATCAGTGGGCTCTCCATGAAAATTATGAATTTAAGGACATGATTTTTGGAGAAGAGATTTCCGGAACGGAGCAAGAGCATTTGCCAGATCAATTCAAATTATACTCACCATATCCCAATCCGTTTAACCCAACTACAACCATTCGGTTTTCGGTTGAGGCATGGCAGACAGTGTCTCTAAGAATATTCGATATTACCGGCCGCTTGATGAAAACACTGATTAATGAAAAAATGAAGACCGGCGAGCATGAAATTGTTTGGAATGCTGCCGGATTTGCAAGTGGTATTTATATTGTAAGATTAGGAAACGGACAATATCTTAAAACTGAAAAACTCATTTTAATGAAATAAAAAAGGGGCAAATTTTTGCCCCTTTTTACTTTTTTTTAATGGATTAAATTCCAAATCCTATCCGCAAATCGAGGGAACCAAACCCGCTGGCATCCGGGATAACATCATCAACAATCGTATAGCGATAGGTTAAAAAGGTATCCAGCATTAGCAATTTGAATTGAAGTCCTGCTTGGACGTGAAAACCTGAAGCATCTATATAATTATCTTTATTCTCAAGAAATTTTGTTAGATTTTTATCCAAATTATTAACACTACCATTCACCAAATCACCACCTAATAAATCTTTAATCATATCAATATTCGCTACTGGTGTAGTCAAATGAGTATTGTATCCACCACCTGCATGAAGTTTTGCGCCTGCAAGAAACGGGATTGAAAGGCCAATGATTTTCTTACGAAGTGTGAAGTACACATCAGTGCTTACCCAGCCAAAATCAATTGGATCCATTGGCCCGAAATCATTCTCAAAATTAATTTTATAGGTATTTCCTCTCACATTAAAATCGACATCAAGATCAATAAACGGAATCGCATCGATATAAAGGTAGCCTCCGACCGCATAAGCGCCGTCAAAGCTGCCGTTTGTTAAAGTGACGTATGGAGACCCTGTAGCAGGGCTTGATTCTTCTACACTGAACATACTTTGGCCTAGCTGCAATCCAAGTCCACCAATGGCAAAAAGACTGGATGCGGATACAAGGCTGATTACTACCAATATTTTCAAATTTCTCATGGATTTCTCCCTGTGCTTATCGTTTAATTGCAGGAAAGTTACTTTTACTTAGGGTAATTAATAAAGACAATAAACGGAACTTCTTTCATTTCAAAAACGTAAACGATGGATAGGTTCAAAACACTTGAGGTTAATTATGAAGCAACTGTTATTATCAATTTTTCTAATTTTTTCTATCGGATTTCTCCAAGCGAATGACAAGAAAATCATCTCAAAAAAAATAATTATCAGTTCTGATCAAGGTGAAAAAAATGTAGATGTAAAGGTGAATGTGGATGACGATATAATGAAACTGATCATCAACAAGGATGATAATGAAAAAGTATATGAAATTAACTTGAAAGATGAAGGAGCATTTAAAGCGCTGGAGGAGGAACTTGAAAATTTGGATGTTGATGTCAATATTTTAGATTTTAGGGGCGATGACGATAACCATCAAATAATGGTTTATTCCAACGATGATTTAGATACCGATTTTAATCATTACGATGGCGGCTACCTGGGTGTTAAAATTCAGGACCTTACCGATCAACTCCGAGATTATTTTAAAATTAAGGGTGACGGCGGAGTACTGGTGACCGAAGTCGTTAAAGACAGCCCGGCAAAAAAAGCGGGAATCGTCGCAGGGGATATTATTACAAATGTAAACGATGTCCGCATCGGTGATTCAAAAGAGTTATCCGGTACCATCCGCAATGAAGAACCTGAAGCTGAAGTAAGTATTGTGGTTGTCAGAGATGGAAGAGAAAAATTGATCAAAGTTACATTGGGTTCAAATGATGACGCTGGTTTTTGGTTTGGTAATATGGGAGATCGTCATAATATGAGTAAGATGAAAAAATTTAAGCATAAATGTGATGATAGTTCACCCGGCTGCCGTTTGAAAGATGGTTATCATTTCAATTTTGAAGGTGTAATACCGGGAGATCTCCCTGATGTAAAGAAACATAAGGTGTTTATGCACAAAGGTCTTCAGGGTGATGAATTTGAAAGTTTGAAAAAAGAAATTCAAGAACTCCGTGAGGAAATTCAAAAACTAAAAGAATAGGATAAATTTGAAAATTTACGTGTACAACAATCATATCTGACTGTCGAAATATTTTATATTTAAAAAGGCTTCGAAAGAAGCCTTTTTCTTTTCTATACAACAATCAATATCCATAAATTGACCCTGCTTCTTCATTATTTATGAATCGTATAATAATCTGCATAACCATTTTTTTCGCTGTCATCACGGCCCAGGATTATCTTTGGCCTACGGATGCCGGGAAATCATTAACGTCCAATTTTGGTGAATTCAGAGATCGCCATTTTCACATGGGACTCGATATAAAAACACAGGGGAAAACCGGAGTATCCGTTTACGCTGTTGAGGAAGGCTACATTTCCAGAATGGTTTCTAATTATAAGGGATATGGAAAGGCTTTATATGTAATCCATCCGAATGGTAAAACAAGTGTTTATGCTCATTTATCTCATTTTAATCCAGAATTGGAAGGTTTGTTGAAATACTACCAAAATAAAAATGAATCTTACATATTAAACCATTATTTTCGACCAAATGAAATCAGGGTAACCAAAGGGGAATTAGTTGGTTATTCAGGAGATACCGGCCATTCCTTTGGACCACATTTACATTTTGAAATTCGAAATAGCAATGAACAGCCATTAAATCCTCAAACAAACGGATTTGCTATTGACGACAGGTCATCTCCGGTGATGGACGAATTAGCCGTAATTCCGCTGGGTATAGAATCTCGAGTCAACGGAAGCATGCTGCCTGTTCGTATTCCTTTTTATCGAAATCGCAATGGAATATTCGAATTAGCCGATACCTTAAATATGTACGGCACTGTGGGATTCGCTCTGAGTACTGTTGATAAAAGGCAGGGGTTTTCTGGAGAATATCAAATCAAATCTATTGATTTAATCATTGATGGAATTCAGGAATATTCATTGAATTATGATTATCTGGATTATAGTACATCGGACAGAGTGCAGCTGGTTCGGAATTATAACTTGTACCGTTTAAACTTGGGTTCATTTCATAATTTGTATCACATGGATAATGATATCAGAGCAGATGTGCAGCAAAATCCATCTGATGGACACCTCAAATTGTCTCCGGGGTATCATCCGTTTTGGGTCAAAGCAACTGACGCCAATGGAAATTCAACAAAGGGGACAGGAATGATTTTTATTCAACCGCCCATTGAACTCATTTTACAAAAAGTAACCCGCCAGGGAGATGATCTCTCATTTACTATTTTGCCAAAATCAATTAATATTCCGATAGAAAGTATTACATGTTATTCTTTTTCATCATCTGGTTTAGCAGATAAACAAATCAAGCCAAAATTGTCTGGAAGAAAGGATGGCGGTATGGTAGTGACTGTTGATAGAAGAATGATTCAAGACCGTTCATTACAATTCATTGCTAAAAATAAAATGGGGGCCTATGCTTCACCTTTGAATTGGCATCCGAAAAATGTAGCTACTGATTATAATACCCGCCCGGAAATAGATATTAACCAGGCAGCTTCAGGAATGATGATTCAGGTGGAAACAGGCAACCTTGGGACAGAAAAACCAAAGATTCATCTCCAATTTGATAATGAATTAAGAAATGTTCCTTTATTTCAAATTCAGCCTTTTGTATTCTTATCTTCTCCTTTGGAAATTGATTCCTTTGCTGATATTATCAGTATCAACACAACAATAAAACTTGGAACAGAATACATCTATAAATACGATTTTTCACCATCAGTGGCGGGGCCCGGAAAAACGTCTACTGTTTTATCGGAAGATAAGATGTGCTCGCTTCAGATATTGAAAACAACGCTTTATTCACAGACACTACTCTGGATTGAAGCGGTAGAAAATTCAACTCCACCTCCCCATGGAACTTTCTTATCCGGCGTTTACCAACTTCAACCATTCAATATTCCGCTACAAGATACGGTAAAATTTGGTATTCGATATAATGATAAAGTTGCAGAAATGGACAAGATCAGTCTTTACTATTATAACAAGGATAACGGCTGGACTTACATACACTCAAAAAATTCCACCAAACGTCGCGTTTTAACGGGTGGTTTACGAAGTTTAGAGGCAGTGTGTATTCTTCAGGATAATGTACCTCCACGGATTTTATCTACGTTTCCTGGCAATGGCGGACTATACGATGTTGAAGATGTATCAATCATTGAAGCCAATGTCGATGACATTTTATCAGGGATAGAGCCGGCGGAATCAGAAATGTCGATGATTTTGGACGGGAAACAATTGATATCTGCGTATCAACCGGTTAAACAAAAAATATCCTATGAATTGAGTGCCCCTCTCAATGTTGGCGGTCATTCATTCATTGTTTTTGTAAAAGACCGTTCAGGGAATAAAGCTGAAAAGCATATAAATTTTAAGATAAAATAGTGTTTTTTCCTTACAAAGATGATAACCCACGTATTCTGGTCCCGATTGTGACCTACAGCATTATCGCCGTGAATGTTCTCGCATTTTTATACCAAATGAATCTAGCCATGAGTGGTGGTGAAGCTGATGGCTCGTTTATTTACGCTTTTGGTCTTATACCTGCACAATTTCATATTTTGAATTTATTTACGTCCATGTTCCTTCACGGCGGCATCGCCCACATTCTGGGTAATATGTGGTTCTTGTGGATTTTCGGGGATAATGTCGAAAGTTCTTTGGGACATGTCCGATATGCTCTGTTTTATATTTTATGTGGATCGGCAGCCGGACTGGCGCAAGTGATATTTAATGTTGATTCGCTCATTCCCATGGTTGGAGCCAGCGGTGCCATTGCTGGTGTTTTAGGAGCATATTTAATTCGTTATCCCCATGCCCAAGTTCATGTATTTGTATTTATTTTCATTTTCTTTACAACCATCAGAGTCCCGGCAATTATCGTTCTGAGTATCTGGTTCTTGACCCAATTGACAAATGGTTTGGGGACATTGGGAATTGACACTACAGGTGGCGTAGCCTGGTTTGCCCATGTGGGCGGATTTATTGCCGGTATTGTATTGATTTATTTATTTCAACAGATAAAAATAAGAGAGTATTGATATGGAAAAATTGATAAAGCATGCGCAGAGAATGCGAACTCGTTCATTCGCGCCTTATTCGTCCTATACCGTTGGAGCGGCGGTTTTAGCAGAGGATGGAAGCATCATCGGCGGCTGCAATGTGGAATCCAGCAGTTACAGCTTAACATGCTGCGCGGAGCGCGTGGCTCTTTACCGTGGAGTTTCCGAAGGACATCGATCTTTTAAAGGACTTGCAGTCGCCACCGAAAACGGTGGTTCATTATGCGGTGCATGCCGGCAAGTTGTCTGGGACTTATGCGGAGATATCCCTATTTTCATTGCAGATAAAAATGGTTTAATCACTAAAACAACTTCAGCTAAACTACTCCCGGACTCCTTTGATCAATCCAAACTATTATGAATCATAGCGTTATCCTAATCGGTATTGCAGGTGGTTCCGGTTCCGGGAAAACATCAATTGCCCGTGAAATAAGAAGAGAATTTTCCAAGGGTGAAGTGGTTGTGATTCAGCTCGACTCATATTATAAAAATTTGGCTCATCTTGATTTTGAAGAACGACAGAAACAAAATTTCGATCATCCGGATGCAATGGATTTTGATTTGCTTCACAACCATTTATCAAAATTATTGAGATGGAGCACAGTCCATATTCCATATTATAATTTTGCAACACATACCCGAAAGAATGAAGCAGAAACCATTGAACCCCATCATGTTATCGTTGTCGAAGGTATTCTAACTTTATGGGAAAAACAGCTGAGAGATTTAATGAGCATTAAATTGTACGTGGAAACACCTAGCGATATTCGTTTTATTCGTCGATTAACCAGAGACCGAAATGAAAGAGAGCGAACCACTCAGTCAGTAATTGATCAGTATTTACACACCGTTCGACCCATGCATGAACAATTCGTCGAACCCACCAAGGAATATTCCGATATCATTATTCCTGAGGGCGGCCATAACGCAGTGGCGATCGACCTTATCCGAACAAAAATTAAATCAATATTAAAACCCGGAAACAAAACATGACATTATCACCAAGAGAATCAGGATGGATTGAAGTGATTTGCGGCTCTATGTTCAGCGGCAAAACAGAAGAATTGATCCGTAGAATGAAACGAGCTCAAATCGCCAATATGAAAACAGCCATATTTAAACCCAGAATAGATACTCGTTATAGCGAAGAACATATTGTTTCACATAACCAAAAGAAAATGGACTCTTACTTAATTGACGACGCAGAAGAAATTCTTCAGATGGCGAATGATGCTGAAGTGGTGGGAATTGATGAAGCACAATTTATGGGAAGTAATCTGGTTGAGGTTTGCCGGAAATTATCCTCCGATAAAAAACGGGTTCTGGTTGCCGGACTGGACAAAGATTACCTCGCCAAGCCGTTTGGTCCAATGCCTGAAATAATGTGTGAAGCAGATTATTTAGATAAGTTGCGTGCTATTTGTGTAAAGTGCGGTAATCCGGCATCTTACACCCAAAGGCTTATCCAGGATTCAGCTCAAGTTATTATCGGCGAAACCGATATTTATGAAGCCCGGTGTCGAATTTGTTATAAAACTCCAGAGGAGATTGGAAAATGAATTTTATTAGTATATTTGGATTACTGGCCCTGCTTGGTCTTGCTTGGATTTTATCTTATCACCATAAGCAAGTCAGGCTAAAACCTGTTTTTTGGGGTCTTTCCCTCCAGTTTCTTTTTGCCCTCATTATCCTTCGACTAGACTATTGGAGTTATATGGGTATGTCCATTTTGGGCTTACTATTGGTGACGTACATCCTTCAGAAAGAGGATAAAAGACTTGGCGGTGGAATCAAAGCCTCCGTCGTTGTTGGTATAATTAGTTTAGGGCTTGGATGGGTGTTAACTATGGTTCCAGGGGTTATTTCATTGCTGCTTCTTGCTTCCTTGATATTTATGATAATAAACTCTTGGAAAAAATTCCACCAATCGGCACAACGATATGTCAGCGCATTTTTTGTGATAACCGGGGTTGCATATTTAGTTTCACACGGTATTTATGGACAACTCATTTTTCAATCCTTCAGTGATAAAATCGCTCAATTTTTGAGTCTTTCTGATTATGGAGCCAAATTCCTTTTTTCACACCTCGCAGATGAATCGTTTTATGGCCCTTGGTCTAATAATTTCCCAAATACGGGAACGTGGCCCGGTTTTGGTTTCCAGTTTGCTTTCAAAGTCTTACCGACCATTATTTTCTTTGGTGGATTTATGAGTGTTTTGTACCACCTTGGGATTATGCAGAAAGTGATTATAGCTATGAGCCGGTTCATGCGCTGGACAATTGGAACCAGCGGCGCTGAAACCTTATCCTGCAGCGCTAATATTTTTGTCGGACAAACAGAAGCACCATTGCTGATAAAGCCCTTCTTAAACACCATGACAAAATCAGAACTCCTAACCATTATGGTGGGTGGATTTGCCACCATAGCCGGCGGTGTATTGGCCGGATATATCGCAATGGGGATCCCCGCTGGCCATCTTATTGCAGCAAGCGTTATGTCTGCTCCCGCTGCATTGGTCATTGGTAAAATAATTTATCCTGAGCTGGAACATTCCGAAACATCCGGAGACACACAAATGCCGGATATCAACGTAGGTGGGAATGTCATCGAAGCGGCTTCAAATGGCATTTCGGATGGATTGAAATTAGCCGTCAATGTCGGCGCCATGCTTATAGGGTTTATCGCTTTGATTGCTGTGGTGGACTCTTTATTGAACTGGATGGATATGATGATTGACGGACGACTGCTTTCGGGTAAGTACTTCGCATATAACGTGACTGGATTGTCTCCTGCAACTGGAGAATATGCTGGATATTTCCCCGGTTCACTACAAACTTTTTTTGGTACTATTCTCCGTCCATTAGCATGGCTAATGGGCGTATCTTGGGAACAGGCTGATAAAGTAGGCAATCTTTTGGGAATAAAACTTTCCCTGAACGAGTTTGTCGCTTATGGAACATTAGGTAATTATATTCAAAACAACGTTTTAGATCAGAGAGCATTAATTATTTCTACCTATGCGCTTTGCGGGTTTGCCAATTTTTCCTCAATCGGTATTCAGATTGGCGGAATCAGCGCACTGGCGCCTAAGCGTAAGTCGGACTTGGCAAAAATCGGGCTCAAAGCCATGTTCGGCGGAGCGTTGGCTTCATGGCTGACTGCTACAATTGCCGGTATTTTAATCTGATTATTTAAAGTTATTTCAGTCAAATTTATTGTTTGTTCTACTGTTAACAATATGGAATTGGAAAATAGGATTGTCTTGTCTTAAATTACCTTTTAAAAGAGAGGCGCTCTTCGGCATTCGTAAATGATCCAAAGCGATTGACCTCTGACACTTATTTCATCATGAAGGAATTCAATAAGATCAAGCCGGATGAGTAAAAATTAAAGGTAAGTATATGATAAAACATTATCGAGAAATTCACAAAATGTTAAGGAGCTTTAAGCCTGCGCGGTTAGCCGTCGTGAATCCTCAACAGGCTTATTTGCAGAAAATAATAGCAAAATCACAATATAAGGGGATTATTGAACCGCTGGTGTTTTTAAATGAAGACCCTGCTGTTGCTGCTATTGAAGCTGTTAAAGCCGTAGTATCGGGAGAAGCAGATTTTCTAATGAAGGGAGACATTGATACTGCACAATTTATCCAGATTGTCCTAAATAGAGATTATAGGTTACGAACAGATAAACTATTGTCTCACGTCGCTGTAATAGAAACACCATTTTACAATCGACCCATGCTGTGTTCAGATGGAATGATTAATATTAAATTAAATAAAGAAACGGTCCCGGCTATCGTAGAAAATGCATTATCAATGGCTTCTTCATTAGGAATAAAAAAACCCAATGTGGCTTTTTTATCTTTGGTAGAAACAATAACCTCAAAATTACCGTCGACAGAGTTGTGGGATCAAATGACAAAAAAATATAGATCTAACCCGAGGCTTACTGCTGAGGGCCCACTTGCTCTTGATATTGCATTATCAAGCAAAGCAGCAGAGAAAAAGTCTTTCAAATCACATATAGCCGGTAAAGTCGATATTTTTATCGGACCAACAATTACATCTATCAATATGATGGCAAAATCTCTAATAAACATTGGCGGTGCAAAAGGCGGAGGGCTCATTCTCGGTGCAAAATGCCCAATTGTTCTGTTGTCCAGATCCGATACCAGACAAACCCATATGAATTCTATTGCATTGGGGTTACTTGCCTTAAACAGACATTGATTTGGGTTTAATGTAATCATTGATTTTTCTTGGCTCGGTAAATAATTATTTAATCGAGTTAAAATCAATTCTGATTCAAATAAAATATACGAGATGAAATTTAGTATTACTGGATTATTTATAATTATTGTTTCATTTTAATAACACAAATCTTGCAGTAGTATGTAACAAATCCTTATTATTCAGATAGGTAATTCTTATGCGTTTAATATTTATTGGCCCCCCTGGCGTTGGTAAAGGTACCCAAGCCAAACTGATTTGTAAGCATTACGGCATATTGCACCTTTCCACCGGAGATATCCTTCGTAAAGAAATATCTCAAAACTCTGAGTCCGGTAAAACGGCAAAAAGTTTTATTGATAATGGCGCCTTGGTTCCGGATAATGTTCTATTGGACATGATGTCTGTTCGGTTAAATCAAGAGGATTGTCTAAAAGGATATTGCCTTGACGGTTTTCCGAGAACCATCCCACAAGCAAAAGGATTAGAAGTCATTTTAAAAAGGCTTCATCAATCCATTAATGCCGTCATCAGTATTGACGCAAATGAAAATGAATTAATAAAACGTTTGGTCTCCAGAGGTAAAAATTCGGGTAGAACAGATGACACTTCGGATGTTATTATAAACCGACTCCTTGTTTATCGGGATCAGACAGCGCCACTCGTTAATTATTATATTCGAAAAAACCTTTTACAAAGTATTGATGGAGTGGGGGAAATTTCAGAAATTACGCAACGAATTTTAAACAGTTTAAGTTGATATGTTAAAAATTGGACTTACAGGCGGTATAGGTTGTGGGAAAAGTACTGCCAGTGAATTTTTAAGGGAATTGGGCGCCTATATATTTGATGCGGACACTGAAGCGAAGAAATTATTAACCAATAACCCCACCGTTCAAAGCGAGCTTATTGCAGAGTTTGGTTCGGATATTATGGGTCATGATTACACAATTTCAAAAGAAAAATTGGCCCGTATTGCTTTCCAAGATGAAGATCACCAATCACGTCTTAATTTAGTTGTTCACCCTTATTTATATAATTTGATCGATGAGAGTTTTCAAAAAATAGAAAAAAAGAAAAACTATCCTTTATTCGTTGTGGATGGTGCAATGATTTATGAATCAGGATATGATCAACATCTTGATTATGTTATCGTTATTACAGCTTTATTGAAAAACAGAATGGAGCGTTCTACATCCAGAGGCACGTTAACCAGGGAACAAATTCTTCAACGAATGGAACTCCAATGGTCAGAAGAAGTCAAAACGGGATTGGCTGATTTTGTTATCCAAAATGACGATTCAGAAGAATACCTCAAAAAAGAGATAACGGATATTTTTCAACAAATAGCTTAGCGGAACTGTTTCCTCAGCGCCCGCGGTTTATCAAGTATCTCTTTGTAAATAATAGCCATTTTCACGTCCTGCTGTTTTTTAAAAAATGATGTTTTTATCCTTTCTTTTTTACGGAATTCATGTTTGATTGTCCCAATCTGTCTACGATTGTCTATTGATGATAACTTTTTTTGGATCTCGCGACTTGGTTCTATTGGAATATCATCATCGTATTGCACACTTGATTCGACTTCCGGATCATGATGCGTTTCTTCAAGGAATGGATCAGGAACAATCTCTTCTTTTATTTCTTCTGATTCGGTAAAATCAGAAAAGAGTTCCTTTATAAAATCCGGCGCTTTCCAGTCATTTTCTTCTTCAACTTCTTCCATTTTGCGATAGGCTGCTTTTTGCTTTCTTTTTTTCAAAACGGCTGAAAGCAAATATAATATCAGCAGAAATATCCAATAGCCGAAGTCTTCCATTAATCATCATCCTCAAATGTTTTGGTTTCTCCTTCACCTATATCGGATATGGATTGTCTCATCCCGGTATCTGCTTTGATATTTTGCATATTGTAATAATCGAAGATCCCCAAGTTGCCTTCCCTGAACGCTTGAGCCATAGCTTTTGGAACTTCTGCTTCTGCTTCGACTACTTTGGCTTGCATTTCCTGCGTGCGAGCTTTCATTTCCTGCTCTTCAGCGACAGCCATTGCTCTACGCGTTTCTGCTCTTGCTTGGGCAACTCGTAAATCAGCTTCTGCTTGATCGGCTTGTAGGCTTGCGCCGATATTCTTACCCACATCAAGATCCGCAATATCGATGGATAGAATTTCATAGGCTGTTCCGGCATCTAACCCTTTTTGCAAAACAGCCTTGGAGATATTATCCGGATTTTCCAGCACAGCAGTATAATTATCGGAAGAACCGATTGCACTTACAATTCCTTCTCCCACGCGCGCAATGATTGTTTCATCAGTCGCGCCTCCAACCAATCCCGGTATGTTCGTTCTTACGGTTACACGAGCGCGAGCTTTCAATTCAATGCCGTCTCTAGCTACAGCGGCTAAATAGCCTTCTTTTGGTGCATCAATCACTTTTGGATAAACGCTCGTGGCAACAGCCGTTTGTACATCTCGCCCTGCCAGATCAATCGCAGTTGTTGTTTCGAATGTTAGTGGAATATTTGCTTTTGCTGCTGCAATTAGTGCCACAACAACGTTTTGAACATGCCCCCCGGCGAGGAAATGTGTTTCCAGCATATCTGTGGTGATAGTTTGCAATCCCGCCTTGTTAAGATTGATTACACCATCCACAATCAATCGTGGAGGGATTTTTCTCAATCTCATACGGATCAAATCAATAATTGAAATGGGTCCTAATCCCAGACTTACGATGGACTGTACCCACAACCCCAAGGGGACAAAATAGAAAAACAGCACTACAAATAGTAGTACAAATCCTAATAATACAATAGATGCAATAGTCATATTTTTATTCCTTATTCTTGATTAATTTTTCTGACGACAACCCTGTTCCCGTCTACTGTCATAATTTTAATTGTTTCATTTTTATCGATATAAGATCCTTCGGTAACAACAAAAATTCGTTTTTCTCCCACCTGAACCCAGCCGGAAGGACGAAGATCTGTATCTGCGGTACCTTCTTCACCGAGAAGATTCTCGAGTCCTATTGATGAATTATATCCATCTTCTTTTAATTGTGCAGTGGGTGAACTTAATTTTTTCCAAAAGTCCGTTTTGATCATCAGTCTAAATAAAAACACTATACCAATGATTCCTCCCAATATTCCAATGGTTAATCCGGTTAAAGCCATAGACTGAATTTCCTGACCTATCGGTACATCAGGCAAGAGTAATTCATAAAGCCCCCAAATGATAATACCGATACCGGATATTCCTGCAATACCAAACCCGGGAATCAAAAGTATCTCAACCATCAATAAAACTGCCCCAACCAGCACAATGAGTAAGTCTGTCATTGTTGCCAATTGTGCGATATAAGATGCTCCCAGGGATAATGCTAAACAAACAGCGCCAAACGTTCCGGGAAGTCCCCAGCCGGGACTTTGCAATTCAAATAAAATTCCAAGAAATCCAAATGTGGTCAAAAGCGAGGCTACAACTGGATTGGTTAAAAATCGAACAAAATTTTCAGACCAATTTTCTTTGGTAGATCGAATGGCAGCGTGGGACAATCCTAATTCTGCCATAACATCTTTTATTGTTTCCTTTTCGCCATCAGCCATTTTGTACTTAATAGCGGATTCTGTTGTAAGAGTAATCAGCTTGCCCGCTTTCCTGCCTTCGAGGTCGGTTACTGCAATGGAATCACCTTCAGTAACTAAATGGGTGAAAGACAATTCCTCATCGACCATCCCCTTTGCAATGTCGACGTTTCGGTGACGTTTTTCCGCGGTAGATGCCATTTCCTCCCGCATATAACTGATTACTTTTTCACTGGCTTTTTTTCCTTGCATATCTACAGCTGTTGCAGCGCCGATGGTACCTCCGCCAGTCATATAAATCTTTTCACAGGAAAGCGATATTAACGCTCCCGCAGAAATAGCCCTTCGATTGATGAACGCAACCGTCAAAACATCAGAATCGAGTATGGCATCTTTGATTTGCGTTGCAGCATCCACGCGCCCGCCAAACGTGTCAATATCAAAAATGATCGCCTTTGCCCCCGCTTCTTCTGCTGATGCAATTGCACGTTCGATAAAGGGAGGAAGTCCCAGATCGATTGTTCCTTGAATCGGAACACGATAAATAATGGTTTCTCCTGATCCTGCAGATATGAGTAGAAAAAACAATAATAATATTTTCAGTTTCATAATGTTATCTTAAACTAGTGTTAATTTTAATACTGTCATCAAAGAAATTATTTTATATTTAGCAATTCTGCAGATCATTTAATTCACAAATGCGCCTTAATCATAAATTTTCCTATTATACGCTAATTTTATTTTCAGGTTGGCTGAGAAGTCTATCTGAATCTGAACGCGATCGTTTTGGTTTAAGAGTCGCACGCATTGCTTATTATTTACTATCGCTTCGGAAAAAAGATTCAACAAAAAATCTTGCCATTGCTTTTCCAAATAAAGGGTCTCAATTCCGGACATCCTTATTAAAAAAAACATATGCATTTTTTTCCAAGTCGGTGTTACAGTTTTTAGCGTTACCAAAATCATATCGATTTGTTGATATTGACGTCATAGGAAAAAATTTACTGGATAACGCCATCAAAAAAGGACGAGGTGTTATTCTCGTCACCGGACATTTTGGAAAGTGGGAGATGATGAGCGCATGGCTGGGTTTTTCCGGGTACAAAGTTTATGCGGTTGCCCATCGTCAGAAAAACAAAGGAACTGATTTATTTTTCAGAAACCTCCGCGAAAAGACAGGAATGGCGATGATATACCGAAAATCCTCTTTGAAAAACATGTATCGAATTCTTAAAGAAAATGATATATTAATTCTGGGAAGCGATCAAGATTCAAAGTCCCGTGGTGTATTCGTGAATTTTTTTAATAAACCCGCTTCTACTCCTAAAGGTGTTGCTCGTTTTCATTTGGAAGCAAAATCTCCTGTATTGTTTATTTCATGTCATCTTGATGAAAAAAAACGCTACACTATTCATATACAACCAGTCAAACCTATAGGGACGCCAACAGTCACATCAATTACTCAGGCGTTTACGGAATTATTAGAAAAAAAGATTCGACAATTTCCTGAACAGTATTTTTGGTTTCACAGACGCTGGAAAACTAAACCCTCGAATTCAGAATGAAGATTATTTCAATAGACTCTAAAAATGCAATTACTCAAGCGCGTGATATTCTTGCAGCCGGCGGTGTAATTGTATATCCGACTGACACAATTTATGGATTCGGTGTTGACGCAAAAAACGAGAAAGCTATTCATAGATTAAATAGCGCTAAAGACCGCAAAGGGCCCATCAGTGTTATGGCTCCGAATAAATTAACTGCTCTTTCATGGGCGAATATTTCCGATAAAGATGTTAAACAAATGGAATCTAAACTAGGTGGTTATACAACTATAATATATCCTGTCAAAAATGGTATCGTCAGTACATCGATATTAGGAAAAAACAATACGTTGGGAGTAAGAATTCCTGATCATAAATTTTGCAATACACTTTCTGCATTATTTACAAACCCAATTACAACAACCAGTGTAAACAAGCACGGTTCCATTCCATTAAATAACCCTGAATTAATTATGAATGAGTTTGGGCATGAAATAGATTTATTGATAGATCAGGGGAATTTAGAAGGAAACCAGAGATCAGTTATGTTTAAACTAGACCACAGCGATCTTATTCAAATTAGATAAAACGATGAGACTTATAATCATATTAATATCCCTACTTACGATTTCTTTCGGACAGGGTTTCCCTTTTCAGGTTGGAGAAAAATTAGTTTATCATGTAAAATTTAATATAATTCCTTCGGGGATTGCGTCTTTGGAAGTCCTTGCGCATGATTCAGTTAATGGGAATGGAACATACCGCGCTCGTTTTACGGCAGAAACAAATCCGACTTTTGATCCACTCTTTAAAATCAGAGACCGCATTGATATTTGGATGGATGATCAATCCCTTGTTTCTCATAAATTAATCAAAACAATACGAGAGGGGAAATACCGAAAAAATACGACTACCACGATAGATTATAAAGATTCACTGGCGATAATTAACTCTGATTCAGTAAAAATTCATGATGTTGTTCGTGATCCATATTCATTATTCTATTATTTAAGATCCATCCCTTTAGAAATTGGTAAAGTAATCAAGTTCAAATCATTTGAAAATAATCATACAACTCAGTTTAAACTCTTTGTAACAGGCACCGAAAATATCTCCACTGATGCGGGGAAATTTTCATGCATTATTGTTAGACCTTACCGTAAAGGAAAAGCATTATTGAAAAATAAAGGTGATATGCAAATCTGGTTCAGTGATGACGAAAAGCGGTTGCCGGTACAAATACAGATAAAAATGAAATTTGGATCAATGTTGCTGAAACTAAAACAAATTACGGTGCAATAAGCCGCCCGATATCATTGACAATTACTGTTGCAAAAAGTAAGAGTAAAAGCGCCATGCCAACCTGTTGGATAACCATGCGGGCTTTGATAGAAAGTTTGTGTCGAATGATTCCTTCAATAATAATTATAAATATATGACCCCCATCCAATCCGGGGATTGGTAATATATTTATAAACGCCAGGTTACAGCTAATTAACGCCATAAAAGTTAGGAGCGCTGCCCAGCCTGCTTTAGCGGTTTCACCGGCTAATTGTGCTATCAAAATAGGACCGCCAAGGTCTTTTACGGACGCTGTCCCGTTTACCAGCATTGTTAATGAACTAATAATCATTCCAAATCCATTTATGGTCGCAATAAAACCTGTTTGAATCGCTTTTAAAAACCCTATTGGATGAAAGGAATACTTTTGAATAATACCTATAACGCCAAGCGTATCTAATTCCCCATCAACCAGTGCGGTCTGATAGCTGGTTTTTATTTCCTTATTAAATTGTTCTTTATCTCGTTCAACTGTTAATAAAATTTCCGTATTTGGCATTCCATGAATTATTGAAGAAAGTTCGGACCAACTATCTATCGCCTTTTCATTTATGGATAGAATACGATCACCCACTTGTAGATCTGCTTCCATTGCTGGCATATCCGGGACTAATTGGGCAATGACTGGTTCATCGCTGACTTCAGGAATTCCGGTATGTTTGGCCACACCTGTAAACAAAACAAAAGCCAAGATAATATTCATAATGACACCAGCGCTCATAACCCATGCTTGAGCTAATGATGATTTACTCATAAGTTCATCATCGGCGTTAGTAAAATTGTTATCCAGGTTTTCATCTATCACGCCGGCCATTTTCACATAACCACCCAGTGGAATTAGGGCTAAACAATATTCGCATCCGCTCCCCGTTTTACCGGATTTATTGATTGTTTTTTCTGAAATCGGTCCCCATACAAGTTTTTTGTCCTCATTAAAATGATAAAAATATAATGTGAATAACCATCCGTTATTAATGGAAGTGAATGTGATTAATCTAGGGGGAAACCCGATAGAAAAACGATCAACGCGTACCCCCACTGAACGAGCGGCTAAAAAATGCCCAATCTCGTGTACAGTGACAATAACTCCTAAAACAATGATAGTTGCCCAAAGTGTGGTCATATGAAATAATTACCTCTTTTTAATTTATGCAGAAGGTTTTGCCCAGCGCTCTATTAATTAAGTTCATTAACAAAATCCGTCGTCCAGAGTTCCAATTCCAATAATTCTTCTAGTGTGGGTTCTGCTAACCAGTTATGAGCAGCACAAGCCCGTTCAATTATTGTTGGTATATCGATAAACTGAATATCATTATTTAAAAATTTATAAACGGCTTGTTCGTTCGCAACATTGAGAACGGCCGGGGTTGATCCACCATTTTTCAAAGCGTCAAATGCTAATTTCATACAGGGAAATTTTTCATAATCAGGTGCTTCGAATGTAAGATTTTTTGTTTTAATCAGATCGAGCGTTTCCCCCGGTGTTTCAACATGGCGCGGATAGGTTAATGAATATTGTATGGGTATTTTCATATCCGGTACACCCAATTGTGCTTTAACAGAACCATCAGAAAATTCAACCATCGAATGTATGATGGATTGTGGGTGGACGATAATTTCTATTTGATCTGATTCCAGACCAAACAGCCATTTCGCCTCTATTACCTCAAGCCCCTTGTTCATCATTGTAGCTGAATCAATTGTGATTTTATTTCCCATGTCCCAATTGGGATGGTTCAAAGCCTCTTTAGGTAATATATCCGAAAATGTATTGAGATCCCTTGTTCTGAATGGACCGCCGCTGCCTGTTAAAATAATTTTCCTAACATCGGATATTTCTTCTCCCGCGAGGCATTGCCAAATGGCAGAATGTTCGCTGTCAACGGGGAGTATTTTTGCACCGGATTTTTCTTTAATAGATTCAATGATTGTACCGGCCATTACCAAACTTTCTTTATTGCTTAGGGCAACATTGACCCCTGCTCTAAGGGATAGGATTGTCGGTTCCATTCCTGCGCTGCCAACCAACCCATTCATTACAATATCTAAATTATCTCGTCCGGCTATTTCTAACAATCCATTTCGTCCCGACAAAACTTCAATGGATTCAGGAACATTTTGTTTAACGTATTCTCTCAAAGAATTTTCAACAATTACAATTGATTCAGGGTGATAACTATTTGCCTGCTCAATAAGTTTATCCGCATTTTTATTGGCAGTGAGATAAACAATTTTGATTCTACTGCCAAGATTATTGCACACATTGAGCGTGTTTTCACCAATTGATCCGGTTGAGCCAAGGATAGACAGTCGCGTTAACATTAGAAAAAGGACTTCATTATTTGGAAGTTAAATTGTATAAATTTTGGATGTGCTTGTGTTTGAATATCAATATCAAATAAATCCCAATGAAATTGTGTTCCTGCTACAAAATAGGTGAGAGAATTTTCAAGCCTTGATGGACCTGCAACCACATTAATATTTCGAAAATATGCTTGATAATTGTTGTGACCTATCCCAAAATGCAGAGGAATATCAGAAATGGATTTTTTCATAATAAAGCTAAAGTCGACTGCCTTCACCCTGATATGCATTGGCCCTTCAAGCCATCCGAAACTAACGGATGTTACCCAGTTCTGTTTTTGATATTCCATTCCATACCCAGCTGCATTCACTGCACCATTTTTGGGTGACAGAAAATTCATTTTCCCTTTTAATACCAAATTATTGGTGACGAGTATTTTCCCTTCTGCCAATGGGAGAAAAACATGAGGATTGGATTGAATAGATAAATTGGTTACATCCCAGCCGATAGGAAATAATAGGGAAATACCAACTCTATTGGTTTCCGATAATTCTATTATGGATAGTTGTCCAAGGGATAATATGCTAGACCTTATAATCGGTTCTGACTGTTTTTTAAAATGATTGTCCGTTGTCTCTGAAAGATCAAATGAAATCCATTGCCCGGAAATTGGATTCATGATGATGAAAAAAACTATGCTTATGCACCGGAAAAACATTGATTGCATCCACCATTTCAAATGATGCCGCGCTCACTGGTTTCAATAAAATTGATAATGGTTTTTATCTCATTTGTATTTTCAAAATCGGATTTGATTTTTACTAATGCTTCTTTTCTGTTCAAGTCTTCTGATCTAAAATAGAGTATATATGCTTTTTTTATCAAGCTGCGCATTTTACTGTTAAAACCTCTTCTGCGTAAACCGATTTGATTTATACCGGAAAATTTTAGCGGTTCTCCGGCTCCTAATATATAAGGGGGGACATCCTGGACAACTCTAAATCCTCCTCCAATAAATACATGCTCTCCAATTTTAGAAAATTGATGGACAAGTACACCGCCACCCAATGATACCCAATCGCCTAATTCAACATGCCCTCCAAGAGTTGCTAAATTGGCCATGATAACATTATTTCCCACCATACAATCATGGGCAATATGTGCATAGGCCATGAGCAACACATCGTTTCCAATGACGGTAGTTCCTCTTTCAACGGTTCCTCGATTGATTGTAACCGATTCTCTTATTATGACATTATTTCCAATTTGAGTTTTGCTGGCTTCGCCTGAGAATTTTAAATCCTGTGGAATTTCACCGATAGAACAGTTGTGGAAAATCTTTCCATTGCTTCCTACGGTTGTTCCTGATTTTATTGTGTTGTGATTACCAATGCTTGTATTGTCACCAATACAAACATCACCCTCTAAAATACTATAAGGTCCCACTGAAACATTGCTTCCAAGGTCAGCCTTGCTTGAAACCAAGGCAGTAGGATGTATGTTCGTGGAGATAGTTAAACTCCAACTCGATCAACAATATTTGCCATAATTGTTCCCTCAGTGACTTTAATATCATCTACGTAAGCAACGCCGTCCAATTTTACGGCATTTAAGCGAATTTTCATTAATTCCATTTCAATTCGAACTTGATCTCCCGGAACGATAGGTTTTCTGAATTTTGCTTTTTCAACTGCTGTGAATAACATATTTTTTTTCAATGGATCTTCCACTGAATTAAGCACTAAAAACGCCCCGGCTTGTGCCATCGATTCCAATATCAGAACACCTGGCATCACTGGATTCCCTGGGAAATGTCCCTGAAAATAAGGTTCATTTATTGTAACATTTTTTATTGCAATGCAGTGTTTTTCCGGGACTAATTCAATAATTCTGTCAATCAAAATGAAGGGGTATCTGTGGGGTATGAGCCACATGATCTCACTGATAGACAACATTTTTACTCCCCTCTTTTATCAGCTATTAAATTTAGAAAAATAGTCGGCATATTCTTGTCTAACCAACTTTACAAATTCCACATTGCTGGCGTGACCACTTCTGGCAGCGGTTACATGGCCTTTGATTGGAATACCCAGCAGAGCCAAATCGCCTATCAAATCTAATGTTTTATGCCTAACGGGCTCATTTTTAAATCGTAATGTTTTGCCATTTAAGATTCCGTTAGCGCCAGAAATAATCGTTTCTTCGATTCCAAATAATTTCTGTAAATGATACATTTCACCTGAAGCAATTTCTTTATCAATTATGACCACTGCATTTTCAAGACTACCGCCTTTAATTAATCCCTGCTCTTTCAGCATTTCTACTTCACTTAGAAAGCAGAATGTTCTTGCGGGAGCGACTTCCTTTGCAAAATCTTCCTTCATATTGTAAATGGCTTCATATTGGGTACCTAATTGTGGTAATGGATATTCTACCATGAAAGTGACTCGAAAACGGTTTGCCGGTGTAACATGAATATCAATTTCTTTGATTGGATCAGAATATGCCACTGCATTACTAATCGGTAATATTTTTCTTTCAGCATTTTGTGCTACCTGTCCAGCCTGTTGCAGAATATTCACAAATTCCTTTGCGCTCCCATCCAACACTGGAGTTTCTTTACTAGTCAGTTCTATAAGAATATTATCAATTCGTAAACCTGACACAGCCGCTAATGCGTGTTCGACTGTTTGAACTGTGACGCCATTTTGCTTTATAGTGGTTCCTCGGGAAATATCAACAACATGGTCAATATCAGCTTTTATCGCAGCGCTACCTTTAATATCGGATCTTCTAAACTGAATCCCATAATTTTCTGGAGCAGGTTTAAATGTGATTTTGCTTTCAACGCCCGTATGAAGCCCAACACCGGTGCAGGATACTGCATGTTTAATAGTGCGTTGTCGTCGATGAAGTTTAGTTGGCATTTTCTATTCGGGCAATCCGTTTTTTTAAAGAGTTAATTTCTGAAAAAATAGCATCTTTTTTATTTTGTTCTCTTATTTCCCGGGCAGGCATTCCGGCATAAATTTTTCCACCGGGGAGCGATTTTGTTGCTACGCTTTTTATTGCAAATACTGCTCTGTTACCTATCTTAATATGCGGAACAGCTCCTGAATGTCCAGCGAATATACAAAAATCTCCTATTTCAACGCTCCCAGCAATCGCAACACCTGCTGCGAATAAACACCCCCGCCCCGTTTTCACATTATGAGCGACATGAACCAAATTATCAAATTTGCTCCCAGACCCAATTATTGTATCTCCAATAGTACCTCTATCAATTGTACAATTGGCTCCAACGTCTACATGGTCCTTGATTATAACCGATCCCGTTTGGGGTGTTTTATGATGAATTCCATTCGATTCAACATATCCAAATCCGTCAGAACCAATAATCGACCCACTAAAAATATTACAGCTATTACCAATAATACAGGAATGATAAATATGAATATTACTATGCAAATTACAATTGCTGCCCACAACAGCATTTCTACTCAAGACTGTATTGGCGCCAATAATTGTTTGATTCCCAATCTTAACGCCTTCTTCAATGACACAATTTGGGCCAATGCTTATTCGCTCGGCAAGAATTGTATTATTTGAAATGGAGGCTGATGGATGAATCCCCCATGCAATCGTTGGTTTTTCCTGAAAAAACTCCAAAATTTTAGTAAAAGCCAACTGAGGATTGTCCACAAGTATACCATCAAAATTGGATAAAACACTTTCGTCAGACGTGATAATTGCAGATGCAGTTATATTTCTCGCGTACTTTTTATATTTCGGGTTGCTCAAAAAGGAAATCGTTCCTGATTTCCCATTCTGAATTTCCGAAACGCCATTAATTTTCAGTCTCGGATTGCCGGCGACCTTACCTCCGGTAAGGTCTGCCAATTCTTGCAATGAAGCCAAATGAAGTTTATTGATCTTTTTCGGAAATATTATATTTCCGGAGTTCGTACAAAACATCGTCCGTTACATCAAAGGCAGGATTACCATACAGAAGTGATACAGAGCCATCGATAATATAATCATAACCTTTCTCTGCAGCAACTTTGTCAACCGCTCTTTTTACTTTAGAAAGAATTTCAAATTCCATCTGCGCTTGCTTTTGGTATAATACTCCTTCTGGTCCAACTTTTTCAGCTTGAAAAATTTGCAAGGCACGTTCTTTTTCAGCAATTTCCTGTTCCTTTTCGCGGCGCCATTCCGGAGAGCTCATAAGCCTCTGTGTTTCAAAGGCGTTTTTTAAACTGTCCAGAGCAACCATTTGCGTTTGATATTCCATTTGAACATTTCGGAATTCTGCCTGAAGCTGTGCTTCAGCGTCTTTGAATTCTTCGTATTCTGCTCGAATTCGGTCAGATTGGACAAACCCAATATTTATTTCAGCAAGTAATGCGGATGTTAGCACGCTTGCGACGATTATTGTATATATAATTGCTTTTTTCACAGGTACTCCTTGATTTAGTTATTTAAAATGATTGGCCAAAAATAATGGTGTAGTTCCAACCTTCAGGTAGTGTATCACCGTTGTTATCATCAAATCCATATCCCATATCAAATCCCAGCATCCCGATCATCGGCATGAAAAAACGTACTCCTACTCCCGCAGATGTCTTCAAGCTCAAAGGTCCTGACCGCGGAATATTGAATGGTTCAATCATGGATGTTGAATCCCAGACATTACCCGCTTCAGCAAATGCTAAACCATAAATAACGGGATTGTCGGAGAATGGGAACCGTAACTCAGTGACAAATTTTAACATGGATGTTCCATAAACTGTACTCCCGTTTGAAGATTTAGGTCCGATGGAATTTTCCGGGTATCCTCGTAACATATTACCGTATGGTATGCCATTTCCACCCATAATAAATTTCTCATCCCATGGGATGATTGAATGCTTTTCTTGAGAATTTAATGGGTCAATCATGCCGATTTTTAACGAACTCATCATTACAAATTTCCAGAATGTAGGTGTATACCACTCCAAATTCAACACATGTTTTAGAAAGTCTTCATTCCCGCCAAGAACGCCTCCGGAGATGGTTGACTCCCATGTAAATCTAGATCCGTTACTAGTAAATTCCTGCCGGTCTCGACTGTCTCGGGTTATCACTTGAGTAATCGCCCGTCCTCTCGATTCATCTAATCCTCCGGC
Source organism: uncultured bacterium (assembly GCA_964491015.1). Taxonomy (GTDB): domain Bacteria; phylum Fidelibacterota; class Marinisomatia; order Marinisomatales; family TCS55; genus JADFRD01. The sequence goes on along the minus strand of CAZBEY010000002.1, from coordinate 32,206 downwards.
ATAAATGTCAATATTTTCCTGAGAGCCTTCATACATTTTCAAGGATGTATTCATCACCCAGTAGCCACTGAAATAATCATCAGGCCACTTAAAACGGCGTCCCCATTGGACAGAGCCTCCCAGCACCTTAGTGTCTAATAAAATCCCGTATCCAGTTGCAGATCCTCTGAAAGAATTATAAAACGAAAAACCGATACGATTAGGAGTATCAAAAATCTGTGGATCAACAAATCGAACGCTGAATGATTCATATTTAGCGCCAGATTGGCTGCTATAATAATTTAATGATTGCTGTGACCCAACATTATAACTAACCGACAACTGCTGTCCAAGTCCTCTGAAATTAGCAAACTCAACGCCACCGCCGCCCATGAGGCCATACACTCCGCTATAACCTACATTCATATTTGCGCGATCAGACGACTTTTCTTCTACAGTAATTTCCAGATCAATTTCATCTTCGTCCACCGGAACTACGTCTGGGACAACGTTGCTGAAATAATTTAAAATAAAGAGTTCCCGAGCGCTGCGCTGCAATTGTTGTCGGTTAAAAACATCTCCGGGGAAAACATGTAATTGACGCCGAATAACATTTTCCCGTGTCTTGTCATTTCCCTGAACATAAATATTCCGTATATATACTTTATGGTTCTCAGTCATTTCAAAATGAATATCTAATGAATCTGCCCCTACAGGAGTAAAATGCGGTAGAATATTGCTATAAATATATCCTCGATCCATATATAATCCGTGCATACGTTCGTAAACGGCGATATTGAATTCCTCTTCGTTATATTTATCTCCTTTTTCAAGATCCAACGCGCGCGCTAACTGCTCATCCGAATATAGTGAATTTCCTTCCCATGAAAAATTCCTATAATGATATTGAGGCCCCTCGACCAACTTAATATAAATAAACATGGATTTTTTACGGTCATCATAGGCAATTGAATCTGAAATAATGGAGGCGTCACGATATCCTTCTTTTCGATAAAAATTAACGAGGTTTATTTTATCGTCTTCGTATTTTTTGTCATCAAAGTGTGATCGCCAGAATAAATACCATCGCTGCTGTTTTGTCTCTTTTAGTACTCTACGCAAACGAAAAGACGAAAATTGTTCGTTTCCCTCAAATATGATTTTACGAAGCTTCACTTTTTTATTTTCCTTAATTTTGAAAACAAGGTCACGTTTTTGCTTCTTTTTTACGTCACTGGAATCAGTTATACCTTTTGGGATCTTTGTTTCCCCTTCTATATCGACTAATAAATATCCATCTTCCGCATATAGATCTTTCATATCATTGATGGTTGAAGTGACGAGATTTGGTTTGATGTGCATCCCGGATCGAAGCCCCAATTCTTCGTTGAACTTTTTATCCTTTATTTTCTTATTGCCTTCAAATTTGATATCTCCAAGTATATAATTTTCTTCGACGATAATTGTTACATCAATGCCTTCATCATCTTCGTTATCTATTCTAATTTGGATATCATTGAATAAACCCAACTGCCATAGACGTTTGACGGCTCGGGAAAAATCTCCTGGAGCAATATTTTCATTTTCTCTTAACCCGGTGGTATACCGTATCATTCTCTCAGACGTGAGGTTATTACCCTCAATGTTTACTTCACCCAGCTTAATATTTTTTTGCTGGGCAAAAATAGACCCAATAATCAGTAGGGTTATTATTAAATATTTTAACATTTTATAACTATTATTCTTTCTACAGTTGTTCGCTTACTTTTCCAAACCGCCGTTCTCGCTCTTGATAATCCTTGATCGCCAAGTATAATTCCTTTTCTCTAAATCTAGGCCAATACACATCAGTAATATATAGTTCTGAATAAGCAATTTGCCACAGTAGAAAATTGCTCACCCGTCTTTCTCCGCCGGTACGAATCAATAATTCAGGATCAGGAATATTGGATGTAAATAAATACGACTGAAAAATCTCTTCAGTAAAAGATTCCCTATTAAGTTTTCCAGACTCAATGTCTTTGCACATTGCGCTAATTGCATTAAGGATTTCTTGCCTGCCTCCATAGCTTAAGGCAAGAATTAAATTTAACCCGGTATTTGTTTTCGTTTGTTCTATTCCATCCAATATACCTTGACGGGCGTCTTCCGGTAAATCTTCAAGAGATCCAATAGCCGTCAATTTTACGTTTTTTTTATCGAGTTCAGACACTTCCTTCCGGATTGTTTTAATTAATAAGGTCATTAATGCTGAAACTTCCCTTTTTGGGCGAGACCAGTTTTCAGAAGAAAATGTATATAATGTCAAGTGGCGAACATTAAGTTCACCACATACTCGCGTTATTTCACGCACCGAATTAATCCCTTCGCTATGTCCTGCAAAGCGGGGTAACCCTTTTTCCCTTGCCCAGCGTCCATTACCATCCATAATAATAGCAATATGGGTAGGAATATTATTAATGGAAATAATTTGATTTTTTAGTGTTTCTGTAGACATATTACTCATAAACCGTCAATAATCGCGGGCGAAATTACCTTTTACCTTATCTATATACAACTTGTTGTATCGAGTATAACGAACCTTATTCAATCCGGTTCCTCGTATAGTTCAGCAATATGATGATCAAAATCCTTCATTTGATCCGGGATGTGAACCTTTTTATAAATAGTGTGGCATCTATAACACACTGCTTCATCCTGCACATGTTTGTAGAGAAACCAATCAATTACTGCCACGACCATCAGACTTAATCCAAATGTATATGGAACCAAAACTATGCCGATTAATACAACAACACAGCCAATTGTCTTGTTAAAATTCTTCTGACGATAAAAATGTTTACATCCGCATGATGAACATTGCGAAAAATCCATCTTTTCAGTCATAAAACAAAGCCGTCTTTGAATAAAACAAATTTATAACAAAGATCTCCTACGAACACTGCTAGTACACTAATATATAGCAATCCTGTCGCGCTTTGAGTGGCTTGGAGCTTTAATGTTTTCCAAATGAGAAAATGCAATGTAAGGGGTACAATCAAGCCAAAAAAGAATGCAACTCCTAGGAAAAAACCATCCAGTGTCTGAACATATTGAATCGCTGGGATAGAGACACCGTAGCTATTCATCAAATGAATAGTGGGAATCTGGATTAGATTCCATAATAATCGGAGCGCCAATAATCCGGCTAAATTATTGGATGCCCTTTGCAATAATCTGATGGGAAGTTGAATAACATTTAAGTACCAATGGCCAAGAATCATGGAGAACAATACACCGGCAACAATTGCTTGGCTCAAAATTCCCATGGGAATGGCAAGGGCGGCTTTTTGTTCAGGTAAAACAGTCAACGCCAAAAAGGCAAAAATGATACAGCCGATCAATGATGAAAAGGAAATAATACTATTGGAAATTTTTTTACTGTTCCAATACATAAATGAAACAAACAGGTGCAATCCCAGCCAGCCGGTCATTCCAGTAAGAATGGATGAATAGGAACCGATCAACCACAATAAAACAATCGCCATTCCACCAATGATCCCCGAGAGTGCCAGATTAAAGTTGTAGAAACCATTGCCAATTATTTTTCTCGGTGCAAACCAGAGAAAAAATGGGGACAGTACAGCAAAGCCGAAAAGAGTATAGATTAATATATCAGCAAGATGGTTTGTCATAACAACCGTTTAAGTTTACGATTGTAAAATAGTGTCAATACGATCGGCTATATTTATGTAAATATTGGAAATAGTTGATTCAGGTTCACTCAAAACCAATGGTTCTCCATCATCTGTTGCACTCATCAAATCTTGTGAAAGAGGTATTTCACCTAACAAAGGAACGCCCAAGCGTTCACTTTCCTCAACGCCGCCCCCTTTTTTGAACAAATTCAACTGGAATTCAAATTGTCCATTGTCCTCGATGGCAATATTTTCTATTCCTGCAATATCCAATTTCATGTTATTTGAAGCGCCGGTTATTTTCCCATTAATCCTCAGTCCGGACATATTTTCGACAACACCCAATACAGGTGTTTGTACTTTGCGAAACATATCGGCTCCCTTGCGAACATCCGTTAATGCCATGTCTTGGGGAGTCGTCACAATGATCGCCCCGCTGATGCGTATTTTTTGGGTGAGTGTCAATTGAACATCCCCCGTCCCGGGTGGCAAATCCAAAATGAGATAATCTAATTCGCCCCAAAGAACATCCTGGAAAAATTGTTCTGTCATCCGACTGACCATTGGGCCGCGCCAGATGGTGGGCGTATCGTTGCCGCTGATAAATCCGAAGGACATGACTTTCATCCCATATCGCTCTAAGGGGACGAGTTTTTTGTCATGCGTTAATTCCGGATTATCGTTAAAACCCAAAATAGTGGGCAGGGATGGACCGTAAATATCCAGATCTAACAGGCCAACCTTATACCCGTTTTGGGACAGGGCGGCAGCCAAGTTTGCGGCGACGGTTGATTTCCCAACGCCCCCTTTACCGCTGGCGACAGCAATAATATGCTCAACTTTATCCATGGGCATTGGACCGAGAGGCGCCTTTTGATTGATAGGTGCAGTTTCGCCCTGATTAGAGATGTCAATATGGACATCATCGAAAGATCCTTCGTTCAATAAAATATCTTTCACTGCATTTAGAACGGCTTGTTTTTTATCTTCCTTCTGTGTGGAAATTTTTAGAACGACAGAAATATTTTTCCCATCCACTTCCACGTCTTGGACCATACCGAAAGAGACAATATCCCGACTAAAACCGGGATATTTTATTTGTTTCAAAAGTTTAAGGGCTTCTTGTTTATTCATAATGTTTTACAGAGAAAAAACGGCTGCTTAACACAGCCGTTTTTTGAGGTATGATTTATTGAAAAGTGCTGTTATCCGTCGTAATCGCGTCCAAACCAATCATAATTGATTTTAATGAATTGGTTCCATTCCTCCGGGACTTCACTCTCTTCAAAGATCGCTTCAACCGGGCATTCCGGTTCGCAAGCACCGCAATCAATACATTCTTCTGGATCGATGTAAAGCTGTTTGCCTTCCGGATCAAAATCCGGTTCTTTTGCCTCAGCTCCGGCTCCTGTTTTATCAAAAGGTCCATGAATACAATCCACCGGACATACTTCTACACAGGCTGTGTCGCATGTTCCGACACATGGTTCCGCAATAATGTAGGCCATTTTTTTCTCCTAAGTGCTGGTTGGTTAAATCTTTCTTGTGTTAATCCAATAAATACAAGACTAAAATTTAGGAGTGTTTTTTAAAGGTGAAAAGGATTTTAAACATTAACTTTCCATATCATTTATTAAAATTTTATGTGGAATCGTAACGTCACAATGCTTTGGCTCGCTCAGATGATATCATATATGGGTGATGCAGTTTATCAAATAGCATTAATTTGGCTCATTTTTGATATTACCGGCTCGTCCACCGTCACAGGAATGGTGGCTATGAGCGCTTATCTGCCCGCCATGCTTTTTGGTCTATTGGGTGGTGTCCTTGCTGATAAATATGATCGGATTAGGATTATACACATCGCCAATTTTAGCCAGGCATTAACTGTGACTTTCATCCCGGTTGCTCTTTTTTATGGTACCACCGATGCCTTGCTGGTTGGTTTTCTGGCATTTATGCGAAGCAGTTTTGGTACATTATTCCCCCCGGCTTTGAACGCTTTTATCCCTGAAGTTGTGGGAAAAAAACATCTTACTCAAGTGAATTCACTCAATGCAACCAGCATGCAATTCGCTTACCTAATCGGTCCCGCATTCGCTGGTGTATTATTGGGGATCATGTCTCTAAGTAACTTATTCATTTTTGATGCTGTTTCGTTTCTTGCTGCCAGTATTTTTCTTCTGTTCGTTGTAAAAAAAAGGAAGCCGCTGCAAGCAAAAACACATACTACGATGGAACAACTCCGTTCCGGATTCAAGTATATTATTCGTCACCGGAGTATTGGATACCTGATATTGCTGACGATTCTTAACAATATTTTCATCATGGGACCTGCCATAGTAGGGATGCCTGTTTTGGTTAAATCTGTTTTGGGTGGAACGGTGTCTGATTTTGCTTTTGTGGAAGCTGGTATGGCAGGAGGAATGCTCATCGGATCGTGGTTGGTTTACAGAAATAGCCATCGATTCAACAATGGATTTTTGCTCCTTATTGGATTACTGTGGGACGGAATCACCTATACTTTTTTTTATTGGGTACCTTCAGTGCCTGTGGCCATTATTATAATTATTATTCACGGTGTTGGCATTCCCGTTATTACCATTACCCGGACAGCGATTATCCAGCGAAATACACCCAATGAATATCATGGTAGATTATTCTCCGTGGTACATTTGGCCGTGGTTGGTATGACAGCTTTGTCATCCGCCTTTGTGGGGGTACTAGCTTCAGTGATGTCCGTTACAGTTATATTTCTATTTTTTGGATTGGGAGCTGTTGTAAGTGGAATAGTTGGTTTAATGTCATCAAGCCTTCGGAAATTGAATTAGGTTCTAAATAAACCTATCTCTTTTGTGTTAACACGCGCAGAATAGGTTAACACATGTTAATCTTTGTATACTATGTTAACTTATGTTAACTTGTATGAGGCAGGTTAACATCATTATTACAGGTAAGAACCATGACCAACGAAAAATACATCACCATTCCTGAACTGGCAGAGCTTCTCGGCGTCAGCCGTATCGCGATTTACAAACGTGTCAAAAAAGGACAGATCCCGGCCACAAAGATAGGCAGAACCTATGTTATTACAGACCAAACTATCGCAAACATCCTTGGCAACAATGTAACAAAAAAGGGAAAGAAACAAATAGATACTGCCGTTCGCAAAATAGTACGGGAATATGGAGAAGTCCTTAAACAGTTGAGCAAGGAATAGTGATTATCATAACCATAGCAGATGTAGAATACCTTGCATTCCGACTTGCCAAGGAGCATCTTTCTTTCAACGAACCAATACCGGACTTCTCTACCCGTTTTCCAAATGTGCTTGAAAGCTGCGTATTGACCCCGTTCCAGAAATTTTCTGGGAAAGCTTTGTATCCAACTCTGATTGGTAAGGCTAGTATTCTCTTCTACCTTATGATTAAAAACCATCCATTTCAGAATGGTAATAAAAGAATTGCAATAACCGCCTTGTTGACGTTCTTGTATAATAACGATAAATGGATGAGGGCTGATACCCAAGAATTGTACAATTTAATAGTTTGGGTAGCACAGAGCCCATCACAGTTCAAAGAACAGGTCGTTTCAGCAATACGGATGTTTCTTCGAGACCATATAGTAGATGCAAACTGATCAGAATAACAATAAAATGGTCAATGATGGTCATTGAAGGTCGTCTTTCCTAAAACAATAAATTTTTAGTTTAAAGTTAAAAAAGTATAACTTTCCCATCTTACTTTGATTATCAAAATGGCAAATACATACAAATACGATCATTATAAAACAGTCCCGGACCCGGCAGAAAAAATCAATAAGAAGAAAAAGAAACCGAAATTGATTGCTGTTGTGGATGAGGACAATTGCACCGGTTGCCAGGTTTGTGTGCCTTTTTGTCCCGTGGATTGTATAGAAGCAGTATCGGTTGAAAAATATGATATTCCCATTCCACCGGTGCAGGTTCGCTTTGATGAATGCATCGGCTGCCAAATCTGCGCCCGGGTTTGCACAAAACTCACTTGGGATGCCATCCGCATGCTTCCAACGGATGAATTTGAATCTATTTACGACTACACCGTCGCTGATTAACCGTGCCGGAATCTCCCGGTAATTCTTATTATCTCGTTATTGATCAAGGCACTTCATCAACGAAGTGTTTTTTATTTAATTCAAAAAATGACGTTGTTTTCAGGCAGCGAATTAAACATCAACTCGATCGACCTAGACAACACCATGTGGAGTGTAATGCACAGGTTATTGCAGATGCATGCATTACTTTGGTGCGAAAATGCGATCAATATGCCAAAAAGCACTCTTCGATAATTCACAGCGCCGGGTTAGCTGTCCAGCGGTCCACATTTTTATTTTGGGATAAAAAAACGGGAGAACCTCGCTCACCGGCTATCAGCTGGCAGGATGACCGGGCGCAGGATATTGTTCGGGAATATCAGAATAAAGCAGAATGGATATTTGAAAAGACAGGAACACCTTTAAGCGCCCATTTTGGCGGGGCTAAATTCCTTCACCTTGTGAGAAATAATACAAAACTGCTGGAAGGAGTCAATGATGGTTCTCTATGGTTTGGCCCTTTAAGCGCTTTCCTTATCCATGCTCTTACGGGAACAGCTGCAATAGATCACTCCATTGCCTGCCGATCCCAATTATTGGATTTGAAATCAAAAACGTGGAATGGACAATTATGTAATTTGTTCCAGGTTCCCCTGTCTGTATTACCGCCATTAACACCTATTTCCTATTCTTTCGGCTCAATAACAGTCGACAATGTTTCTATTCCATTCAAAGTTGTTGTGGGCGATCAGCAGGCAGCACTCGTTGGGCAGGGGGGAGTGAAAACCAATACGATTGCACTCAATTTCGGTACCTCCGGGTCTGTGCAATATAATACAGGACAAACTGCCCTCACTGTAGACGGCTTAATCAGCAGTGTTTTATTTTCAGATAGTCACCAAGCCTTTTATATGGTAGAAGGTACAATTAATGCCTGTAATTCACTTTTTTACTGGCTGGAAAATGAGTTAAATATTTCCCATCAAGACATGCGCTGGTCTGACCGATGTGCTTCCGTTAAAACAACCGGTGTTTTCATTCCCGGTTTTATGGGAATAGCGGCGCCCTATTGGAAAAGCGCTTTGGGCACACATCAAATAGGATTAGATAATGCAAGCGAAAATGAAATAATCCGTGCTGCGATGGAGTCCATAGGTTTCTTGGTTCATGATATTATTGAACGGTTGGATATTGGTAATCACCTACCGAAAATATTATCGGCAAGCGGTGGAGGCGGCAGACCTCCTCTGCTTCAGTTTATTGCGGATTTGCTGGGAATTCCCGTCAGTCATTCCGCCATGAAAGACAGGACGGCGTTTGGCGTTAATTATCTTTTAAAAAAATCATCAGGTGAATCCATTGACTTTCCTGAAATGGATAATGATATGATTTTTAAACCAAAGATGGATGAAAAAGAGAGAAATAAAAAATTGAAATGCTGGCGATCTGCGGTGGAAATGCTCAAATTGCCTTAGATTTTTAATCAGCCTTACATTATTTAGCGAATTCACAATGAATGTTCCTACTAAAATAATGCAGTATTAGAATATCGCTTTATTTATATTTTGAGACATACAGTATTAGTTTGTAGTTAAATCGTATGTCGATTGTTAATAGGAAATGGAATTATTTATAAAATATAAGCTAAAAAATTTTCCCAATAAATAGGGATCAAAATATTAATTATTCCTTTTTTCTGCTTTTCATAAATCCATCAATCCGATTATTAATGGTCTCTCTCGTTTCCCGAAATGTATTGAGAGAATCATCGTCATAATTCCAACCAGTAAACGGATCTTTAATACTCCAATGCAATCGTTCTACATCGCCGGGGAAGGTCGGGCAAACTTGATTAGCGTGGTCACAGACGGTAATCACGATATTAATCCCTTTATCCAGATAGAGACTAATGGGATCAGATGTGTGATGAGAAATATCGATACCCCATTCATCCATTACTTTTATTGCCGCCGGATTGACGTGGGATGGATGACTGCCTGCGCTGTAAACGTCAAATTGATCTCCTGCTTTATTAAGGAGAAGACCCTCTGCGATTTGGGAGCGGCATGAGTTACCGGTACAAACGAATAAAACTTTAGCTTTTTCCATTATGATAAAATTGCTTTAAGCAGTGAAATAAATCAACAACTCTTTTAGTGATTTTGCATAGCTTTCTTTTATGAAATCAGCGTTTATTTGAGGTTAGAAGCATGTAAATTTTCCTATGGTTGAAATGGACAAAACGCCCTTAAATCCTCTTTTTACGAGCCCCTTAGAAACATCTCCGGGATTGACCGTAGAGGACTTAAACCGCTATTTATCCGCCGTAAGAAAAACGCATGAATTATCCCCAGAAATTGAAACATTGGAAGAAGGTGTTTTTCTGGGCGATGCTTTAGACGGTCTCAAGAGACTTTCTGATGATTCCATTGACCTCATTCTGACGGCGCCTCCGGTCAGTCCATGGCGGGATATCGGAATCCGGGGAGAGCGAATGACCATTCAGGAGTATTTCCAATGGAGCAATCAATGGTTAAGAGAAAGTCAGCGGGTATTAAAGAAAACAGGTTCTCTGTATTTACTATGCGGATGGCGTTTTTCCGGAATGTATCATTCAATTTTAAGTGACTATTTCAAAGTCCAAACTCGAATTACGTGGCGAAACAGAAAAACAACGAACAGAGACAAACCAAAATCGTGGGAGAATGAATTGGGTGATATTTGGTTTGCGACCAAAACAAATGCCTTTATTTTTAATAATGAGTTAGAGGAAAACGAATCTGATCTCCGGGAGTTCAATGAACTTAAAAACTATTCAAATTTGTGGATGGAATATTATCATTCAGCAAATAAAAAGTATAAAAATGATATACCGGAGATGCTGATCAGAAAAATTTTGGATGTTAGCAGTTATAGCCTGAGCTGGGTTGTTGATCCATTTATGCGGTGCGGCAGCGTTGGAATTGCAGTTAAGAATTTAGGCCGGCGATTTATTGGATTTGAAACAGATAAAGATAGTCTATTGCTCGCCATGAAACGAATTGATAATGCGTAAAATGTAATTATTTATCACAAATCAGGAGAAAAAATGAGTTTATTCGATACATTAAAAAA
>CAZBEY010000002.1:16054-21265 GCA_964491015.1 uncultured bacterium | reverse complement strand
TAATTATTTATCACAAATCAGGAGAAAAAATGAGTTTATTCGATACATTAAAAAAAGATATGTACGCAGCGATGAAGAGCGGTGAAAAGGAAAAAGCGGTCACATTGCGTTCTGCGTTATCAAAATTAAAAGATAAAAAAATTGAAAAACGGGAAGAATTGAGTAATCAGGAAGAAATACAAGTCCTGAAAACAATGGTAAAACAGCGAAACGAATCTATGGAAATGTACGAAAAGGCAGGACGTGACGATTTGATGGAAAAGGAAAAAGCGGAAAAGAAAATTTTAGAAGGGTATTTACCTCAGATGATGAGCGTTGATGAGTTGGGAATATTATTGGATAAAATCATTTCTGAAACAGGCGCTTCATCCATGTCTGATATTGGCAAAGTGATGCCGGAACTCATGAAGCGTTCGGCCGGACGCGCAGATGGGAAGCTGGCACAGGCTCTAGTGCGTGAAAAACTTGGTTAAGCGTTAATCGGTTATTATTCCGGTATCTTTTAGTCGTATGAATTACAATCTCCAATATTCGATCATATTTCTGTCATCACGTGAAGCGGTGGGACAAAGTGATTCCCTTGGATATGTTAATTTCCAAAAATTATTAATGTATTTACGATTGCTAATGGTAGGGGATTGCCACTCCGCCAGCGAGCGGGTCTTCTTGTGCTGGACACTATGTCCGGTATCATCAAGGTTAATGAAGAATCTATTGTTCAAATGCGAAACGATGCGTATTGCTATAGACAATATTCATTGAGTATGAAACAATATATTTTAAGTTGTACGAATCCTTCGTAACCGATTAAAGATGATTCTCTTCCTCGATATTTTAACCACGATGTTCATTATAGCCATGGGAGCTATTGGATATAAGCGCGGATTAGTGGAAGAACTGGGACGGTTGATTGGACTTATTGTTGCTTCTTCCTTTGCCTGGAGTTATTACCTCAAACTATCCGACGTGGTGGTAGATACGATAGATATTAACCCTTGGTTTATTATGATTTTATGTTATTTCCTTATTTTCAGCGCTGTTCTGTTAATGGCACGTATATTGACAAAATTCACTCATTTGCTCTTATTAGCCAAAAGTACAAAATTGTTAAATAGGGGCATGGGATTTATTTTTGGTATATTCAAAGCCGTATTGCTGGTTACAATTTTTTTATGGATCATTGATATTACACCACTGGACAATTGGTCAAACATTATTTATGAGCAATCTAAAATTGCGCCATCTTTCACTCGCACACGTCAAAAGCTTGTTAATATATTTAATTTTCAAGACCCTATCAAAAAAAGTGAGCATTTTATTCAAGAATTAATGGAAAATGAGGACGAGTAATGGCTCGCATTAGCCAGGAGACCATAGACCGAATTCGAAATGCATCAGATATTTTAGATGTAGTGTCTCAGTATGTAAACCTTAAAAAGCGTGGGCGGAATTATTTTGGGTTATGCCCCTTTCATCATGAACGAACACCCTCCTTCAGTGTGGCGCCGGATAAAGAAATTTATCACTGCTTCGGTTGTAGCGCCGGCGGAAGTGTATTCAATTTTATTATGGAACACGATAATTTATCTTTTGTTGAAGCAGTTCAGCAATTGGGTCGACAATATGGAATCGATGTTGAATTAACAGGAGATTCAGAATCAAAACGATTATTCACTCAACTATATGAGATTCATGAAATAGCAGCAAATCTTTTTCATAAAAACCTCTTTTCCACAAGAGGCAACGCAGCCATGGAATATTTAATAAACAGGGGTCTGACAGAAAATACGATTAAAACATTCAAAGTTGGATTTATTCATGATTCGTGGGATTTTTTAACTGAAAAAGTTCGGGGAAAAGGATTCACCCGGGAAGGGATTGATAAATCGGGATTATTTGGAAAAGGCAAACAAGGCCCGGTAGACCGTTTTCGCTCTCGAATAATGTTTCCCATCATGAATCGCGCCGGTAAAGTAATTGCTTTTGGTGGAAGAGCATTTGAAAGCGACGACCCTGCCAAATATATGAATTCGCCGGAAACACCTTTGTATCATAAAAGCGAAGTATTTTACGGCTATCATAAAACAGCGGCAGATATTCGGAGTGAAAACGCCGTTGTACTTGTTGAAGGCTACATGGATTTTTTGCAAATGCTCCAAGGCGGCATCAGGAATGTGTTAGCGGTATCAGGAACGGCATTTACCGATCGCCATGCATTGCAGATTGGAAAAATTACGCAAAAAGTTTTTTTGGCATATGATGGTGATGACGCAGGGAAAAAAGCAGCCTTGCGAGCTGGGTATTCATTATTGCAAAATGGAATTGAAGCATTGGTCATTTCCGTTCCGGAAAACCTGGACCCGGATGATTGGATGAAAACGGAAGGGGCTGAAGTGGTGAAGGATGGAATATCAGCTGCTTTGCCATTATTAAAATACCATTTACACATCACGGATGCAAAAAACCTGCCGGCCGTTGAGCGATCAAATCTGGTGAAGGAAATATTAACTGAAATAGCCGGGATCCAAGATGGTATCATAAGGGATGATTTGCTAAAAACACTTGCGAACGATCTGAAAATAAACGATAGAGAATTGATTGTTCTACTGAAAAAATCCCCTTACCGGAAACAGTCGCCCCCCCAAGATGAATTAACATCAACCCAAACAACCTTATTTACAACGGTCTCGCAAAAAGCCCAAGTTGAAATAATAAAAACACTGGCAACATCTTTTAGAGATGTAAATCAACTGGTAAGAGATAATCTGGACGTCATTTCTGAACCCCTGTTACATAAAGCGGCATCATTAATACTGGATAATGAAAGTGATTCCACTGCTGTTATTTTGGAACAATTTGACGATAAAATTGAGCGGGAAAAAATAACATCAATTTTAGTCGATGATAATAAAGTAGATAATCCACAATCCGTTGTTTTAGAATGTCTAAATACCTTAAAGACACAACCAATTAAAGAAAAAATTGAACAGGCAAGATTAAAAATCCGCGAGATGGAGGCTGCCGGGCAGGACAGTAATGAAGTTATTAGAGAAGTGGGTGAACTCCAAAGACAGCTGCGATCAATTTCTCAAAATGACGGTACTATCGGTCAAACGTCCTTGGCAGATTAAAAAAGGGTTGATTGATAAATCAACCCAGCCAAATGCACACAGGCAAGGATTGTCGTCTTACATAATAATAATCAACTTTTGAAGATTGCTTGGCATAAATTTAATTGTTATATAACTCACTGCAAAGGATCATAAACTGTATAAAGTTCCATTACATAAACTGATAGCTTTAATTACGCTTACTACTTTATTGACAGCTCAAAGTAGAACAGCTATCCGGATTACATGCGATACAGAAAATATCCCCATCTATTTAGATAATTATCTGGTCGGTTATACTCCATTGACAGATAATGTAGATGTCCTTCCCGGATGGCATAAAATCAGCATATTCCCAAATATGGGTGATACAAACCAAAAAACACGGAAATTAACTGACGATATTTTACGATTGGGCTCACAGGATATTTTAATTGGAAAAGGAGAAATTATTAAAGTTACTATACCGTATAATAGTATTAACCAGGATGTAGATATCTATTATAAAAGTACTCATACTGGTACTATATTCGGATTTAGTATGGTAGTTGCTCTCATATTTGTTATCGTATGGGCTTATGGTTAGAAAAACGAAAATAGTACTTTTCTTAACTATTATGTGCGGGCAGGAACAAGATAGTCTTGTAAAATATATTCCATCAGACATTCAAAGATTAGAAATTTTGGATAATGAACCTTCTGGAGAGGATATTAAAGAGAAGGTACAATCTAAATTATCCTCTACGCCGCAAGAGAAACTTCTTGGTAGAGAATACCTTCATGAAAATGCAAAACGAAATAAGCTATCCGCACTAAAACTGTATTACGGTTATTGGGATCCGGAAAAACGTGAATTAGCAGACGGTCTGAATAAAACCCAATTGGATGGCAATGAATTTTATGAGGTCACCTTTAATCAAAAAGGCAGGATTAAAACTGTCGCTTTCTATAATAGACAAAAACAAAAATTATGGTCGTATCATATTGTCTGGAATAAATCAGGGACACGTTCTAAATATGAAGTAGAATTTCATATTAGAGAACCGTTAACACGCTATGATGAATTTTTGTTTAAAGATAATTTGAGTGAAATGCGTCCGAAATGGCGATTAGAAATAAAAGAAAGAGAAGATAGTCGACCCCATACTGTTATAATAAAAGATGAATTAGATCAGGTATACTATTTCTACCAGTTTCAATATATAGAAGGGGAAAGAAGACACCCCGAAAGAAAAATAATCATTTCTGAATATTTCCGGGATGATTCTTCTAAAGTGGGGATGCATAAACTGTATTATAATAAAAATAATTATTTATTTCAGGCAAAGTATTACGATGAAAATGACAACCTTTTATCCACACAATTATTCAATTACATGAACGCTCCCAAAGAAATATTGATAACATTAAAAGACGGAACGGGGGCTTTGTTAGAAAAAAGAATCATACCCTTCTCGAATAAATATAGGAGACGGTTTGGAACCCCGGAAGATAAAACCGGCCTCGCAGACGTCATGTCGTTTTTAAGCAAAACGACAGAAGAAGACTTGCAAAAATTAATTCAATCAATAGAGAGCAAATTTAATGTGACGGTTGAATTGGATACTGTTGTTCAAAAAAATATTATGGAAACTAAGATTGGTTATCAAAAAATTGAACCCGATTCAATACCTAAAAACAAAATATCCAAAAGACGAAACAGGAAAAAACACAAAAAGTCCTTTGGATTTGGACTTGATATTAGTAACAGCCTTTTGGCTGGGCAGTACCTGGGAACGGATAATGTTTTAAGCATTGGATTAAGTTTCAAGCTGCCCATATCTTTTGACATCTTCTGGTTTTCGTTAGCGCCATCTTTAAGCTATGGACAAATAAAGTTTCTTGGAAGCGAGCAATCTTCCGCTACATGGGTAAATTTAGAATCACCGGATTTTGTTCCTTTGAAGTTTCCACTTATTATTCATGGTGCTTTGGGAACAATTGGCCCCGGTTTTGGAATCAACGGGGGGATACATGCAAAAATTCATTATCATTTAGATATTACATTTGGAGCAAGTGCTTTCATCGCCAATAACATGGATGGTAATAAACAAACCACAGG
>CAZBEY010000002.1:0-15954 GCA_964491015.1 uncultured bacterium | reverse complement strand
ATTGAATTATTTGCATGAAAAAATAGAAGAATACATTTTATCAGGATGTACCAATAAGGAAGAGCGAGCTGTTGGCGCGGAGGTCGAAACAATTATCTACAATAAACATGGTAAACGAATTCCTGTTGAATCTGAAGAAGAATTTTCAGCAGCAGATTTTGTTGACAGCATTACATCCGAATGCCAGGACAATCAGTCATACGTAACCTGTTCCATCGAGCCGGGCGGACAAGTGGAATGGGCATCAAAACCGGCTTTTACGATTCATGAGTTAACCGATGAGCTAAACGATATTAAAAAAGCAGTAAAAACTGTCTGCTTAGAAAATAAATTAACAGTTGTGGATTTAGGCCTCGACCCCGTTTATGGACCAAATGATATAAAGTTGATTAATCAAAAAAAATACCAATTGATGCATCAACGATTCGCTTCATCGGGACAATACGGTCCGTGGATGATGCGCAATACAGCCAGTGTTCAGGTAAATATTGATTTGCTCGATAAGCAAGACGGGGAAGAATGTGGGTTTATTGCGGATTGCATCAGCCCTTTTGCCGCCATATTGTTTTCCAATTCGCCATTTAAGAAATGTCAGCCAATAGGATATGATAATATTCGTTATCAAATTTGGGAAGACACAGACCCATCGCGCTGTGGCCATTTTATAGATCACAACATGGATGGTATCAACGGACTTATATCAAAATTTGCCAGATATATTCTCGACGTTCCGGTGATTTTTACCACTCCGGATAAACAGAATGTTGCGGGTTATTTTGATGGAACGGTCAAAGAGTGGCTGAATAATCAGAATGAAAAGAACGAATTATCGGATGAAAATATTAAAACGGCTCTTCATCAGATTTTTACCCATAATCGCTTTAAAAACGTATTGGAGATTCGTTCAGCAGACCGCCCGCCACACGGATATGAATTAGCCCCTGCAGCATTTTGGATAGCGCTATTGGAAAAGGGAAAGATCAGAGAGACACTATTAGAAACGTTTACTGGTTGGTCTGATAACGAACGAATTGCAATGAATCAAGTGGCGCTTTCCCTTGATATAAAAAAAGACGGTCCAATGAAAAAATCTATTTTGAAATGGCTGGAATGGTTAACAGAATTAGTTTTTGACGGCCTTGAGAATAGAGCAGTCCGCTTAAACATCCCATCAGAAAAATCGTATTTTGAACCATTCATAAACAATGTTCTATCAAATGGGATTTTAACCCTTCAGATTCAGGAAAATTTTGCTAAACAGAATAAGACTGTCAAAGACTTCGTATTAAAGGAAACAGTTAATGATTAACATTGAAAATATTCATCGTCAGATAATTCATTTCCCGATTGCATTACTAACAATGAGTATAATTTTTGATTTTGTGGGTCTATATTTTAAAAAAGATCAGTTTTTTTCAACGAGCTGGTACACATTGATGACAGGCGTTTATGGAACGGTCGTTGCAATTATTTCTGGCTTTATTACAGACAGGGTTTATGGACACATGTCAAATCCGTTTCCAATATTTAAGACACACGGAATGATTCAAATAATTGCAAGCAGCATATTTATTTGTTTATGGCTCTGGCGTCTTCAACAAAGTTCACCAAAGAAAAAACCACCCATTTGGTATTTAATCACCGGCATGATTGCTGTTTTGATATTATTGTATGGCGCTCATTTGGGAGGAACAATAGCCGGGCATGTGTAAAATGGAAAATGGATTAGGAGATTGGTGAGCGGTTATTGGTAACTGGTTATTGGTGTCCATGTGGATAATTTCACAATATATTGCATGGGTTTCTATTTTTATTTACTACTCACAAGTTACCATTCCACCGCTCGCCAAATAACATTCACCTGTAACCGGTTGATATTATTTTATATATATGTCTTCTGAATAAACATCAATATCTTTAATTTACTGCATAATATTTATCACGATTCACGATTGTTAATATGAGCCATTTCAAATCTGTATTTAGTTCCTCCATCGGTAAAAAAATTCTTATGGCAGTAACTGGGATATTATTGTGCCTGTATTTGATTGTTCATATTGTTGGGAATTTATTTCTCTTCGCAGGTCCTGAAGCATTCAATCTTTATGTGGAAAAATTATCAAGTGTAAAACCTGTTATTCGGGCAATCGAAATAGTCCTGGCATTGATCTTTCTTAATCACATCTTCCTTGGATCCAAGCTGACGATTGAAAATAGAAAGGCGACTGCTCAAAAGTATCATGTCAACTCGGCGAGTGAAAATTCAAGTTTATTTTCGAGGAATATGTTTTTAACAGGAAGTATTCTCTTCATTTTTCTAATAACACATTTGTCCACATTTTGGTATTTATTTCAAACACAGCATAGTGAAGGAAATTTTTATAATATTGTAATGGGTGATACTGTCGGATTTGGTAATCCGCTTATCGCTGCTTTGTATTCATGTGCGATGATCTTGCTTGGATTCCATCTTCGTCATGGATTTCAATCTGCATTTCAAACATTTGGTATTCGATACAATAAATATAGCGGGCTCATTGAAAAAACTGCGATGATTTTTTGGTTTATTATACCCATGGGCTTTCTTACAATTGCGGTATGGTTTGGATTTTTAGGAGGGGGGCAATAAAATGCTAAACAGTAAAATACCGGCCGGGCCGCTAGCAGAAAAATGGACTAATCATAAATTTGATCTGAAGCTCGTAAACCCAGCCAATAAGCGGAAATACAATATTATTGTAGTAGGGACAGGATTAGCCGGCGCATCAGCGGCCGCCTCCTTGGCGGAATTGGGTTATAATGTACAAGCTTTTTCTTACCACGAATCTCCACGGAGGGCTCATAGCATTGCAGCTCAGGGTGGTATCAATGCAGCGAAAAATTATCCCAACGATGGTGATAGTATTTTCAGACTTTTCTATGATACGATCAAAGGCGGAGATTATCGCTCCCGGGAAGCCAACGTACATCGTTTGGCAGAAGTTAGTAATAATATTATTGATCAATGTGTTGCTCAAGGGGTACCCTTTGCCAGGGAATATGGCGGTCTTTTAGCCAATCGATCTTTTGGCGGCGCCCAGGTTTCCAGAACATTTTATGCCCGAGGGCAAACAGGTCAACAATTATTATTAGGCTGTTATTCTGCCTTGGTACGCCAAATGCATACCGGAAAAGTAACGTTTCATCCCAGACATGAAATGTTGGATTTGGTGGTAGTTGAAGGTGAAGCAAAAGGAATTATTACAAGAAATCTTATTACGGGCGAAATCCAACCCCATGCTGCCCACGCAGTGGTATTGGCCACCGGTGGATATGCAAACCTGTTTTTTCTTTCCACAAATGCTATGGCCAGCAATGCATCAGCCGCCTGGAGAGCCCATAAAAAAGGAGCATTTTTTGCCAACCCTTGTTTTGTTCAAATACATCCCACGTGTATTCCCGTGTCCAGTGAACATCAGTCTAAATTAACATTAATGAGCGAAAGCCTGAGGAACGACGGTAGGGTTTGGGTACCAAAAAAGAAAGGTGACAAACGCCAACCAACCGAAATTCCCGAAGATGAACGGGATTATTATCTGGAACGTTTATATCCATCCTTTGGCAATTTGGTGCCCAGAGATGTGGCAAGTCGTAGAGCAAAAGAAATGTGCGATTTAGGGAATGGTGTGGGCGACACCGGATTAGCCGTGTACTTGGATTTTGCGGATGCAATACAGCGAATGGGTAAAGAGACCGTGGCGGAGAAATACGGCAATCTGTTTGATATGTATAAACAAATTACCGGTGAAAATCCGTACAAAGTTCCCATGCGAATTTATCCGGCAATACATTATACAATGGGCGGATTATGGGTGGACTACAACCTAATGAGTGCCATCCCGGGATTATACGTATTAGGCGAAGCAAATTTTTCTGATCATGGCGCCAACCGCTTGGGGGCGTCTGCTTTGATGCAGGGATTAGCCGATGGTTACTTTATATTACCCTATACGATTGGCGATTACCTAACGGGTAAACTTGGAGAACGTATTTCCACCGAACATGATGCGTTTGTTAAGGCTGAAAAAAATGTAAAAAGTAAAATTTCTACACTGCTTTCCATCAATGGTAAAAGAACGGTGGATGATATTCACAAAGAGCTTGGTTTAATGTTGTGGAATAATGTTGGCATGTCGCGAAATGCAAAAGATCTTGAAAAAGCAATTGATGAAATTCCAAAACTGAGAAAAGAATTTTGGAATAATGTTAAAGTAACAGGTACGGCAGATGAGCTCAATCCTGAACTTGAAAAGGCGGGTCGAGTTGCTGATTTCCTGGAACTGGGAGAACTCATGGCTCGGGACGCATTAAACCGCGAAGAATCATGCGGTGGACATTTCCGGGAGGAACACCAAACGGCAGAAAATGAAGCAAAACGTAATGATAAAAAATTTACTTATGTGAGCGCCTGGGAATATAAGGGCAAGGATAAACCATCAGAATTACATAAAGAAGCCCTTGCATTTGAAAATGTTGAATTAACCACAAGGAGCTATAAGTAATGAGGGTAATCCTAAAGGTGTGGCGCCAGTCAAATGCGGATTCCCCCGGAGCTTTCGAAACCTATACTGTGGAAAATGTATCTGAAGATATGTCCTTTTTCGAGATGCTGGATATGTTAAATGATGGTTTGGTTTTGGAAGGAAAGTCCCCCATTGCTTTTGATCACGATTGTCGTGAGGGGATTTGTGGTACATGCGGTTTGTTTATTAACGGTAGAGCCCACGGCCCGCTAACCGGTATTACCACATGCCAATTACACATGCGCAGTTTTAAGGATGGCGATACCATTACAGTAGAACCTTGGCGAGCAAAAGCATTTCCAGTGATAAAAGATTTAATTGTGAATAGAATTTCATTGGACAATATTATGGAAGCGGGGGGCTATGTTTCCATCAATACCGGGGGAACTCCCGACGCAAATGAAATTCTTATACCAAAGGATAATGCAGACGAAGCAATGGATGCTGCCGCCTGTATCGGTTGTGGAGCGTGTGTAGCAACGTGTAAAAATTCCTCTGCTATGCTATTTGTTTCTGCAAAGGTGTCTCAATTGGCGTTACTTCCCCAAGGACAAATTGAGAACAGATCTAGGGTTAATAATATGGTGGCTCAAATGGATGAAGCGGGATTTGGTAACTGCACCAATACCGGTGCATGTGAAGTAGAATGTCCAAAAGAAATATCGATTTCTCATATTGCACGGTTAAACAGGGAATTTATTAAATCGAGTTTTTAATAAAAGTGAATTATGTAATAAAAAAGCCCCGTTTTCTCGAGGCTTTTTTTATTTAAGTCTAAAATTAACCGGGATGGAAATCCAAACGCCTACAGCCCTTTCGCGCTGTTTCGCTGGTCTAAAACGCGTTCTGCGGATTGCTTCAATTGCGGCTTCATCCAATCCGGTGTTTGGAATACCTTTTAAAATCGATGTTTCTTTTACCCGTCCTTTTTTATCAACAAAAACTTGAACAATAACTGTTCCTTCGATACCGGCTTCCTGGGCGATTTCAGGATATTTCGGACGAATGGGAGACAAAGGTTTGGGGGGGTCATCGTATGGAATGAACTTTACGCGGGGTCCTTCCGGTGGCGGAGGCGGTGCATCCCAAGCCTCAAAGTTTTCTAAATCCGTCTCTTCAATGGTTAAGTCATCAGCAAGATCTTCATCTTCTGATTCAATAGGCACGGAAGGCCGCGCCGGAGGAGGGGGTAAATCAAATTGCTGCGTCTGAGGAATATCAATTTGTTCGATGATAATCTGATCAGCATCTTCCAATACAACTGCCGTGAAATTCCTGGGAATAACCAGAAAACCTAATGTAATGATCAGAATTCCAACGAACCCAGCGACCCTTACCGTTACGGAATAATTAAATTTTAGTTGAGGCGTATAATGACTCATGATTTAATTAACAGCTGTTTTAGTGGAATAGTTGAGTTTTAAGGCATCTGCTTTTCGTAATTCATTGTGAACACCAGAGATCAGCCCCATTTTTGCAGACTTGTCTGCTTTTAGGGAGACTGTTAACAGTGGGTCGGCTGCACGAATCTCATACATCACATTACGAACAGATTCTATATTGTGCAATTTATCTTGAATAGATATCAATCCTTTTTTATCCACAAAGACGTGGGCTGTGTGACGCTTGGATTTTAATTTTTCAATGCGTTTTGCTCTTGGCAACTCTACTGGCAGACCATCATATTCACGTAGAACAGTTGTCACCATAAAAAATATCAACAGCATAAATATAATATCTGGCATAGATGCTGTTGGTATATCACTTGATATTTTTGTCTTACGTTGAATTTTCATCAGTCAGATTCTGCAATTGATATTCGTTTTGCATTTGCCATTTTTAGCTGGTCAATCACAGAAATATAGTCACTATACTTTGTCTTTTCATGCGCCTTGACAGATATGATCAGTTTATCATTCTCTGATATTCGACGACGAACCTCTTTACTAATATCACTAATTCTTACAGGATCACGGCCCAAAAGGACGTCTCCTTTTGAATTAATAAGACAATTCAAAATGTTATCTTTCTTGATTTCCATCTCTTCACCTTCAGCCGGGAGGACAATACCCAACCCTTTGTCCATATCTATCGTGGTAGTAACCAAGAAGAAAATGAGCAGAAGAAAGGCAATATCTGCCATTGAAGAAGTGGGGATTTCGCCCTCTTTGAATCGACGCTTTTTTTTCATTAGCTACGCTTATCTTATTTATTTAATTCCAAATCATAAAGGTGGTCCACCAATTGGATTGAGTGTTCTTCCATTTCCAGAACAAGTTTATCAATTCTGGAGACAAATAAGTTTTGGAAAATTTGGATAATCATTGCAACGATTAGACCGAAAGCAGTCGTTAATAATGCTTGTGAAATACCGCCGGCAACAACAGCGGGTGAAATATCATCCGCAGCTGCAATCGCATCAAAAGCAGAAATCATACCGGCAACTGTACCTGTAAACCCGAGCATGGGGGCAATGGTAATAACTGCATTTAACCAAATCATGTTTTTTTCAAGAAAAGACATTTCTAAGGACCCTGCATTTTGAATTGCTTTTTCAACTTCATCCAAACCTCTGTTCATTCTTGAAAGACCCGCATGAAAAATTTCAGCAACCGGTCCGTTTGTTTTTTCACAAAGTTCGATGCAGGCTTTCTCGCCTTCGTTTTTCAATGTGTCATTAACATCATCGAAAAATTTTTGTGCATTGATTGATGACATGATTAATGAATAAAAGCGCTCACCAGCAAAAGCAAGCCCAAAAATCAATGACACTAATATTGGCCACATAAATGGTCCACCATTTACGAAATATTCGACTAGCATTTAGTCCTCCGTTTGTTCATTTTGTAGTAGTAACCTCGGAAAATCGAGGCGAAACTTATTAATTACCATCTGGAATGTCAATAAATCCGACACATTAATTTACTGAGAATAATTTATGAATCCAGCTGCTTCATTAAAATAATCTAAAGCGTCCATTACTTGGTTATCATATGACAGGCGGATACCGATTGCCTCATCTTTACTCCAATAAGCACCTGCAATTTCTGATTTAAGCATTTTTAAAATATATGCTTTGTCTATTTCCAATTCGTCTCTATCGATTTCAATTTCTTCCCCAAGGGTATATTCAATAAAATTCTGGAAATCACTATCGTCAAGCTCCCAGTTATTTTTAAAGTTCTCATAAAGGTTGAGTTCATTTTTGTGAGAATTTGTATAATTGGAACCCCAATTGAAAAAAGGGCGTTTGGGGTTAGATAATAATTTTTGAGTATTTTTTTGCAGATCAAGTTCCCAACGGATATAAACATCAGGAGTGATTCCGCCGCCGCCATATACAACGCGTCCGCTTCTGGTTGTGTATTTTGGTCTAAGTTTCTTCAATGAATCCAAAATAGATTCACGATTTTGAACATATAATTCTTTATAATAATCTTTTGCGTCTCCATTTTTAAATGGGCGCTGTATCAATCGTCCGCTGGGCGTATAATAACGGGCGATAGTTACACGTATTGCCGATCCATCATTGAGGGGGAGCTGTCGCTGCACAAGTCCTTTTCCAAAGCTGGTTTCCCCCACGACAAGTCCGCGATCCAAATCCTGAACAGCTCCGGCAACAATTTCACTTGCGCTGGCAGACCCGCGGTTGATCAGTACAATTAAGGGGAAATCTTCTCGGCCTTTTTTAGGATCAGAAATAAACGCTTGCTCCACACGAACGCTTTTCCCCTTTGTAAATACCAACGTGTCGCGGTGGGCAATAAATAAATTGCTTATGGCAGCAGCTTGTTCTAAATATCCACCGCTATTGTTCCGCAAATCAAAAATAAGCCGTTTCATCCCTTGGGCTTCTAACTGATTTAGAGCAATTCGCACCTCTTCATCCGTCGTAGCGGAAAAACGTGTTAACCAAATATATCCTGTTTCATTATCAATCATTAATGACGCTCTGACACTGTAGATTGGTATATCATCCCGAATAATGGTCACTTTAAATTTATCTCCACCAATTCTACGGATCGTTATTTCAACAGAGGATCCCTTTGGTCCCCGAAGCTTCTTAAAAACATCTTTTTTCGTTATTGCAAAAGCATCTTCACCGTTAATGGCGATGATTTGATCCCCCGGCAGCAGACCTGCCCGCTCAGACGGACTATCCGCGACAGGTGAAATAACCGTTATGTAATCATTTAAAATATCAAATTCAATTCCGATTCCCTGAAATGAACCACGGAAAAGTTCATCAATCTCTTCTTGCTGCTTAGCGGGGATATATACAGAGTGGGGATCCAATTGATCAAAAATACCTTCGAAGGCTCCCTCCAAAAGCTTATCCATATCCACATCTTCATAATACAGTTGATTGATATAATAAAGAATTTGGTTGAGAATTTTGAACTTTTCTTCAAGAATATTTGCAGGATTTTTTGAATACAGAAATTGGGATAATGGCAGCGCTGCTAAAAAGACAACCATTATCGTGGTCAATATAACAGGGGATTTTTTCAGGAATCGATTTTTCATTGAATAGAATTTAAGATGGAAAAGGAAATAAGAATGCGACTATAATCCAAAATAAAACATGGTCCGTATTGCCAATCCCTGTAAAGTTGATTTTGGAGAATCTGCAATTTGTTTTCGACTATTTAATTTCCATTCTCCTGCGCCAATAGTGCCCTGATTAAAACCAAGGCTCATTCGCAATCCGACCCTGTCCATGATTTGCCATTTAATGGCAATGTAAGGTTGAAAATTGAAAAATGTACCGCTTAAGTCCGTCAAGCTACCATTATCATTAACAGGAGTTAAAGGACGGCCTTGCGCTGATTTAAAACTAGTGTCTTGTGGAATTTCATAATAAACATTACCGTTTTGAACGGTGCCGTACATATTAGAATAGAGATTATTCCATTGTGGTTCCCCGGTATATTGATCAATGCTTACGTTTACACGACCAAGTCCCAGCATGGCCCCGCTGGAGATTTCAAGATCACGAAAAATCGGAACAACATATTCCAATAATACAGCGCCAAGGGTAAAAGAAAATTTAGCTGTCACGGTTGGTTTGAAACTGTCCGAATATGCAAGTGAACTATCACCTGGCTGAATTCCTAAAGTATCATTTAATTCTTTGTATAAATATACATCCATAATATTGCTGATGCTGGACGAACCAATACCGGCGTAACCCCCCAGACGCCATCGACCGGAAATATGGGTAAATCCTTCTCCACCGTGAATGATAAAAGGACTGTCAAAATTATCTGTATTCAATCCCATTTTTGTCATCAGGGAAGATCCGGGGATTGAGTCCAGTAAAAGATATGTTGGGCTGTAGCCGATACCACCACCGTAATAGTCTTGAATGGGATACAAATCGCTTTGGGCAAAAAGCAATAAAGGTATCAATTGAATAATCAGAATTTTTATTTTTTTCATACTGTGCTCGTTGTTGAACTGCATCGCATCGTCCAATTTAGTCTTCTACTTTGTAAAATTGGAAAGGAAATATTGCGCCGAATTTAGATAATTCTGTATGTAAAATAAGGCCTTTTCCTTGTATTTTTCGAGGGTGAAAGTCTATATTCCCGTTCAATAGATGCAGATATTAGTGATTATTCTGCATTTTTGAAGAGCGAGTAGTCATCGTTAATAAGAAAAACGACAATCGAGGTAAGGATTAGTAGGAAGAAAGACGTTGTAAAAAATGGTATCTTTTTTATCATTTTTTTTCATATTGTTCTCTATTCCGAGCATATGTTTGTAAAAGGTACATATGATTTTGATCAAGACGGTCTGAGCGAAATATTAATATTTAAGGAAAACCATCTTCGTCTTGTAGAAATAGACCAAAAAGGTCAACATCAATTGCTTTGGGGATTGACTCCGGAACATTATTCCTTGAAGGATGCGTTTATTTTTGATTATCAAAATAATGGAATAGCCGATTTAATCGTGTGTGCAGAATATTCCCCGGGTTTTCGTTCAAAAGACACAGAATGGCTAAAGCTGTTTTCATGGAATGGAGAGCAATTTGAACCTACCGGCATAAAATTAATAAACAGTCAATTAATGCATCCGAATAATGTTGATTATGAATCTGCATCCAAAATGCTATCAGTTACGGCAGGGAATCCATCCAGGACAGTTTTCCTTGTTCAGTTTAATGACAGCGGTACTGCCGATTCAATCAATGTACAATTACCTCAAAGCGTCCATAACGGCATTGGACATTTATTTGCACGCTTTATGAACGTCGGCGGTGAAGTTCACCTGGCGGTGTTTTCCAATGAAAACGATTTATTGAATACTGTATTGTTTAAAATGGACATAGCACCTGTGGTCATTGCAGAGAAATCGCTTCCATTAAATAATGCAACTAAGTTACTCGGGCCGGCTATTTATAAAACTGATTTTGACGGTGATCAAACAGAAGAACTGCAACTACCGTTTCTGAATGGGGAAGTCGAAACACTTTCTTACATTGACAGCGCGCTCACATTGGCATCGAGTAAATTTACAGGAAAGGAGCTGTTTGCTGTACCGGATACATCCTCTCCGGAAACAATCAATAATGTATTATTATCCAGAGTGGAATCCGGATTAATGATTCAGAGCATTTCCCATGAAGAAAAATTGGATTCAATTGTAATTATTCCCGATGATACCTTGAATCTCGGCGACACCCTTGTTTATAAAGCGACTGCCGATACCGGCTCTGGTTTTTATAGTTTTCGTTGGTTAACCCAACCTCCAGTGAGCGCTTTTTTTGACCCAACTAACGGTAACATAACATGGATACCAACGCGCAAACAATTAGGGCTCCATCAATTTAAATATTTTGTTGAAATACGGTTAACAGATGAGCTCATTTCCGATATGGACAATCTGGGCGACCGCCACCGTATGGTTCCCGTTGTTGAGGAAAAGGAAGTATTATATACTATCATTGTTATGGATACAACAAAACCCCCTGTCGTGTATGTACATCCTCCTTATGAACCATATATGGTATCGGTGCATACACCCAGCAAAAGAGACGGGGGAAAACGATTTATTTTTAATGGTGTACCGCCATTTCATGTAATGGTAGACGAGCTTGACATACCAGGCCAGGAACAAGTCATCCATTCTATTGGAGCAAATCTTGGCCGTGCCACCGAAAATAAATCAGTTGAGTTTTCTTATTCTTCCAATAAAGATAGTCTTGCAAATTTTATGACACTTACCATTGATCACAATCTTGAAAAAAATACAATTCATGCTCGCATTGAACCTTTTTTGGACACAGTATCCGTTACCTTAAATCCCGCCGATTGGAAATCTGAATTGGACGTTTATCCCACTTATAATTTTGAAGGATTTCCAGAATCCATGCGGCTTGGAGAATCTGATAATGGAATTTCCTTGTATGAAAGTGAACGGAATCAAACATCCAAAAATAATTCCTATATATCCATTCAAACACCAATGGGTAAAGACAGACATAATATGACCATTACTTTGTCACCAATAGAATTGTGGAATATTAACGGAGACGTTACCACGGATAGTTCCGGCGGGGAAAAAGTCAGTACTGCCATTATTTTCTCAGGAGAATTTTATCCTTTCAATATAAAATCGGAAGTGTATTCAGATGCCGATTTCGCAAAACGCGTAAAGGAGATGAAATTTAAAGCTCTGGAATATATGGGAGTTGATAGCGCTGTTGTAGATTCCGGTGGAACAGAAATACAATGAAGAAGATTACAACACAGTTTTTATTGATTTTCAGCCTTCTGTTTGGAACAGACCTCAAAATTATTCACATGGAGGGAACTTTCGATCTGGATCAGGACGGTCTTGTTGAGTTCGCAACGGTGGAAGTCGGACAGGAAGATGGACATCCCATTTCTATGCTGAGATATTATGAAATTGACGGTGACGGGTATCAGCAGCTAAACTGGGAATTGGCTGCCCCGGATGGTCTATTGGGTAATTTTGTCGGATTAAAACTCGGGGATCTAAATGGTGACGGTTCCCCGGAACTCATCACCGTTATGAATCTTACGGATGAGAAGGAAGAACGGATACTGCACCCAATTGTTTTTTATTATCCTTGGGACGGTACCGAATTTAGCGAAGAACCTGCTGGTTCATTGAATTTATCCCAACAGAACACATTCCTTCGCTGTCACAATTTTGTTTTATTAGATAGAGACAATGATGATGACCAGGAATTACTGGTTTCTTTGGGCAGCCCCGTTCGGGGATTGGCGATTGTGGACGTCAACGCAGATGATGAATTGGAAATCACTACCCGTTTAGAACCTGAATCGATGCGCTTCGGATCAGGCTTTGTTTATGGCGGAGTTATTGATTTTAATCATGATGGCTATGACGATATTATTAGTTTCAGCCCTGAAGGCAATGTGATGAAAGCGCAACCGTTTATTAACAAAAAGGGGAATTTTGTCGAGGCGGAAGCGATCATTAAAACAATCCCCGGAATAAACAGTTTCATCAATAAATCCATCACGCTAACAGATTGGGACAGCGACGGGTTTGAGGATGTGCTTGTTCCCTTCCAGAGCGGGCACTTGATCGCCCTCACATTATCTGATGCCGGTTTGGATATTGATGAAATTGAAAATGATGCCGGACCCCTTTCAGATGTACGCGCTGCTGATTTTAATCAAGACGGTTTTAGTGATTTACTATTAGTTTCCGGTGAGATGAATATGATTACCCTTTCGTTTGGGGCTGAAACGCCGGAAGAAAAAAGTGAAAGCTATTTTACTCTTACAATAGACTCTGCAGTAGTACAGGTGTTTTCAACGCTTCCCATCATAACCAATAGAATATATTCTGGTACGTCAATCGCTTCCGGTTGGGATGGTGAAACCACTTCTATCTTTTTAACCGACCTTGGTTTATCTCCACCAGTGGAGAAACCCGCTATGGTAGATTCTTTGGTCGAACCTGTAGATCTATTGGAACTATTTCCTGAAATAGTAGGAATGGATTTAGGAAGCAAGGGGATCAAACCCATTAAATCTACTGGTCAGCCACTTCCATCCGGAATTCTCCCCCGCCACGTTTTACCCGTCGACCAGTTGTTTGTGTATTCCATTCCGGAAGATGAAGCGCGGAAGTTCTATAGTTTCCGCTGGCTGATACCGCCGCCGAAAGGAATGTTTTTTCATTACGAAACACGATCTATTCAATGGGTCCCTGACGAAGAGCAATTAGGCGCTTATCGATTATCCTATCATGTTGAAATGAAAACAAGCGAAACTGTGGAATTAGAATCCACTGATGGAGATTCGCTGTTAACATATAAAGTTGTTCCTCATTTGGAGGGGTATGATGAGCGATTGTGGATATACGTAAACGACCCTCCGGAATTTATTTCAGACCCAATTGAAACAGAATTTGTTGCTAAATCATTGTTTACGTATCAGCCGGTGATTGCCGATAATAACTCGGATGCAAATATTCAGTTTATTTTAGAAACCGGTCCAAACGACATGGAAATGGATTCAAGCGGCGCCTTGTACTGGCAAACAGATAGCAGCCATGTGAATGTATATAATGTGCGCATTAGCGCGTCGGATGGATTTGACAGAACGGTTCAGGAGTTTCAATTATTTGCCCGAGCCGGAGTGAAAATTCTATCTGAAGCAGATTCAATTATCAAGGTAAATGAATTGTTCAAATATCAGATAGAAGCATGGAAGCCGGAGCTGGATCAGGAATTAACATACACCCTGCTCCATCACCCGGTAGGAATGTCATTATCCGAATCAGGATTGATAGAATGGACACCGTCGGAAGCACAAATTGATACTCAGAATTTTGCTGTCATCGCGAACCACGGCGTTGCAGCAGATACACAGGAAGTTGTTTTATATGTGAACCATCCGCCGATTATAGAGCGGGCGCCACCGATGATGAATGTGGTTAATTTGGGATATGTTTGGGATTTCCAGTTGGAAGTCGCCGATCCCAATGTGAATAATACGCTCACATTCACCGCATTGGAAATGCCGGAAGGAATGCGCATGGACCCGTTTACCGGACGCCTGCGTTGGGAACCCGCTAGAGATGAAATGGACTTTGGTCATTTAAAATTAGAGGTGGATGATGGGTATGATGTCCGTACCATTGAGGCAGATTTTTTTATTAATTCTCCCATTAAGATTGTTTCGATTCCTGTGATGAAAGCAACGGTTGGTGAAGAATATCAATACAAGATTATGACAACAGACTTGAACAAAGGGACTCTTTTGCCCTATGATCATATTGTAAAATTGAGCGATACAGAGAAAATCAAAATTTATTCTGTCAATATTGCCGACGACGTATATAGGGAGAATGTGGATCGCTATATTGGTGAATGGAATGCCGCAGAGGTTGTTTATCTTACCAGTCAGGGAGAAATGGAATCGGAAGAATTCAGCAGGTTAAATCTGAAACGCTATGTCCATTCTATTTTCTGGGAAGATGAACAGCTTGTGATTGTTATTGAAGAAAAAGATGACCGGATCGTTAATATTAAAGATGTACTGTGGGAATTTTTCCAAGGCTCAAAAGGTAAACCTCCAAAAGTTATTGTAGAGCGATTGAGTCCGATACGATATACATTGGAAGAATTTCCTGACGGGATGGAAGTGGATGAATTTAGCGGTACCCTCCAATGGACTCCCGGAAAAGATCAATATGATAATTTTGAAATCAAATTGGTGATTTCGGACGGTTACACAAAGGATGAACAATCATTTGAACTCTACGTGAATCATCCTGCCACCATCGTCTCCCAGCCTCCAAAGATGGCTCTTGTGGAAGAAATGTATAAGTATCAGGTTCAGGTTGAAGATAAGAACCAGGATGCGGAGCTCCAGTATAAATTGGTAAAAGGGCCGCAAGGAATGCAGATGTCTAATACGGGGAAACTTGTTTGGATACCGAAGTCCTCACAGATCAATAAGCATGAGTTTGCAATATCCGTTTCCGACGGTTACCACGAAGATACCCAAACAGGGCGTATTTTTGTCAATATTCCGCCATCTATTATTTCATCGCCAAAACCGGTCGGTTTAACCGGGTACGAATACCGCTATCGAGCGGTAGCTGAAGATTTGAACGGTGACAAGACTACCTTCAGATCCGTGCGCCTGCCGAAATATGCTTCATTCAATAAAAAAACAGGACTTTTCAAATGGCGCCCGCGGAATAACCAGGTGGGGCCCCACGACATCATTATTACAGCTATAGACGAACGAGGCGCTACTACGGCTCATAAATTTCAGGTTCATGTATTTGAAAATCCTGACGCCCGCCGTTTTGTGAACACCGGCTGGCCGCTGATGCTTACCTTTGTGGGTGTTATGTTTGCTTGGGGTGTGGC
>CAZBEY010000001.1:0-163628 GCA_964491015.1 uncultured bacterium | reverse complement strand
AAAATGATAAGGAACAGTGAGGGGTAATTCAGCTAACAATTTCGGTTGATCAACCTGAAGTCGTTGCTGTCCCCGGAGAAAATAAAGTCACATTATATTGGAATGATATTGCCGAATTATCGGTTGATCCTGTCAATGGAGAAGATTTTGAAGGGTACAAAATTTATCGTTCCAATGTTAAAGGAGAATGGGGAAAAGTGATTACGGATAATCAGGGTATTGGTGTGGGTTATGTCCCAATCGCCCAATTCGATTTAGATGATGATTATGAAGGTGTCCATTCTGTTTCTTCTGCAGAAGGCTATCATATGGATATGGGTTCAAATTCAGGCATCACTCGTTCATTCGTTGATTCAAACCTGGTCAACGGAATTACATATTACTATGCTGTTACTGCTTATGATAAAGGAAGTATCACGGGCAATCTTCCTCCCTTAGAATGTTCCAAAACAATCGGTGATGTAAATGTGGTCACTGTGGTGCCGAATAGTCCTGTGGCTGGTTATGTGAAGCCAAAACTTGACTTGAACCACTACCAAGGCTATACAACGGCCACCATGAAAGCTAGCTTGATAGATCACATTGACAATGATGCAAACACTATTTATGATATCGTTATTTCAAAATCAGGAAATATGAAATATTTGGACATATCTGAAGTCTTGGATGGAGATACGACGGCTGTCTGGGATCATATATCATTTAATGAAGCTTCAAATGTGTGGAATAATTCTTTATTGGTTGGGCCATATCAACTTTATTTTATGGATATAGCAGGTGTTTTCATTGATTCAATGGGTTGGCAATCAGATCTCGAATTTTTTAATGTCAGTGTAGAACCTTATTCTTCTAAAACTTACGCCAGAGATATTGAACTAAAGTTTTTTAACGAGTATGCCGATACTTCTATTCTTGTTAATCCCCAACCCGTTCGGGCTCAAGTATGGAATGTAAATGAAAATATTCAATTGGATATTGTCTTTTTTGATAATGATCAAGATAATGAAATTTCAATTGGTGATAGAATTATTCCTACGATTGGGACGGATGGGATTTGGTCAATCAGTTTTAGTGAACCGACTGATTCTTCATTGGTAAACAGTGATCCTGCTGGCGCTTCGTTTAGTATTTTTGTTTCGAAACCATTTGATTCTGAAGATTTAGACGACCGATATCGTATCACATATACCGAAGCAACTGTAGACCAATCGATGGTTGAAAATGAAATGTCCCAAATTGCTGTTGTACCCAATCCTTACGTCGCAGCTTCTAGTTTTGAAGTGCCCCCGCCCCAGGTTTTTACGTTTGGCAGAGGTGAACGACGGGTTGATTTTATACATCTGCCAAAGGAATGTACCATTCGAATATTTACGATGTCCGGGGAGCATATTAAAACAATTGACCACTTAGGTACACTTTTTGATGGCACTGAACCCTGGAATTTATTGAGCAAGGATGACCATGATGTGGCGCCAGGAATTTATATCTATCACGTAGAAACACCGGGTGGTGATGAAATGATTGGCAGATTGGCATTGATTAAATGATGATGAAACACAATATTGACAAAATAATCTTTATTTTGTGTGCTGTATTTTCTCTGCTATGGGGAGGAAATAATGTAACCAAAGTAGGTAATTCAGCAGCGTCATTTCTTAAAATTGGTGTAGGCGCCCGTGCTGCCGGAATGGGAGGATCATTTTCTGCCATGGACGATGATATTACATCCATTTATTGGAACGCAGCCGGATTGTCCGGGATTCAAAGTAATCAATTATTTATCAGTCACATTAATTGGCTGGCAAGTATAAGCTATGATTTCTTTGCCATAGGAATTCCTGTCAATAGAAGCAGTAGTGTTGGGTTGTATGCAATGTCTGTACAAGTTCCGGAAGATGAAGTCAGAACTGTTTTGCAGCCTGACGGAACCGGAGAATTCTTTGATGCAAGCGATTTAGCGCTTGGAGTATCTTATTCCAGGCATATTACGGATCGTTTTTCGGTGGGGGTTGTTGGTAAATATATACAAGAGCGTATTTGGTCAATGACTTCAAATTCCATTGCACTGGACATTGGAACGCTCTATAAAAGTAACTGGAAAAATTTACGTATTGGCATTGTTCTTAATAATTTTGGATCAAAAATGAAATTGACCGGAAGAGCCAATCTGCTTGCAGTTGATCCGGACCCGACAATTGAAGGGAACATTGAAACCATCAGAGCAGAATTGGAAATGGGTCGATGGGATATACCGTTGAATGTAAAAACATCAATCGCTTTGGATATTATTACAATGCCAAATTACGTTTTGACAACAGCTATTGATATGGTCCACCCTAATGATAACTTAGAATTTATTAATTTTGGAGGAGAAGCCAAGATATTGAAAATGATGTATCTTCGAGCTGGTTATCATGGTTATGGTATGGATAAGTCGGAAGGCGGATTATCCTATGGCGCCGGCTTGAATATTCATACATCATCAGGGTTAATGTTTAAGATTGATTATGCTTTAACCGATTGGGGAAGATTAAAAAATATTAATCAACTTTCGGTTGGGTTAGGATTTTAGCCTTACTTTAATGAGTGTTTGTCCATAATGTCTCCCCAAATTTCGGGAATTACGCTTGCCAAATAAATACTCATTTACATCAATAAACTCCGCTTTTTATGGCTTTGCAAGTCTTGAAGTCGAACATTTTGCCCTAAACACTGACATTATAGACAGACTCCAATTATACCGGGAATTATGAACCCTTAAATTTCACAATTCCTGAAAATATCTTTTATTGTTTCTCTCTTTCTGATGAGTTTTGTCTCATGGCCATCCAACAATACTTCCGCTGCTCTGGGTCTTGTATTAAAATTATGAGACATTGAAAATCCATAAGCGCCGGTGTCCATAACCGCAATTAAATCACCTTCTTTTACTTCAGGAAAATCACGGTCAATTGCCAGCCTGTCCGTATTTTCACATATTGAACCTGTAATATCAGCTGTTAGTTTGATAGGTGCATCCGGATCACCTATTTTATACATACGATGATATGCTCCGTATAATGCCGGTCGAATTAATGTTTCCATTCCGGCATCCAATCCGATGAATGTTTTATAACCATTTTTAATTCCGGTTACTTTTGTCAATAAAATACACGTATCGCCTATAATGGATTTCCCCGGTTCAAGCCAGAATTCCGGTGTGTCGATATTCTCTTTTTCAAAATGTTTGTTATATATTTTTGAAACATTAGAAAATACCTGATTGAAATTAAGAGGAGATTCCTCATCATGGTAGGGAATGCCTAATCCTCCTCCCATGCTGATAAAACTCATTTGGATGCCCAGCTCATTCTGAAGGGATTTAACTGTTTTTAGAATGGCCGTGATCAATTCACTAAAATATAATGGCTCTAATATTCCCGAACCGGTCATACATTGGATACCATATTTTGTGACGCCATTTTCTTTAGCTATTCTGTAAGCATTGATGATATCGTAATGGGGGACACCAAATTTTGCTTTTTTCCCACCGGTTACAATTTGAGAAAAGGACCCTTTACCGAATCCGGGATTTAATCGAAAAGAGATTTCATTTGGAACTCCTATTTTCTTTAATCGATGGAAAGAATTAATATCGTCAAGATTCAAATGAACGCCTGCATCTAAGGCGGCTTTCAAATCGTTTAAAGATTCATAATTACCGGTGTAAATACATTCATTTGGCAGCATGCCGCCGAGTTTGGCCGCATGGATTTCTCCCGGACTGGAACAATCTCCACCCAATTTGGGTAAATGTGACTTCATTAATCTAAGGAGGTGCGGATTACTATTTGCTTTTACAGCATAGCAGATATGGTATTTATTAAAATGCTGATTTAATGAGGAATCCAGTCTATCCAGATTACTTATTATTTGCTTCTTAGAGTAAATAAATATTGGACTGCCGTATTGTTCGGCAATCTGCGATAATAATTCTTTATTTTTTACTGTAGGGATTAAGAGGTGCAATTTTCTGTTAGTTTATTATTTGAATTTACCTGATAATTATTTTCAATATATTATAAAGTAGACTTGACAGTGCCGTCATGATTGTAAATCGTTCGACTAACTAGTTTCCCGTTTTCATAAAATGATTCAAAAAATAGCGTTCCATCTCTATACCATCCTTTTTGTGCTCCATCCATTTCGCCGTTACGATAATTTTTGTTGAACTTAAGCTGTCCATTTTTATGCCATTCCTTCCACGATCCATTTGGATAGCCGTTTTTTAATATTCGTTCTCTCTCTTTAACGCCATTGATGTAAAAATTGGATTCCAATATTTCATCAGTTTTCTCGTAAAATACTCGAATTAATTTAGGTGTACCATCAGAATAGGTTGTTTCCACAACCTTTTTTCCGGAATCAGATGTGCTGCATCCGATAAAGAGGATCAAAAGCCATAATTGAATTGTACGTGTGTTAATCATTTTCTGTCATTTGAATAAATTGTAATTAAAAAATTAC
Organism: uncultured bacterium; assembly: GCA_964491015.1. GTDB lineage: Bacteria > Fidelibacterota > Marinisomatia > Marinisomatales > TCS55 > JADFRD01. The sequence goes on along the minus strand of CAZBEY010000001.1, from coordinate 159,122 downwards.
TACAATATGCAGTAATCAAAATACGGGAAAAATCAATAATGGAAAATTAAACATTCTGATGAGCTTTAAAATTACATATTATCATAAAGTCCACTTGTAATGTTACAACTCAAGTATTTATCTTTGTTGAAATATTTCACCACCATTATCTAGAAAAGACTTTTCCATAATCCCAATAAAAATAAATGGAATTATTAAATGACAAATAAATATACCCAGCGACTTTTTATGTTTTTCATCATCAGCTCGTTTATCTTCGCTGGTACTACGGGGAAAATTGCAGGCAGAGTAACCGATAAGAAAACAGAAGAAGGATTAGCCGGTGTTAATATTGTTGTAGCTGATACATATTTTGGAGCCGCTACTGATTTAGACGGTTACTACACGATTTTAAATATTCCACCCGGTCTGCATGACATAAATGTGTCTATGATAGGCTATAAAAAAACAACCGTACGTAACATAAGGGTTGAAATCGATTTAACCACAACAATTGATCTCAAATTAGAGGCAGACATACTGGAAGGGGAAAGCGTTGAAGTTGTTGCGGGAAATAAAATTATTAAGGTTGATGTTGCCGCCAGTCAATTAAGCATCACAGGTGATGATATAGATGAACTTCCGGTTTCAACATTGGGTGATGTTATCGGGCTAAAGGCTGGAATAACATCTTCATTTGGTATTCGAGGAAGCGGTTCAGATCAAACAATGTTATTGTTGGATGGCGTCAGTCTTCGCGATTCAAGAAATGACGCTCCCGTTACCGGAATACCTCTCAGTTCGATTCAAGAAGTCTCTGTTCAGACCGGGGGATTTAATGCCGAATATAATAATGTCCGGGGAGGAATTATTAATGTTGTGTCTAAAGAAGGAGACCCTGATAAATATTCTGCCACAATTACTATGAAATATAGCCCCCCCGCCCAAAAACATTTTGGTGAAACAGTTTACAGTGAAAATTCGTTTTGGTTATATCCCTATTTGAGTGACTCTACAGCATGGTACGGAACCGACCCTTCCGTTGCACCATGGGATGAATATGATGAAAGGCAATTTGCTCCATTTGACGGTTGGGTGGCTATATCCCAAGCGACACTATCAGACGACGATCCAACCAATGATCTCACACCCTCCGCAGCAAAAAGAATATTTGAATGGCAATATCGTAAAGATGGTAATATACATAAACCGGATTATGTTGTCGATTTTGGTTTTGGAGGTCCCTTTCCATTAGTTAGTTCTATGCTGGGAAATTTAAGATTCTTTTATTCTCATGTAGAGGAAAATAACATGTATCTATTTCCCCTGGCAACAGAAGGTCGTAATTCAGTGGGTAATGTCCTAAAATTAACGTCGGATATATCCGACAATATGAAACTATCCATTTCTGCTCTTTGGAATGGAGTAACTGGAACAAGCGCCTCGAGAGTTGGCGGTACATCCTATTTCCAATCGGTGACAGGTGTATCAAATATTGTAGACCGGACTGGATTTACCATTCCGTGGAGAATATTCACCAATGATTATTATTCGGAAACGGAAAGAATTAATGCAACATTTGGAATCACCTTATCTCACATCCTTTCGTCAAAATCATATTATGAACTTCGCCTTCAGCAAACAAAAAACACCTATCAAACAGGACCGGGCAGACGTCGAAATACGGTCGATTTAACTGAGATATTCCCGGGTTATTTTTTGGACGAACAGCCTTTTGGTTTTGAACAGGAATTTTTATCCAGTATCGAAGGTGGAATTACACTCGGTGGACCCATTTCCACATCCAGGGACTCTACGGAAGTTTCTTCAATATCTTTTGCGGGTGATTATACGAATCAATTCAATCAAAATAACCAGGTACGAACCGGATTCAATCTGACATCATATAATTTAGAGATGAAATATGGATCCATTAATAAGGTTCTTGAAGAAGGAAACAGATGGACTGAATTTCGCACGTCACCATTTCGTTTAAATGCCTATATTCAGGATAAGATTGAATTCCGCGGCTTGGTTGCAATCCTCGGCTTAAATGGCGAATATTATGATCCAAACGGAAAATGGTTCAAATTTGATCCATTTGACACAGATTTTTATTATACAAGTGACGAAGAAATATGGAACTCCGAATATGCCAAAGATGCGAAGCCGGTGATCACCTTGAATCCAAGACTGGCAATCTCACATCCCCTTTCAGATATGTCAAAACTTTATTTTAATTATGGTCATTATAATCAATCTGCCACGTCGGAAGCAATGTACAGAATCCAGAGAAGAAGTACCGGTGCAATTAAGTATTTAGGTGATCCAAGCATAAAACCCGCTATGACTATATCATATGAATTAGGATTTGACCGTTCAATTCAAGACATGTTTCTTTTGCATATTTCTGCATATTACAAGGATGTTACTAATGAACAGGATTGGACCCAAGTATTTACATCAGATGGTAAAGTCACTTCTTTTTATATGACAAACAATTTATATGAAGATATCAGGGGATTCGAAGTAGAATTTAGCAAAAATTTTGGTGATTGGTATACGGGCATGATCAACTATGAATATCGTGTATCTACATCGGGTCACTTTGATTTAAGCAAGAGTTATCAGAACCCAAGTGAACAATCTGATTATGAAAAGAAAAATCAGTATCAGACAAAACCGTTACCAAGACCCCGTGCAAAAGGGTACTTGTATTTATTTACACCTCAAGATTTTGGACCAAAAATCGTTTCTTTCAGACCGTTAGCATCCTGGAATATGAATTTTATCGGACGGTGGACAAGCGGAGAATGGTTTAAATGGAATCCGGTTATTATTACCGGGATTGATAATAATGTGCAATGGAAGGATACGTATGGTTTAGATTTAAAAATAGCGCGTACTTTCAGATTAAATAGTATAAGCATTAAAGTTTTTGCTGATATTAATAATGTTCTGAATCTAAAGGATTTTTCTGCGAATTCTTTTGAGAATAAAGACGATTATGAATATTATATGAAATCACTTCACCTTCCTGCGTCCATCGGAGATAAACTTCGGTATGGTAATATCCCCGGGGATGATAGACCCGGCGAAGTACGACCGGATGATGTTGCATTTGTTCCGATTGAGTCATACCCAAGATTAGATAATCTAACAGGAAACGACCGAGCATTATATTGGGATCAATCACAGGAAGAATATTTCCAATATCTAGATGGAACTTGGGTAGAAGCTGATCCGTCGTTTGTGAAGAAAGTTCTAAAGGATAAGGCATATATTGATATGCCAAATCAGACTTACTTTACCTTTCTCAATCCCCGGGATATATTTATTGGTATAAACTTTTCGTACAACTTTTAAAGGATTTTGCAAGACGCTCTTTTAATCAAATAATGAGATACAATAGATGAAAAATATAGTTCGAAACTGCTCACTATTATTATTAGGAACCATTTCCTCCATCTTAGCTGATGAAACTCGATGGCTGTCTATTGGTCAACTGCATGATTGGTTCAGCAGCGGCGGGTGTGAAGTTGAAGTTGGCAGACGTCATTTAATTCCTGACCAGCAGGATGGCCTCCAGTGGCCTGCCCAATTCCGTGCTCAAGATGTGAAGGCGGCCAAAGGATTATGGATTGGGGCTGTAAACTATGATGATCCAAGTACCGGTCAGACCTATCCTTATAAAGTCGTTCATGTGGGACCCCGCGTCATGGATGAATTATCAGAATTTATGCCTGTTGATTTTCGGTTAGTGGCAAGATATGCCCGTCCACAAGTTTATGTAGATGGTGTCCCCGCATCCGAATTAGATTTTACAGATTTGGTGGACGAGGTTGATAATACGATTCCCGGGGACAGAATGATTATCAATACATTGAATACGAGTCTCGGAATCACCATGACGAGACGGGTGCATGCGTTCAGTCAGCCATATCACGATAATTATTTTGTCGTTGAATATGTATTTAAAAATACGGGTATTTATAACCTTGACGGGGATTCACATAACCTAAACTTAGAGGATGTTTATTTCTTTTGGCAGGAGCGGTATGCCATGACAAAAGAAGCAGATTCTTACGGAGTTAATTGGATGCCTCAAAACGCCACTTGGGGACGGAACACTATGAATGAAGTATTAGGTGAAAATGGGAATTACTTATCCGGTGACCCGACTAACCCTTTTCGCGTGTCTTATGCATGGCAAGGGCTGCATAAAGGATGGGGAGGAGAAGGCGATAATATTGGTGCCCCAAACTATCGTGGAGATGGTCATTTGGGAGCATCACAATTTGCAGGTGTCATGACCTTGCATGCTGACATGTCTTCTTCAGATCCATCCAATGATCCCTATCAACCTTCATCCACACCTTACCCCGATTCAGACGGTCCGTACAATTCCGGTAATAATCATTTTAATTCTGCTAAAATGGCTACGGAGTATTTACTTATGAGCTCTGGTCATCCAAATAAAAGTCATGCAGAAGAAGTGGGAGCCGGATATGCTGATGAATTTGGATCAACAGGCGGCGGTTATTCCCTCGGTCGAGGATATGGTCCCTATGATATATCGAACGGGGATAGTATCGTTATTGTAACCGTAGAAGCAGTTGCTGGTTTATCAAGAAGTAAACATTATTCTATTGGGGCCGACTGGCTCAGTGGAGCCATTTCTAATGATGAAAAGAATACCCTTGTTATGACAGGTAAAGATTCATTATTCCAAGCATTTACCCGTGCGCAATCTACCTGGGATAATGGATTAACGATAAATCATGAACCGCCTCCACCGGATTTATTTCAGGTGACATCCGGAGGGGATCGTATTATTTTAGAATGGAGTAATACAGCTGAAAGCTGGGCGAACTTTTCAGGGTATAAAATATACCGGGCAATCCATGTTCCGGATACAACCTATGACCTGATTGCTGAATTAGGTCCTGGTGAAACGAGATACGACGATAAAACAGCTGTTAGAGGATTTGATTATTATTATTATTTGACCACGGTAAGCGATGGAGCCAATAATGATATTGCACCGGGTGTCCCAATGGAAAGCAGTTTATTCTATACTCGAACCAATCAACCAGCATCTTTAAAACGCCAAGCCGGGACGTTGGATCGTATACGAATTGTTCCAAATCCTTATAATATTAAAGCACGTGATTTGCAATATGGAGTAGGAGGACCAGACAGGATTATGTTTTTAGATATTCCACCTACATGTAAGATTCGAATATTTACAGAACGCGGAGATCTTATATACTCGATTGATCATATCGATGGCAGCGGCGATGAGGCATGGAACTCCATTACATCCTCCAGGCAAGTCATTGTATCGGGAATATATATTGCACATTTTGAAGTACTGGATGATTATAAAGATTGGAAAACCGGTGAACTCGTAAAAAAAGGGAGTGCCGGGATTGAAAAATTCATAGTGATCCGATGAAGGAAAAAAACATGAAAAAAATACTAACCTTTTTAGGTGTGTTTATGATAGTTATTTCTTGCGATAACTATTCTGATGAATCTTATAGCATTTCTGACATTGATGGTAAAGCATGTCAAGTGTTTAAAGCAGATACAATATTTAACACTGTATCGTCTTACACGCTGGATGATTCATTGGTATCTGTAGGTGAACGAATAGATTCACTCATTGCCTGGGGCTCGGAAATAGTCTTTACACCGGACACACTGCAAAAAATATCGAAAAGCGAAGATTCCACATATTCTGTAATCCAGGTTCCGACAACAGGTGATTATATCATTTATACCAATAAATTTGTGAAGATGAACTTATGGGATACGAGTGATAATCTTTCAGAGGTGACAAATTTATCCATCGATATGGAAACAATTGCAGAATGTAATGATGAAATTGCACTTCGAAATGAATACTCTTTTGCATCCGGATCATATTTAGTCCAATTTTTGATGGAGGAAGCTTCCGGATTTACTATGGTTATACTTAATAAGGAATAAGCCATGATCAATCATACCATTTTACAAAAAGCAATTTTAATCATTGGCGTAAGTACCATTGGATTTTCTGATGACATTAAGCTTGCACAGACCGGATTCCAGTTCTTAAGTGTTGTATCGGATGCAAGAGCGACAGGCATGGGAGAAGCAATGACCACGATGCCAGGTCAATCCAACGCTGTTTTTTTTAATCCGGCAGGAATGGCAAGATCTACCCAGCTTATTACAGCTAACTTTAGCCGAAATCAATGGATTGCCGATATTAATCATTTAACAGCAAGTATAGGATTCGCTCCAAAAAATGGATACTACGGCGTTTTTGCTTTTAGTATTCAGTCTGTAAATTATGGTGAAGTTCAGGGAACCATGGTTTGGGAGAATGAATCCGGCTACGTGGATACTGAAATAATAAAACCGACGGCCCTTGCAATTGGAGCAGGATATGCTAAATCACTTTCGGATAAATTCTCTGTCGGCGGTCACATTAAATCAACCTATCAATTTTTGGGAAGAAGTATCATACCTGACTCAGATACAACCAATACAGTCGTTAAAAACTGGGTATCAACGCTCGCTTATGATTTTGGAACTTTGTATGAAACAGGTTGGAAAGATTTTTCTTTTGGCATGATGGTTCGGAATTTTTCGCAAGAGGTCAAATACCAAACGGAAGGATTCCAACTCCCATTGATGTTTACGATCGGCAGCTCTATCGATTTGGCTCAATTCGGGATTCTGGGATTTTTAAAATCTCCTTTTAACTCCGATGGGAAATTTATTCTATCAGTAGATGCACTGCACCCAAGATCTTACTCTGAAAGAACCAATATCGGTATTGAATATAATCCATTGAAGATTTTGTATTTACGCACAGGCTACTATGGAAATTATGATGAGCGAGGGTTTACATTTGGAGTTGGATTTCGATTCGCAGTAAAAAATAATGGTATAAGTATTGACTATGCATACACCCCATTTGGTATTTTTGACAGTGTGAACCAACTCTCGTTCCAAATCACTTTATAGAGGTCATCTTATGAATCGTATTAAGTCAATTTCATTACTCATTCTGGTAGGATGTTTCTTTTCTTGTGAGGAACCGACTTACCCTGACAATATTTATGACAAAAATCCGGAAGTACTTCCAAACCCGACTATAACGTCAGTTTCTCCTTCCGATTCAGCCTTTTCAGGGATCGGGATCATCACAATCACAGGTACAAATTTTTCAGAGACCATTGATAAAAACCTTGTTTATTTTAACGGGTATGCCGGAACGGTCCAATCTGCCTCATCCACCGAGTTAATTGTTAAGACGGCAAAAATTGTTGCCGATAGCATAAAAATTCAGGTTGCAGTTATTGGCGCGTATGAATTTGCTGAGTGGGACAATTATGGTCTGTATTCTTCAGTAGTTCCCTGGGGTGGATTCGATCCTTTAGGAACAAGTTTATGGGCAATTGCGGTTGATCCAAATGAAAATCTCTATGTGTCCGAATCCAGTAATAGAGAAATATTACGCGTATATGCGAGTGGCACCGCTGATTCAATTGTATTTGCAGAACATTCAAAAAAAATAAAAGCGATTGGAATGAGGTTTAGTACAACGGACTCTATTGTTATGGCAATGGTTGATAAAAAAATCTATTCTACCGGTATTCACGATGATGCGGCCGAATTAGTGAGGCTGCCCAGCAACACAAGAGCTTATAGTTTAGATTATGATTCTAATGGAAATATGTATGCGGGCGGTCGCAGTAATATTTTATATCGAATCAACCTTGGAGCAGGTGAAACGGACTTTTCTGAGGAAGCAATTTTACCTGAAGATGTACATATGAATACAATTCGTGTGTTTGAAAACGATGTATATATATTAGGTGAATATATTGGCTCTGATACAACTGTCGATGCTGTAAATGGAATTTACAGAGCGGCCATCGTAAGTGCAGATTCACTCGGTCCTGCAGAACTGCTCTTGGACTGGGATGATGCGCTTGGGGAAAATGCAACCAAGCCATTAGATTTCACATTTGCAGCAGATGGTGCAATGATCGTTGGTGTAGACTATAATGACCCATCCAGTTATGAAACATTAGGAGCCGGTTTATACGAAGTATCATCCCCCTACACTGGAGTCACACCGGTACCGGTCTATGAAGATGTTTTTAAAGCGCCCGGCACAAAATTAACATGGGGGAATGATAAATACTTATATGTGAATAATCGTAATACTGCATCACCGCCTGAAGGGACTTCTTGGAATTATAAACCCGCTGATGAATTGGGGCTTTACCGCATTGATATGGCGCGATTGGGCGCGCCTTACTACGGACGAACTTTTTAGATTAGAAGAATAATGAAAAGATACGAAACCAAAATACTACTCGTATTGGTTTCATTTTTCTCTTTTTCTTTCGCTGGAATATCGGGGAAAATTGGCGGTGTCATTTCTGATTTAGAAACAAGTGACCCATTACCAGGTGTTAATATATTTTTAGCTGAACTACAATTGGGTGCTGTCACGGATCTAAATGGTCATTATGTTATATTAAATATTCCTCCGGGTGAATACACACTCAATGTTCAAATCATTGGTTATGCACGCGTATCTATCAAACATGTGAGTGTTCGAATTGATCAAACCACTCACATCAATAGTGCATTGCAATCGGAAACAATTGGTTTTGATGAAATTACCGTCACCGCTGAAAGGGAATGGGTAGAACCCGATGTCACTTCCAGCAAAATAAACATTACGGATGATGTCATTGAAAAAATGCCACTTTCGAACATTGATGATGTCATTGGTCTTCAGGCAGGTGTCAAGGGTTTGTCCATTCGCGGCAGCTCATCAACGCAAACAGGTATTTATATAGATGGTTTTCTTCAAAATGATGCTCGAAGTTTTTCTCCTGTTACCACCACATCTTTATTAGGTGTATCCGATATCCAGGTTCAATCAGGCGGTTTTAACGCCGAGTACGGGAATATACGATCCGGTATTATCAATATTGTGAACAAGGAAGGACAGTCAGACCGATTTCATGGATCTGTGGCAGTTTATTATCGACCCCCGGCTCCAAAGCATTTTGGCCCATCAGTTTTTGATCCAAACTCATATTTCTTACGTCCTTTTATGGATACAACTGTATGCTGGACAGGAACGAATAATGGAGCATGGGATAACTATACTGAAGGGCAATATCCGTCTTTTGAGGGATGGAATGCAGTCTCCGCTGCTACTTTAGGAGATATGAATCCTGATAACGATTTAACGCCTAAACAAGCTCAGCGTCTGTTCTCTTGGGAGCATCGTCGTGAAGGTGATATAACCAGACCTGATAAAACAATTGATGTTGCGATTGGGGGGCCAATATCGGGTGTATTCAAAGATGGAAATCCACGATTTTATCTGACACATTATAATGAAGAATCCATGTTTATTTTCCCCTTGTCTAGAGATCGATATACAGGAACAAATACAAGGCTGAAAATCAATTTTGATATGGGGGATAAAACCGATGTCACAATCGTAACAAAATATGGTGAAACAAAATCTGTATCTCCATATAACTGGACAACCACTCCGACCGGGTACGTACTAAAAACAGACCAATCTATTTCCAATTTACTGAATAGCTCCAGCGGAAACAGTGTTATTTATATGCCGGGATATTATTCACCTACTACCATTTATCGATCCGGATTTGGGGTCAAAATAAATCACATGATTAGTCCAAACCGTTTCTATGAGGCGCTGGTACAATATTCAGGCAATTTCTATAAAACATATCAAACCATGTTAAGAGATACAACAAAATCCTATGAGTTATTTAATGACTATTTTGTAGATGAAGCGCCTTATGGATATTGGGGTTACGGTGTGACGGGTATTGATGGAATGAATATGGGAGGCTGGATGAATATTGGCCGGGACAGATCAAGTGTTTCAACCTTTATTGCAAAATTTGATTATTCTGCCCAGCTAAATCAGAGTAATCAAATACAAACCGGATTCGAATGGGTTTCAAATAAGATGGATATATATTCCTTTGCCAGCAATCCGGGAATGTCTACGTGGAATAGGGATCTTGTATATGATGTTCATCCTTTCCGCTTGTCATTTTATGCACAGGATAAGCTCGAATTTGAGGGATTTATTGCCAATATTGGGTTAAGGAGTGAATATTCGAATTCAAATACTGTTGTATATAATTTAAATCCATACGACACAAATTTGAGCCAGGGTTTAGGGGATGATATTGAAGATTCTGTTGCAACTGTAAATTCAGAATCTCAGTTTTCTTTACATCCCAGGCTCGGTGTTTCTTTCCCTATTACCGAATCATCGAAATTATACTTTAACTATGGTCATTTTTATTCGGAGCCGGGTTCACAATATCGATTCGGCATTCAAAGAGAATCAAATGGATTGGTCACAAACTTAGGCAACCCAAATTTGCTTTATGAAAAAACAATCGCTTATGAATTGGGGTATTCACAATTACTATATGATTCATATTTAATGAATCTGACTGCTTACTATAAAGATGTATCAAATCAGATTGGAACTATTTCTTACCAGAGTTTAAATCAATCCGTTCAATACAGACAGGCTGCCAACAATAATTATGAAGATATACGCGGATTTGAATTGGTTTTTGAAAAAATCAGGGGTGATTTTATAACAGGATTTATTAACTATACATATTTAGTGAAGTCATCAGGATATTTTGGACTTACAAAATATTATGAAGATCCAAATTTGCAGAGGGAATCCGACATTGTAAATCCTGGGCAATTCAAACCTCACGCACAACCTTATATAAACGCGGCAATTAATATTGCCGCACCATCCATGTTTGGACCCAGTATTTTTGGTTTTCGCCCCTTTAGTCAATGGGTGATAAGCACGTTGTTTAATTATGAATCCGGAGAGTATTCGACTTATAATCCGAGCAAAAAACCCGGTATCATTGATAATGTCCAATGGAAAGATCGATGGTTCCTGGATATGAGAATTTCGAAATCATTTCTTATTAATAATATTCAAATGCGGATGTTTGTGGATATTTCTAATCTTACCAATAATAAATATTTAAACGCCGCCGGGGCGCCTCGCGGTTCAGCTGAGTCATCCGTTTTTGCAGATAAACATGATTATATCGATTATATGGAATCATTGAGATTCTCTTGGGAAGAAGGTTCTGAAAAAGGAAATGACCGAGTAGGGGATTACCGTAAGAACGGTGTCGAATATCAACCATTTAATCCGATTGATCCGGATCATCTCACGGCTGACGAACAAAAAATATTGGACACTAAAGCCTATATAAATATGCCAAACTTAAAATCGATCTCGTTTTTAGATCCAAGGGATATTGTGTTTGGAATAACAATGGAATTTTAGTGGTAAAAAAACTCACCATATTATCCATCATATTCGTTACTGTGATATTTTCTCAGGTTGGCGAAACAGAAAAACGATACATACGAATCGGATCATTGCAAAGTCATTTTTCAGCTTGGGGATCTGAAAGAGCATGGAATAATTCGTATTATGAAGGATTGCGATGGCCGGCAGATTATCAATTTCAGGATAATGCTGTCATTAAACGAACATGGTTTGCATGCGAAAATTTCACCGATGATAAAAACCAATTATGGGAACATTACGGAATTTATTTTTCTTTGAGCTATGTCGAAACAAGCATATTCCCCATGGAGCTGAAACAGATTGCACAATTTGAACCGCCGTCCGTCTATGTTGACGGAATCAATACGACCGGAATTTATTTAAGCGATATTGATGAGTATGACAGTACTATTCCTTCCGACAGAAAAATAATCAATATTGTAAATACATCAATGGGTCTGACAATGAATCGGACCATTTATGCCTTCTCTCAACAATACCATGATAATTATTTTATTAAAGTTCTTACATTTACAAATACCGGAAATACCGACTGGGATGAAGAGATAGAACTGAATGATACCTTACGCGGTGTTAGAATCGGTTGGGGAACCCGCTACAACGGGAGTCGTGAAGCAGCATGGTCTGCCGGCGGACCAGCATCTTGGGGGAAACACATGTGGGTGACAAAGCGAGGTGAAGATTATCCGCTTCATCAGAACGACGTGCTAACTGAATCCTCCGGGATTGTTGATTGGCTGCGCTGTGGGTTTAGCTGGTTGGGGCAAAATGCTTCAAATTCATTTGATAATGTTGGAGCGCCAAAACGTACCGGCAGCGGGCGCCTAACTTCACCGCACCATATTGGGTCAGTTGTAATTCATGTGGATACCAGTCCCACTGATTCAAGCGATGATGTGAATCAACCGGTATTTTTGGGGTGGCATGCAGGGGATACGTATCCATCAATTGGACGGTACCAACCAGACGATGACGCGGTGAAAATGACCCAGTTGTATGGTATGTTGAGCGGTAATCCATACGGCGGATCAGACAAAGGGGGCAATAACCGGATGGATGAGATATATGGTGCGTATGATTCTTATCCTGGTGAGGACCCTTCAACCGTTCACAATGATCCGGGCGGAACGAATGTTATGATAGCTTATGGTCCTTATGATCTCGCACCGGGGGAAAGTATTACTATCGTAGAAGCAGAAGGAATTAATGGTATTTCCAGACAATTATGTGAATGGGTAGGACAGGAATATTTAAATGGAACCGCCCCCTATGATTTACCCGGAAACGGAACAACATCAAATAAGGACGAGTTTAAGAATGCCTGGGTATATACAGGAAAAGATTCCATTTTACAGGCGTTTAGCCGGGCAAAAAGAAATTATGATTCAGGTTTTAAGATCCCCAAGCCTCCAATGCCGCCCCCGGTCTTCATTGTCGAATCAGGCGGAGACAGGATTTTTCTAAGTTGGTTAGCCAGCGAATCAGAATCGGACCCTAATTTTGCCGGATATGAGATTTATCGGGCTGTTGCTAAACCAGACACTGTTTTTGATATGGACCCCATCTATTCCGGTCCTACCGGTATTTACCAATTTGATGATGTAACGGCTGTAAGAGGCTTTTCTTATTATTATTATATCGTTTCCAAAAGCGATGGGTCACTGAATTCACAAGGAATTACAAATCCAACCGGTTTTCTGAGAAGTTCATATTATTACACAAAAACAAGTAAGCCGGCTTTTTTAAAGCGTAAACAAGGCACATCACTGGATCAAATTCGGGTTGTGCCAAATCCGTACCATATTTCAAGCAGTACATTGCAGTTCCCGGGACAACCGGATAAAATCATGTTTTATAATATTCCGGGGAAATGTAAAATAAAGATTTTTACGGAACGTGGAGATTTAATTGAAGAAATTGATCATCAGGATGGAAGCGGAGATGAAGAATGGAATTCATCCACACGATACAGGCAAGTTGTCGTTTCAGGATTGTATATTGCCTATTTTGAAGTGACGGAGGATATAGTCGATTCGGATACTCAGGGAATTATTTTTCAGAAAGGTGAATCAGCCTTTAGAAAATTTATCGTCATACGATAAAAATGAGAATTATGTTTTGGAACATTAGAGGGAAACACCTATAATCCTGAACGTAATTTCTTATAAAAATAAACAAACCATAAATAAGAGGAGTACTAATGAAGAGAATGTTAATAATTGCATTGGTCGCCATCGCAGGCACATTTCTCCACTCTGAGTGGGTTTATGACAGCGATTTTGCATTAGGTAAGCAGGCGCATTCAGCTGTAGTAGACGGTAATGGCCGTGTATGGGTTGGATATTATGCCTATTCAGATACATTGGGATTGCCTACAGATACGATACCAATTAAGCCAATCTACGTTTATGAAGCAGATGGAACACAGGCATCGTTTTCACCGATTCGTTCAATCAGTTGGGCTGATGGCCGTGTAGATACGATGTGGAATGGTTGTCGTGGAGTGTCTTTAGACAAGGACGGTAACATTCTGTATTCGGCCTACAATGACGTATGGCAGATCAATGCCCAAACGGGAGAAGGTTTAGGTGCGTATTATAATTTTCCCGGATCCATTACAGAAACATCAATGACCGCAGACGGTTACCTGTTTGTTACACAAGTTGTACCAGGTGGAAATCCGATATGGGTATTTGATGCTTCTTTGGGATTACCGGATGATTATACAGGAGACGCAGTTGATTCTCCTGATTTAGTGAATTCCATTGAAGACGGTACAAATACAGCTATATCACGTAATGTTCTGGTAGATGCAACCGGTAACAATTTATACCATGCACGTATTTATGGTGGAACCCATAACAATGGTGTATTCCATTATACCAGTGCAGATGGTCCGGAAGGTACTTTTGTTCTACAAGATATTCTGTACAATGAAGTCATGTGGGGACAAAGCCTGGATTGGGGTAAAGACAGCACATTATGGGTAGGAACATACTGGAATGTTGCAGAAGGAGATTTCACTGGTTGGTATGAATTAGATCCTGGTGCAAACCATCAGATAGTTGGTTCAATAGGAACCGGTCAGCCTTATGGTGTATCTTTTGACGCAACTGCAGTCGCAGGTGGAGACACCATTCGTGCACCGCGTGGTATTGCATTCAATAGTGACTATACAGTTGCTTATGTTGCTGACTTCGACGGTGGAAGAGTCTCGAAATTTGTCGATGACGGTACTGGATTCACCGCTCCTGCGCTGCAAGAGGCTCCTTCATTCGATGATTGGACTTATGACAGCGATTTTGCATTAGGTAAGCAGGCGCATTCAGCTGTAGTAGACGGTAATGGCCGTGTATGGGTTGGATATTATGCCTATTCAGATACATTGGGATTGCCTACAGATACGATACCAATTAAGCCAATCTACGTTTATGAAGCAGATGGAACACAGGCATCGTTTTCACCGATTCGTTCAATCAGTTGGGCTGATGGCCGTGTAGATACGATGTGGAATGGTTGTCGTGGAGTGTCTTTAGACAAGGACGGTAACATTCTGTATTCGGCCTACAATGACGTATGGCAGATCAATGCCCAAACGGGAGAAGGTTTAGGTGCGTATTATAATTTTCCCGGATCCATTACAGAAACATCAATGACCGCAGACGGTTACCTGTTTGTTACACAAGTTGTACCAGGTGGAAATCCGATATGGGTATTTGATGCTTCTTTGGGATTACCGGATGATTATACAGGAGACGCAGTTGATTCTCCTGATTTAGTGAATTCCATTGAAGACGGTACAAATACAGCTATATCACGTAATGTTCTGGTAGATGCAACCGGTAACAATTTATACCATGCACGTATTTATGGTGGAACCCATAACAATGGTGTATTCCATTATACCAGTGCAGATGGTCCGGAAGGTACTTTTGTTCTACAAGATATTCTGTACAATGAAGTCATGTGGGGACAAAGCCTGGATTGGGGTAAAGACAGCACATTATGGGTAGGAACATACTGGAATGTTGCAGAAGGAGATTTCACTGGTTGGTATGAATTAGATCCTGGTGCAAACCATCAGATAGTTGGTTCAATAGGAACCGGTCAGCCTTATGGTGTATCTTTTGACGCAACTGCAGTCGCAGGTGGAGACACCATTCGTGCACCGCGTGGTATTGCATTCAATAGTGACTATACAGTTGCTTATGTTGCTGACTTCGACGGTGGAAGAGTCTCGAAATTCACATCAGGTGTTGTCAGTATCGATAATGATGTTGTACGGTTACCTCGTGCATTCAGTTTACATCAGAACTATCCTAATCCATTCAATCCATCCACGAATATCGAATTTGAATTATTCAACGATAGTCGTGTGAAATTGACTATTTATGATGTTACAGGGCGCGAAGTTGCTGTTCTTGTAAATGATAACATGCAGATGGGTCACCATACCATTTCCTTCGATGCGAGTCACCTTGCCACCGGAATGTATATTTATACAATTACAGATGGCCAGCAAATGATGAGCCGAAGAATGCTATTGGTTAAATAATCCTAATCAATATCTTATGATAATAGAGAGCCTTGATTTATTCGAGGCTCTCTTTTTTTATCAAGCAATACCCAGTAAGCTTTTCTCCCTAAAAAAGGTTAACAATCATGGTTAGAAAATTTCCCCAAATCAATCTTATCTTTTCAATAGTATTTCTAATCGCTCAAGAGCCGGTCAATCATCAGATAATTTATCAATCTGTATCTGGCGCCATTAATCCTCAACTTTCACCCGATGGCCATTATTTATCATTTACATCACCAAATTATGCCGGTCTTTACCTGTTCAATATGGTCGATAAATCAGTGATTGAGATTACAGATGAGTTCGCAGCCGGTTTTGGATATGGTTGGTCACCTTCAGGAAGCAGCATAGCATACAAGCCAGCCCTCTTCCTTGGAAAAAGACGATACAATTCATTGGTTATATATAATATAGAAACGGGGGGAAAGATAATTGCAATCTCTGAAAAAACCAAATTACCCGGTAAAATCAGATGGATTGATGGAAATAAAATAATTTTATCCGGTAATATTGGAGAGTCTGTAATTCATGAAATTTCTCGTAAAAATTTATCTCAGCAGGAATACTATAATTTTGAAAAAAACACTATTTATTTATTAAGGGAAAAGGCGTCAACAAAAACGGTATTTTTTACCAATAAAAAGGAAATCCATGATTTAGTGGTATCGCCCCAAAAAACCCATATTTTATTTGAAGAATATGGGGGGAATTTGATCATTCTGAATGTAGAAAATCATTCCACAATCAATCTGGGTATTGGGCATGAGACAGAATGGTCTCCGGACGGGAACATCATAGTATTTATGCGTACATCAGATGACGGACATACCATTACACAATCTGATATTTATATTGTGAATTCCGATGGAACGAATCTGACAAATCTCACAAAAGGGATTAATTTGATAGCCATGAGACCGACTTGGGTTGACAATACTCATATTATTTATGATACAGATGCCAATAATACCCTGTACATGGTGGAGGTCCAACGATGAAGCGTTTCATTGTATTATTAACAATTTCCGGTCTGTATAGTCAGATAACCGGGTTATCCGGATGGAATATTTTTATTGATCAGGGACACAGCCAAAAGGAAAATATGGGTGTTAACGGCTACTCAGAAGCCGAAGAAGTATTAAGAGTTGGACTCCATCTACAAGACATTCTGTTAAATCAGACAGATATTGACACAGCTTATGTTTCAAGAAAAAATGACCAACAGCAGGTATCGCTCTATCAGCGCACTCACCATGCAAATTCTGTTGGAGCGTCCTGGTACCATTCCATCCACAGTAATGCCGGGGCTTCGGAACACAATAATACATTATTGTTGTGGGGTGAGTTGTTTAATGGACAACCGGACCCTCCAGTCGGCGGTGAGGAAATGAGTGGTTATATGATTAATTTATTGACCGCAGGAATGAGAATTCCAACCATTGGTTCAAGAGGTGATTGCAGCTTTTACAGTTATACCGGCGCTTGTTCCAATAGTTGGGAAGGTCCCTACCTCTATGTGAATCGAAATACGAATATGCCATCCGAACTAAGCGAAGAGGGACACCATTCAAATCCATCTCAAAATCAACTCTTTATGAATTCGGAATACAAACGGATGTTAGCATATTTATTTTATTGGTCTATTCTTGAGTACCATAATATTAACAGACCATTTGTAGGCATCTGTACAGGAATAATACGTGATCTGGAAAGCGGAATTCCGATTAACGGTGCAACCGTTTTGTTAAATAACCAAACATATACAACAGACACGTATGCTTCTTTATTTAATAATTATTCTAACGATCCAAATACGTTGCATAATGGATTTTATTTTTTCGAGGATCTACCCGATTCAGCCATACCACTTATTGTTAGCGCTGAAGGCTATTATTCCGACACACTTTTGGTTGATATCAACAGCTCATTTTTCACTTTCCAGGATATCGAATTATTATCTTCCACGCCACCGATTGTTTTGGGAACAATCCCTGAAGAAGGGGAACAAGGTTTTCCTGCTTGGGATCCCATAAAAATCCATTTTTCCCGACCGATGAATCAAGACAGTACAGAACTTGCAATTGTTTTATCACCATCGATTCCATTATCCTTTCGATGGATAAATAATTCAAAAACATTATTGATTTATCCCGATAGTTCTTTGTATGAAACAAACTTTACTGTCACAGTAACAGAAACTGCCCAGGATGTTTATGGCCACTTTATTGATGGTAATGCTGATGGAACTCCCGGTGGAAAATTTACACTACATTATTCCAGCAGCGCCAGTGATATAGAAGCGCCGATACTGGTTGATTTATATCCATCGATGACATCATCCAATATTGAACAGCATCCATTAATCAATTTCACATTCAACGAAGTCATTGGCAATCCGGACACGCTACAGGACATTATTAGGTTAGAACGATTTCAGACAGGTGAAAACATTCCAATTCTGATCGAAGAGTATAGCATTAATGACCACAGTGTGGTAAGTCTTTTCCCTGAGAATCCGCTATTTCCAAATGAAGTATTTATCACCAGAATTATTCCGGGTATTAGAGACCTTTTTGGTAATACAATCCTAGGGGCGTTTAATCTTAGTTTTCAAACGGGAAATACAGACTGGGCAATAAATAAATTGGACAATTTTGAAAATAATTTAACCGGTAATTGGTGGGCGCCCGGTATGAGCGGCAGCACGACTGGAACTGTTGCCGGCGAGACAGGAATGAGTCCAAACTCGGATGTGTTAAATCACCTTACAGACAGCCAGGTTGCCATGAATATACAGTATAGCTGGGATGTGAATGCCTCCGACTGGCTGATTAGAGAGTACTTGGGTTCTGGAGATCCCAGAAATATTACGTTTAATGCAAATGATATTATGCAAGCGTTCGTATTCGGTGATGGAAATGGAACCTTATTTCGATTTTGTGTTGATGATAATGTTCCACAATCCGGAGCAAGTAATCATGAGGTTAGTCCCTGGGTTACAATTGATTGGTATGGCTGGAAACTAATATCCTGGAATATGATGGAGGATGGTACAGGAACTTGGATTGGAGATGGATCGTTGGATGGAAATCTGCGTTTTGACAGCTTTCAACTATCATATTCTCCCGGGAATATATCTGAAGGTCATATTATCATTGATGATTTACGATTGGTTGAAGAAGTGGAACTAAATATTTTGGACCAAGCAAATATCCCTGTTGATTTTGTCCTTAAACAAAATTATCCAAACCCTTTCAACCCGGAGACCATTATTGAGTTTTCACTCCCCTCAATGGAGAATACTGAGATTACCATTTATTCATTACTTGGAAACAGTGTTCAAACATTGGTTAATAAACAGCTACCAGAAGGGACATACACTGTTAAATGGAATGGGAAAGATCAAAATGGAGTATCCGTTCCCAGTGGTGTATATTTTTATTCCTTAAAAACCAATGACAGACAAATGACGAAACGAATGGTTCTGTTAAAATAAAAAAAGTACTTCTTAATAGAAAATAAGGAAATAATTAATATACAATCCTGAACGCTTAATGCGCTGAATTTCACCTTGTTTTCTAGTATAAAAATCATTATTTCTATATAGCCGTGTAGCAATGGACTTCATAAAAAGGGGTCTGTGATCGCGGTTTTTTTTATTATCTGGCTATCATTATCAAATGTTGTAGGAACTATTGCAACAAAAAAAGACCAATCCTTTTGGGAATTCTTCTTTTTATCGGTATTTTTATCTCTACTAATCGGAATTTCAATAGTTTTTATTGAATTAGAAAACGCTGACATTGTTAAACAAAAAGAACATGATTCAGGTAAAAGTAAAACTTTCAATTCAAATAATAATAATCCAACATCTAATTATCATTTAAAGAAAAGACAAAATAATTTGACGTTTGACTGGATTTATTTAACTGATATAAAATCTGAAGTTGACAAAGAATTAAGTAATAAGGTTGTGTCTAATCAATTGAAACAGGTTAAATCATTAGTTAATGCTACCCAAGATGTTGGCTTTAAATCAGTAATCTGGAACGTAACCAATGATAATGGCAATGCGGTGAGCGCTGGAGTCTATCTCTATCAGATCCAAGCCGGAGACTTTGTGCAGACCAGGAAAATGATTTTCCTAAAATAAAGAAAGTCTCCTCCCATGCAGGAAGCCTGGCTATTTAGCTGTTCGGACGAGGGCGCAGGGTAAAAATATTTGAATTAAACTTCCCCAATTACTAAATCCCCTTCTAAATACCAGTCTGCCGAAGCAGCCCCAGAGGCAGATTCTCATCGATGGGGAAGCCCTTTTTAACCCCAAAGGAGTGTCACGATGATAAAAAATGTGAGTAAAAAATATAATCCCGAAGGGGTGATATTATTAAAAAATGACCATTTATTTGAATGGATAAGGTGATTTTAGGAGTGTGCTGGCGTTTAAAAATGATTTCGCTTTGCTCCATAATTTTATCCCCGTTTTGAGTGTATGAAAAACTACCTTTGGAAAGCTCTGGATTGATTCAAATGTTCCAATAAATAAATAAGTTCAGCGATCTTTCAAGGACTTCGCAAAGTAAGGAAGTATTTCTTTCTAAATGATGGAGAAGATTGTCCACCGTTTGTCTACCGAAATCGAAAAGTGTAGGCAAAAAGCAAAGTGCAAGAGGGCTTGGCCGAAGGAACGTAGTTGGGCCTGTCCTCCACTGTCATTGCGAAGCGCAACTTCAGTTTCGACGTGGCAATCGCCTTGCTTTAGCCTTACTAAGGAGATAGCGTCGTCTTTCCAACCCTCGCTCTGACAATTATTTTGTAAATACCATCCTGATTGTTTTTATTTCATGTGCCGATTTTAATTGACAGAAATAAATCCCGGATGGAGCTGTTTGGCCGTAAGAATCGCTTCCATCCCAAATCACTGTATGCGAACCCGCATTTTGATCGCCGGTAAAAAGCGTTTTCACATGTTGCCCAAGCAAATTGTATACAATGATGGAAACATATCCATGTTGGGGTACTGAGTATTGTATCTCGGTAATCGGATTGAATGGATTAGGATAATTTTGATGTAGAGTCACTTTTTCCGGAACATTAGGTTCATCTTTACCTGTGACCAAGCTGAAGGATTTTTTTGTAATTCTATAATCATCAAAATAAATTGCGCCTTCGCTGATACCGAATGCTTGATTGTAAGTCATTTGGAAGGAATCTGTGCGCAATGTACCTTCTAATAAACCGTTACCTATCCATGTACCTACTGGATCAGTACCCAGATCCCATGTAATCAGTTTCCATCCAATCCAGTTGATTTCAAGCCATTCACTGACTTCATGGTAGCTGCCTGCCGTGGTGGGTAAATTATCATCTAAAGCAAATCTAAAATAATTGTGACTCCCATCACCGTATATGTAACATTCGAGAGTATAACTGGTATCGAAATCAACAGCTCTTGGATCGCCTCCTGAGAGGTAAGTTCGAATTAAATGTTCAGAGGTTGATGTATCCCAAACATAGGACAATTTGGCTGAAGTCCTGGGATAAGTACCTGGAATAGATATGGTATTATCTTTTCCAAACGACGTCCCGGAAAGAACCCCCACCGTTGAACCGCTGCCACTGGGATTCCACCAATTGGCAGTATTATCGAAATCTTCAATAAAAGCAACTTCATCATATACTTGAGATTCAGAATTGAATGTGAATGTTATGGGCTGCATTGGATTGCCATTCAGGTCTGTTATTCCTTCTGTAAACTGTATTTGGTATTCTGTATTTGCACTGAAATGTCCTTCGATTGGTCTGATTGTATACGATGAAAATTCTTCGTTAAATATTGAATATGCATTATTGTAGGAAATGGTGTTATTGTTCACTGTTAATAGCACTGAGTTAGTATTTAGAGATGCAGAGTTAACTTCTTCATCAAATGCAACTGTAAGCAATTGTCCGATATCGACCGTACTATCTGTGCTAAATGACGTTTCAGTAATCATGGGTCCCAAAACATCTCGATCAAAAGTTCGAAATTGAAAAGAATAGTCATCACCAGGGATACCATCGCCGTTTCCATCTAAAGCGACATTATTTACATCTACCAAATCAGAAGAAACGACGATACTATATGTCGTATCGTATTCAAGATTATACCAAACATTGATCGTCACCAATTTGTTTAAATTGCTCCACACAAGGTTATGACCTGGATCTGGTGTGATGGTAATGGCGTTGTATGAATCCTGTGTTGTCATTGTTTTTGAAAAAGTGATTACAGGGGAAGTAGTCACGTCAACAGAATCCAGGTTTCCGGGGTAAATGTTTACGATAACGGGAGCAAAAGATGGAATTGAATCCGATACGAAAATATTCGAGGGGAGTGATTCTTTCCAAAACCGGTTGGCCTGAGTTGTATAATAATGGTATTGTCCATTAAAGTTCTGAGTGCCATCGAACGAATCCGTCATTGTAAATGCTGAGTCCATAAAACCCACATAAATGATTTCATCATTACTTGAATTGATACTATCTGTTTCTGATCGGTAAACGATGAACCAGTTGGGGTGACTTGTATCCGATGGTGTCACCTTCAATTGGTAATAAAGGCTGTCTATTTGATTTACGTTTAAAACCGGTGCATTTGGTTGAATACTTTCCGTGGAAAAACTCTCGGGTATTTTAGTCTTTTTTATAAAAAATGTATTTCCTGCATCTGCCCAACTACCAAAAAAGTCCCACGAACCAGAACTGAAGAATTGAAATCCATTCACCCAGTCAACCGTTCTGCAATCATTAACAACATCTTTGTGATTCTTCCATGACATTGAATAGGAAGGAGGACCCACTGAAAAGATACGATTCTCGGCAATCCCATCTTGAATATAGTCCGACCAGCAATTGGGGCAATCATTTACGAGCATACCCAGGAATCCCGTTCCTGTCTTCCAGTGATAATGCATCGGTGTTAACTGGTCGATAAATCCTTCATTAAACCATAGGGCTGCATCCTGATAAACAGTTCCGTATCCTTGCCACCCGCCCCAATTATATTTGCCAAGGGCTGCTACAGATAAACGTACATGTGGTTTCACAATCCGGATTGAATCATGGAGAGCACTTACAAACTCGGTTACTGATGATCGCCACCATTCCTCCCAGGATGAAAATCCTGCAGGAACACCACCACTATACGGGTGATCAATATCATACAAATACCTCCCGGATTGATTTCGATTGATTTCTTGTATTTGTGCATCAGTAATCCATCCATCCGTCATATATATTTCTTCAACCTGCTCTTTAAAATTCATTTTGTTCATTGTATTTGTATATTCATTCCACCGGACATAGTCAAGATGGAGCCCGTCAATATCATAATTATTCACCACCTCCATGGCAACATCCAGTAAATACTCCCTCACTGCTTCTAATCCGGGAGAAATTGAACGATAAGATTCCATGGGATTTCCATCCTGGTCACGGCAAACCCATTCCGGATGGTCCTCTGCTGGTGTTCCATCCTGCGTACTTGAAACTTGAAACGTATTAAACCAGGCATGTAATTCCAGACCTCGGAGATGCGCTTCACGGACAGCAAACTCAAGGGGATCGAAACCCGGATCGGAGTAACCTGCGTAATGTCCCCACGGTTCAAAGGAAGAATTATAGTATGCGGTTCCACTTTGACGTATTTGAAAAAGTACGGATGTCATGTGAGCATCCACATGATTGTCCAGTATTTCTCGAATATGATCCCGAATTTCCTCTGCGGATTTATCAGGACTGATCCAATCCCAGGTAATAATCCAAGTGGCACGAAATTCACTATTGCTATTTTGAGCAAATAACATCGCGATCAATCCAATAATAAATATAATGTTTCTCATTGTAAAAATTACATTGAGTTTGTATAATGGAACACGATTCATCCTTAAATTTTACCTTACTTTATTCACACAAAATTGGTCACAACAGCATATGGAATCCGGAAAACTGCAAAAATTGATTAACATATTTTGGGATAACGACATATTACCAACGTTATTCGAATATATAAAAATACCCAATAAATCACCCGTATTTGATCCAAATTGGAAAGCCAATGGGTATATGGATAAGGTGATTAATTTGGTTTCCGATTGGATTAAAAAACATAAACCCCAGTCCGGTATTCTTCATCAGTTTGTGGAAAATGACCGGACGCCTTTGCTACTATTGGATATTCCCGGTTCAATTGATGGTACAGTTTTGATGTATGGTCACTTGGACAAGCAGCCGGAAATGGAAGGTTGGGCTGAAGAGTTGGGACCATGGAAGCCCGTATTAAAAGACGGTAAATTGTACGGTAGAGGCGGGGCTGATGATGGGTATGCAGTATTTTCTTCTGTGTGTGCCGTAAATGCTTTATTACAGCAAGGCATTGATCTGCCAAGAATTGTAATCATGATAGAATGTTCAGAAGAAAGCGGTTCACCGGACCTTCCTTTTTACATGGATCATTGCAGCGATGTTATTGGATCACCCGATTTGGTGATCTGTTTGGATTCCGGGGTTGGGAACTATGAACAATTTTGGAATACTACATCCTTAAGAGGAATGGTCGGATGTACGTTGAGGGTTGATATTTTAAAAGAAGGGATTCATTCAGGTGTAGGAAGCGGTATCATCCCTTCCTCTTTTCGAATTATCAGACAGCTATTATCTCGCCTTGAAGATGAAAAGAATGGACAAATTTTACTTGAAGATCTTTATGTGAATATACCGGGTTACAGAGTTGAAGAAGTAAAAACCATGGTAAATGTTCTGGGGGATAAAGTGTTTAATACTTTACCGTGGATTGATAAAGCAGGCCCCATGACTGATGATAAAGTGGAAATGGTTATAAATCGGACATGGCGGCCCATGTTATCTATTGTGGGTATGGATGGCATTCCTGCGGTGGAGGATGGTGGGAATGTTCTCAGACCGTATACAGCTTTAAAACTTTCATTACGAATTCCTCCAACACTTGACGGGAATTTTGCGCAAAAAGCGGTTGAAAAAACATTACAGAACCATGTACCATACGGCGCTAAAGTAAAATTAGCTTTTGATAAGTCTGCAACAGGATGGGAAGCGCCAACCTTATCTCAATGGCTGAATGATGCTATTCAAACAGCATCTGAATCGGTATTCGGAAAGCCGGCTTTGTCCATGGGTGAAGGGGGTTCAATTCCTTTTATGTCCATGTTGGGAGAGAAATTCCCCAATGCACAATTTGTGATCACCGGTGTACTGGGACCTCAATCAAATGCCCATGGACCGAATGAGTTTTTACACATATCGTACGCAAAAAAACTGACAACATGTATCGGAATAATTTTACAAGCATTTGAAGTCAATAATTCAAAAAATATCTGAACGAAACGCGTTCTATTAACTTCTCTTCTTCATGGCCCTCTGTTCAATGAATTCATCGATCATAACCATCCCAATTAGATAAAGAATAATGAACTATTCGAAAACGTCAATGGATTTTGATAATCTGCCCGAATGGATTACCTTTTTAAAAGATGATTTAAATCTTAAAGCAGTTGGTATTGGATTGATCCACATTAAAGTAGGTAAAGGGTATAAATTTCTCCATCAACACCAAGAACAGGAAGAAATATATATTATTCTTGATGGTGCGGGTATTATTCAAATTGATGGTGAAGAAATAAAAATACAAAAAGGTGATGTTATTAAAGTTGATCCGGACGGTAAACGGGCATTAAAAGCGGGTGATGAAAATAACTTAATTGCGATTTGTGTCGGAGGTATCCCCGTAAAAGATTATCCGAAAAAATTAGAATCAAAAACGCTGATTGATGATGGAAAACCTGATTACGATGAACCACCAATATGGTATAAAAATGATGAAGAGGTAAAAAGTTTATTAAAATACTTGAAGGAAAAACGTCATAGCCGGTCAGGTCGAAAACAAAATGGCTAAACAAGTCTATTTGGATAATAATGCAACCACTCCAATGGACCCGAAGGTTTTTTCGGTAATGGAACCCTACTTTATTGAGAAATTCGGGAACGCTTCCAGCCGACATCTCCAGGGTTGGGAAGCAAAAGAGGCTGTAGAAAAATCCAGAAAAATTATAAGCGCCGAACTAAAAGCAAAAACAAGAGAAATAATATTTACCAGCGGAGCCACTGAATCTATCAACTTGGTGATTAAGGGTATATGCCAATCAAAAAGAATTAAAGGAAAACATATCATCACGCAAGTGACGGAACATAATGCTGTTTTGGATTCTTGCAGAGCCATGGCGAAAGACGGATTTGATATTACATATCTTGATGTAGAGAGGGACGGCAGGGTTGATCCCAAATCGGTAAGTAACGCCATTCGAAATGATACGGTTCTGGTGGCAATTATGCACGCAAATAACGAAATTGGCGTCATTCAACCCATTGGTGAAATTGGGAAAATATGTCAACAAAGTAACATCGCTTTCCTTGTGGATGCAGCTCAGACATTTGGGAAACTTCCCATAATTGTAAATGAAATGAATATCAATTTTTTAACCGGAACTGCCCATAAGATTTATGGTCCTAAAGGAATTGGTTTTTTATATATCAGTACAAGGAACCGTAATGATTTGATACCCCAAATACATGGTGGAGGTCAAGAAGGCGGCTTGCGGTCAGGGACGCTGCCCGTTCCACAAATAGTCGGTTTGGGAAAAGCTGTTGAATTATGCAGTGACAATCGCGACGATGATAACAGCGAACAATTAAAACTCCGTGATATTTTGATTAACAAAATAATTGGATCAATGCCGAATACATTGATAAATGGAAGTATGGACCACCGGTTGCCAAATAATGTTAATTTTACATTCCCCAACACGGATGGAGATCGTTTATTGATGAACCTGAATCATGTTGCTGTCTCTTCAGGATCAGCCTGCTCCAGCGCGAACCTGGAGTCCAGCTATGTATTGCGTGCCCTTGGTCACAGCGATAAAGTAGCAAAAGCATCACTTCGTATCGGATTAGGACGATTTACCAATGAGGAAGATATTCACTTTGCTGCAAAAGAAATCATTAAAGCAGTTAGGAGATCCTAAAGTATTATGAAAGATTTTAATGATCCACCTAAAATGGAAGTCCCCATAGCTGGGTCAGATGAGTTATTTAGCGTCCATAGAATTTTCTGTGTAGGCAGGAATTATAGGAAGCATATCGCTGAAATGGGGTATAAGAATCATAATGAGGATGTGCCATTTGTGTTATTTTTAAAACCACCGGAGGCGATTGTCACCAATGGAAAGAAAATAGCTATACCGAGATTTACTACCAATTTTCAGCATGAAGTGGAATTGGTTATTGCTATGGGAAAGGAAGGTGAGAAAATTTCGATAGAGAAAGCAGGGGAGTATGTTTTTGGTTATTCTGTCGGAATTGACTTAACCTGCCGGGATATCCAAAATGAATCAAAGAAGAAAGGGCACCCCTGGACGTTGGCCAAAAGTATACCGCTTTCAGCGCCGGTTTCAGATATTACCCCGGTAAATAAATCCGGACACCCTAAAGAAGGCCATATTAGCTTAAGCGTCAATGGGACGAATCGCCAGGAAGGTAATATTAATGAAATGATTCGACCGGTTACCAAAATTATTTCTGAAATATCTGAATATTTTACTCTTTACCCGGGAGATCTGATTTTTACCGGTACACCCGATGGTGTAGGAAAGTTAGAAAGGGGCGATACTATTCTTGCGGAAATTGATGGATTGCAATCATTAACAATCACAATTATATAGTGTAAGAGCATAAATCCAACATAAGTTAGCGGTAGCGATCGTATGATAATCAATATTCTTCTCTTATCAAAATACCACTCTTTAATTCTCTCCCATTCTACGAAGTCTTCCACATTTTGGGGAAGATTTAGATGGGGGTTTAGTCATTGTGGAAAAAGTCAGTGGTTTTATCCTAATTTGTTCCCCTGCGCTAACGCTAACAGGGGACACAAAAAGCTTGCTTTCCGTAGTATCAGAGAAGGCTGGGGGTATAAAAATCGACTGTCCGATGCCGGTTTAATAAAACCATAAGGATCAGGAATGAAAGCATTTCACAAAGAACTCTGGTTCCAAATCCCCACACGAATGGGGTTTGTAAATATTACATCTGACGTGGAGAATACCGTGAAAGAAAGCGGAATTCAAAACGGATTATGTCTGGTGAATGCAATGCACATTACGGCATCTGTTTTCATTAATGATGACGAACCGGGATTGCATGAAGATTATAAACATTGGCTAGAAGAATTGGCACCATTTGATGCCGGTCCGGATCGGTATCTCCACAATAGAACCGGGGAAGATAACGGTGATGCCCATCATAAACGACAGATAATGGGGAGAGAAGTAGTCGTAGCCATTACGGACGGGCAGTTACATTTTGGACCCTGGGAACAAATATTCTACGGAGAATTCGACGGCAGAAGGGAAAAACGTGTGTTGGTGAAAATAATCGGTGAATAGAATGCTTATTCAAAAAGGGCTATCAAATACACTATTTTTTACTTTTAAAAAAGCAGAAAAATTGTTATCGCGAAAGAGTCACAACAATTGGGTTGTGACTATTGCGGCGATCACCTTGGGGCTGTTTAAATGACACGAAAGTGGCTTTGTATTAAAATTGAATTGCAGGAAACATTGAATGACTTCTTTTAAAGAATTAAATATTACTGGTCTTTTAGATCCCCATGAGCTGAGCCCGGATCGATGTCTTCAGCCGGATGAATTCATGGATTATCATCATCCGGATATCCAGACTAAAGTTCAGGAATTAACCAATGGACTGAATGATCCGTGGAATAAAGCAGAAGCAATATTTCGATTTGTTAGAGATGAAATTATATATGATTTTGCTCCGAAAATTACCGGTCCGGAAAATTGGAAAGCATCGGTTATTTTAAAAGAAAAAAGAGGATTTTGTCATCAAAAATCCATATTACAGACAGCACTATACCGGGCGGCTGGAATCCCATCTGCATTGGTTTATCAGGATGTGATTGATTATCCATTGATGAAAACAAGGTATCGTTCAATCATTTCTGACGGAGTACTACGCTACCATGGGCTCTCGGTTGTATATATCGAGAGAAAATGGATCAGGCAGGACGCTACATTGGATTCAGGTCTATGCCGCCGGAGAGGGTATTGTATTACTGAATTAAATGAAGGAAAAGAAACACTTCTTCCGGAATATACTGTCAAGGGAGAACCCCACTTTAAAATTCAAAAAGAATACGGATATTTTGAATCATTTAATCCACAATTCAGGGATGAAATTCTGTCCAATTTAACCATGTGGAATGAATGGCGGTCTTTTGTGAAAAAAGAACATTTATCCATGTAGATGAATAGAGGTATAATATTATAAGAACAATAATAAACATTGATAACAACTGGATTATTACACCGGCGGAATTGACAGGAATAAAAAAATAAAACCAGTTCAAGGTGGACTTGAAGTTTTAATCCCCTTGGAAAAAAGTAGAGTAC
Source organism: uncultured bacterium (assembly GCA_964491015.1). Lineage (GTDB taxonomy): Bacteria > Fidelibacterota > Marinisomatia > Marinisomatales > TCS55 > JADFRD01. Next base: position 129,586 of record CAZBEY010000001.1, on the reverse strand, counting down.
CTGAAAAGTAGATTTGGGCGGGAAAAGAACTTACATATGTTTCTCGTGCAATTTTAACAAGTATCGCACTGTAGACCTTTGAAAAAAGCTTGATAAAGTGTTTTCAATATTTAGTATCAAATTCAAACTGAACTGAATGAGGTTACATATTTAGAAATTCTTCCACTAATTTCTCCATCCCAAAGCTGATATAGTGTATCAAATCCGCATAGTTATTTATGCAATCAACATTAATCCTTTCAAAGGTTTGAAACCTTTGAAAGGTTGACAATTATTTAATCATATTATTTACCCACCAATAGCTCGTGGCTGAAAAGATCTGAATTCATTTGCTCTATTAAGATTGGACTAATTTGAAACAAGAATATTTCGGAGATATTTTGACAAAAAGGGATAAAAAAATTCTGTCAGGCTCTTCGTTGAAATATGGCAAGAATGTTTATAAATTCGCCGGAACTTTTTCAATTGATTTTGGTTAATATAACATTTTACTATAACTAAACTTTAGTAATAAGGAGAAAACTGACAGTGATTAAGGTCACCGATTTATCTAAAAACTATAATGAAGTCCAAGCGGTTAAGTCCATTAACTTCGAAATAAACGATGGTGAAATCGTTGGATTCCTTGGTGCAAACGGCGCAGGAAAAACGACTGCTTTAAAAATGATTACCGGTTATTTATTGCCAACAGCCGGCAGGGTGGAAGTTGATGATTTGAATATTGTGAATCACGCCAAGGAAATTCAAAGAAAAATTGGCTATTTGCCTGAATTGAATCCCCTCTACGGTGAAATGGTTGTTCACGACTATTTATCTTTCATTTCAGATATCAGAGGAATCACCGGGAAGCCCTTTAGGGAAGCATTGCATAAAGTAGTAGAACAATGCGGATTAAAAGGTGTGATTCACAAACTTATATCTGAATGTTCTAAAGGATACAAGCAGCGTATTGGACTCGCGGCTTCCATGATCCACGATCCGGAAATATTAATTTTAGACGAACCGGTGACAGGGCTTGATCCAAACCAAATTGTTGAAATTCGTGAATTGATTAAAAGGGTCGGAAAAGAAAAACTGGTCCTCATGTCCAGTCATATTTTGCAGGAAATTCAGGTAACTGTCGATCGAATTATGATTATTCACAAAGGTGAAATTGTGGCTGATGGTACCAGCGATGAACTCATGAGAAATTTTATGGGGAATGTTCTACTCTCCATGGAAACCAATCTTTCCACTACCGAGGACATCCACCATTTAGTTGAATCGGTTCCTGGTATCGAACTTGTTAAAATGAGTGATATTGCCAATGGACATCAATTTCAATTAGAATATTCAAGGGAAAAAGATCCCCGTGAGAAAATATTCAAATATTCGGTGGAAAAAGGATGGGTTATTTTATCCATGGTTCCCCACAGCGCAAATCTGGAAGATGTCTTTAGAACCTTGACCGTATCAGGAGGCAACAATGCATAATACACGATCCGTTTTCCTGAAAGAAATGCGCACCTTTTTCAATAGTCCCATGGCATATATTTTTCTGGTCATATTTGCCGTCATCAATGGGTACTTTTTTATCAATACCTTTTTCTTATTTAACCAGTCCGATATGCGTTCACTTTTCAATATCGTTCCGTTGATTTATTTATTTTTTGTTCCGGCTGTTTCCATGGGGTTGATCGCAAGAGAGAAAAATATTGGCACCATGGAACTGATTGACACTCTTCCAATGGAAACTTATGAATTTGTTCTCGGGAAATTCCTGGCAGCATTCACATTAATTTTGCTGGGTTTACTGGCAACCGTTATTCATCTTGTTACCTTGATGTACGTCGGAACCAATATAGATTATGGCGCTGTATTCAGCGGATACATGGGATTGGCGTTTGTCGGGGCTGTGTATTCGGCTGTAGGTACATTTGCCAGTAGCGTTACTGAAAATCAAGTAGTGGCATTCATCATTGGAGTCTTCCTGGTGTTGGTTTTTTCCCTAATGGACTGGATGCTTGTTTTCATCCCTGTATCTATTGCCGGGGTGGTTCAATTCTTGAGTATAAATTTTCACCTGTCAAATATTTCCAGAGGAGTCATGGATTCAAGAAATATTATTTACTTTATTTCATTAATTGGATTTTTCCTTTATATAACTATTCGAACGCTTGACGCAAGAAAGTGGGGTTGAAACAATGAAATTTGAACAGAAAAAATCAATTTTTCTTTCCATAGCCGCATTGGTGGTAATGCTTGTGCTGGTCAACTTAATCTCCCGCAACTGGTTTTTCCGATTTGACCTTACCGATAATAAGATGTATTCCCTTTCTAACTCCAGCAAGGATGTGCTGGGTCAAATCGATGACCTCCTCACATTGAAAGTATATTTTTCCGATGATCTTCCCGGTGAATATGGGAATAACCGCCGCTATCTCCAGGATATACTGGAAGAATATGCTGCCTATTCCAATGGAAATATTCATTTTGAATTTTATAAACCGGATGGAGATGAAAAATTGGAGCAGGAAGCTCAAAAAGCCGGTATTCAACCCGTTCAGTTACAGGTAGTAGAAAATGACAAGGTAGAAGTTAAACGGGTGCTTATGGGAATGACTTTAAATTATGAAGATCAAAAGGAAATTATTCCATTAATCCAATCAACCACCGGGTTAGAATACGAAATCACCACCAAAATTAAAAAACTGGTGGATAAAGATAAAAAGGTCATTGCTATCGCTCAACTCGAAAAAAATGACGAGTTAAAAAATCAAAATATCTCTTCATTGCTCAGGCAGCGCTACCAGGTTAGAAATATCGTTTTGGATAAGCCGGTACCTGATGAAATTGATGTTATTTTAGTCAACGGCGTTTTGGACTCTCTATCTGCGGACACCAAAATGAATTTGGTCTCATTTATTAATCGAGGGGGAAATATATTCTTCGCCCAGGGACGAATAGACACAGATATTCAAACCCAAAGGGCGACGCCTGTTAAATCGGATATCTTTGACCTGCTATCAAATTATGGTTTTCAATTAGAAGAAAACCTGGTTCTCGATCACAAATGCGGTAGTGTCAGTGTTCAGCAGAATATGGGTTTTATCCAAATGAATGTTCCGATGGAATATCCTTTCTTGCCCATCATTACCAGATTTAACCAAAGGGAAGCGATGGTCAATGGTTTGGAACAATTAACGGTCATGTTTGCCAGTGAAATAAAAGTGGATACCAGCCAGAGTTATGTGACCGTTACACCGCTATTCTCCAGTTCAAACAGGTCATCGACGATGTCCGGTCAATATAATATGAATCCTGATCCAAGAACGAATCCGGCATTGAACCGCTTGAATGAACAGGGAAAAATGCTTGCCGGAAAGTCCACGGTTCTTAATAATGAAACAAAAATCACCAGCCAAATTATTTTAGTTTCTGACTCAAAATTCTTGGCAGATAAAGGAGGGGGCGGAATCCAGGCGAACCATGTTTTTGTCATGAATGCGGTGGATTATTTGGCCGGGGATCAAGATTTGATTGCCCTTCGATCCAGGGAAATTACCAGCCGGCCACTCGAGGAAATAGAAGACAGTACGAAACGAACCTGGAAGTGGATTAATATTATTCTACCATCTTTTTTAATCATTTCATTTGGATTTATTCGATTACGTAAACAACATAAACGTGCACAAATACTGGAGGAACTATATGATTAAACAGTGGAAATATATTCTCATTTCAATTGCTGTTCTATCGGTATTATATATTATTAATATTTCTAATCAAGGAAAACATACAACGAGTGCTGTTGAAATTTTCCCTATAAATATTGACAACGTTTCTGGTTTGATCATTTCCAACGGATCAGAATCCATTGAACTTGCTAAAGCAGATACATTGTGGACAATTGTGGGAAATGATTCTTTAATTGTAAAAAGGACGATCATGGATAATTTTTTTAATCGCGCTTTGAAGGTAGAACGTGAAACCATGATTTCAAAAAATCCTGAAAAATGGAGGACTTATTCTGTAGATGATTCTAATGGTGTTCGATTACAATTAATTGATCAAAAAGGAAGTGAAATCGGTTCAGCTATCTTTGGCAGATCAAAGTCCGAATGGAGTAAAAATTTCGTTCGGATTGGAGATGAAAAGGAAGTTTTCCAAACCAATGAAAGTATTTTACACCAGCTCCAGACACGTCCAACTTATTGGGGTGAAAAACCAAAACCACCGGAACCGGACTCAACATCTGTTGAATAGAAGTCAATAGAAAACAAATATCCTTGGGATGGTTACGGCTTAAGATTGGGAAATTGAAAGACAGTTGTTTTGAATCAAATAATATAAATAAAATCTATCTAACTTCCTCGCTATCAAACATTTACAGCTAAATTAGCAATCACTTTTGTCTATTAGATCGAAAAAAGTATAAGCCGCATAAATCGACATTCATGCCAGAGGGACGCAGGCGGATGATTGTCGTACAAAGTAAAATACTTTCACGTCTGTATTGATATGTGGTTTGATAAACGGTAATTTTCCTTCCACATGAACCCGTATAAAGAGATTACAGTCAACCTTAAATCTCCCATAGACTTTCAGGAGGAGAAAGCTCTCCGCGAAATAAATACATTTTTTAATCGAAAGGATTTTTATATTTCGCATGATGGCCTAACAATTTCAATTAAGCTAAAATCACTGGATTTTCAGCAATTCTCACGAATTAAAAATACCATCATGGCTGATTATGGAAGAGATACGAAAAATATATTCGACAAAATTGAGAAATCGATTGGTGGAATAAAAAGTTATGGCGTCAAAAATGGGAAACGGATTTATGTAGATTATAATCAAGAAAGAAAAGTGAAAAATCGTATTCAGAAGGAAGGTCGAAGAGGTAAATATTTTTATGCAAAGAACCAAAAGTTTTTAAAGGACAATAATTTACTTCCGGAAGCCTTCGCGAATCAGATCGTATGCGGTGATAGTCTGGTTGTATTGCAAAATTTACCGGATAACTGCATTGACCTTGTTTTAACTTCACCTCCATATAATTTTGGCCTCGAATACGAGGGAAGTGACGATGACCATAATTGGGATGAGTATTTTGCAAAGCTTTTTGGCATTTTGGACGAATGTATCCGTGTTTTGAAGTATGGTGGCAGATTAATTATCAATGTACAGCCATTATTCTCCGACTATATTCCCAGTCATCATTTAATCAGCCAGCATTGTATGAAGCGAAAAATGATTTGGAAGGGAGAAGTCCTCTGGGAAAAAAATAATTATAATTGTAAATACACCGCATGGGGAAGTTGGAAAAGCCCCAGTAATCCATACCTGAAATATACTTGGGAGTTTGTGGAAATATTCTGCAAAGGGGAAATGAAAAAGTCGGGGGAAAAGGATAATATCGATATATCGGCTGATGAATTTAAGGAATGGGTGGTTGCAAAATGGTCAATGGCTCCGGAAAAGAAAATGAAGCAATATAATCATCCGGCTATGTTTCCGGAAAAATTGGTTGAACGTGTTTTGAAATTATTCAGTTATCAGAATGACGTTATTTTAGACCCATTTAATGGCGCCGGTACTACTACAGCTGTCGCCCATCGATTGGGTAGAAGATTCCTTGGGTTTGACACATCGGAAAAATATTGCGAAACAGCTCGCCAACGCCTAAATACAGATATGATCCAAATTAATCATAAATTCAAAAAATGAAAAAACATATACTACCATTAATTTCCTCAATTTTACTTTTTAATGCATCATTTTCCCAGAGCTCTGCTCTGGAGGATTATGTTGCATTGGAGGACACTTCCTTTAATTTTTATGCTGTTGACACCCTTTTTGGAACCAATTACACTAACTACATTTTGTATATGTCATCCCAGTCCTGGCGGAATTTAAATGAAGTAGACAGAACTTTGTGGGAGCATTGGGTCAGCATTGTGATCCCAAGTGAAGTTTATTATGATAAAGCATTGCTATTTATCAATGGTGGAAGCAATAGTCCAGACCCTCCAGGGGGCACCTTCGAAGAATCCTCGACCATTGCCGCATTATCCCATACCATTGTCGTTAATTTTGGTATGGTTCCCAATGAGCCCCTTACCTTCACGGATGAAACTGAATCCAGGAGCGAAGATGCCATCATTGCCTATTCATGGGATAAATATCTGAATGGTGGCGACGAAACCTGGATTTTGCAGTTACCCATGGTGAAAAGTGTTGTCAGAGGAATGGATATGGCACAAACATTTGTGGCGGGATTGGATAGTTCATATCAGATCAATCAATTTGTATTGAGCGGCGCCTCAAAACGGGGCTGGACTACTTGGCTAACCTCCGCAGTGGACGATCGTGTTTGCGGAATGATACCCATTGTATTTGATGCTCTCAATACGATTCAGTCCTTTAAACATCATTATGGTGCATACGGATTTTGGTCTCCGGCTGTTTGGGATTATGAAAATATGGGCATTTTTGACTGGTTTAGTTATCCGGAGATTTATTATCTCATGTCCATCGTAGATCCACTGAAATACAAAGATCGCTTTGCCACCATGCCAAAATATTTAATCCATGCCACGGGCGATGAATTTTTTGTTCCTTCATCTCAATTTTACTTTGACCAACTTCCCGGGCCGACGTTTCAGCGTTATGTTCCCAACGCGAGCCATAGTTTAGAACAAGCTCTGGATGATGTTGTATATAGTTTTGCTGCCTTTTATAAAGCCATTTTAAATGATTTTACATTGCCTGAATTTTCCTGGGAAATGATGGAAGACGGCTCCATCCGCTTTGAAACGGTTACAAGCCCCACTCAAGTCAAATTATGGCAGGCTTATAATCCCAACGCATACGATTTTCGATACATGACCATTGGTCCTGCCTGGAATGATGTCATCTTATCTGATCAGGGCAATGGTGTATACCTGGCTGATATCACCGCTCCCGACTCGGGTTGGACTGCGTTTTATATTGAAGCAATCTATTCAAGTGGTGGTCAATTCCCGTATAAATTTTCAACCGATGTCAGTTTCTTGCCCAAGACACTTCCCCACGCAGCGGATATTACATTTACAGTCACCGATCCCCAGAATACTGTTGAGGAAATATGGATAAAGGGCGACTTGACAAGCGGTGTACCCTATAAAGCCTATGATGATGGTAATCACGAAGACGAAAATGCAGCCGATGGTATTTGGGCAGTCACCATCCCTCTGGTCATCGATGGAGACTATTCCTTTAATGTCATTGGGCAAATGGATGGAGATTCAATGCGATTGAATCCATATCCAATTTTATTTACAGTAGAAGACGGGATTGCAATTGGCGAAACATCATTCACAATTAATCAAGTAAACGTGATTGAGCGAGGGGTCCCAAAATATTTTATTGTTCACCCGGCCTATCCCAATCCATTTAACCCAAGAACGACCATCTCATACGAAATTCCAGTCAAAAGCCAGATGTCCATATCTATATTGAATATTTTAGGCAAAAATATTTATCAGGAAAATTTTATTCAATACCCTGGACATCATCAATTTATATGGTATGGACAAGATGGGTCCGGTAAACAAATGTCAGCAGGAATTTATTTACTCAAAATTTCCAATGGACATTCCATTGATGTAACAAAATTGGTCATGATAAAATAGTTAGGAAAAAATAAACCTTTAGGAGTACGGACTGTTTATTATCAAAGTGTCAAACGAATTGATTGAATATGTCCAATGGTTGCTGGAAGATCACAATTTTGGGAACAGGGGGGTGGCAGACGGAAATATTCATGAACAGCTCATTGGTATCATTGGTCAATGTACCATCCAAACGTTGTTTCATGTTGACTTATTGACCGGAGAAGAAGGATTTGACCATGGCAAAGACCTGGAATATGCCGGATTAGCCATTGACGTAAAAACCATGGGACGAACAACGGACGTTAAAAGCTATTACGTTAATAATTTCATTGCTCTCCAGAAAGATTACCAAACGGATATTTACTTATTTTGCAGTTATTTTGAGGACAAAAAAGAATTAACTGTTTGTGGATGGTTGTCCAAAGATGAATTAGAGAGAAAGGCCTCTTTCTATAAAAAAGGGACGAAACGCTTTCGGTCTGATAGAACCTGGTTTAGAACAAAAACGGATTTATTTGAAATTCCCAATAAAAACCTTCATCAAGTCAATTCCCCGGGAGATCTGAAAAATGATTTGACAGTATTTGCTTCCAAACATGAATAAATATTAACCAAATCGATTTATAACCATCGCCTGACTTTTTGTTTATATTGTACATATTCATCCCCAAATTTTTCCTCTAAATATGCTTCTTCTTTTTTGACAGCAATAAAATAAACTGTAATTATTGAGGGTATTAAGCTGATCAGTATCCAAAAATTATTCAATAAAATGCCAATTCCCATGGGTACTAGGCAAAATAGGACATAAACAGGATTTCTAGAGTAGGCATAGAATCCGGTTGTAATGATGTTTAATGTCGGCTCCCAAGGTTCAATGCTGGTACCGGCACGGGTAAAAGTACGTCTAATGAACAAAATAATAGAAATCCCCAAAATGATAAGGATCCAGCCAATTAAATTATAAGGAAAAACACACTCGATTTTCACCGGTTGAATCTGCTGAAATCCATAGCCCACAATGATCCAAAATATAAATACCAAAGGCGGTGGAAACTTTACAGCAGCCCCTTTTTTATCATTATCTATACTCATTTCAACAATTATTAATTGTTAACGTCCGAGACGCTATCTGTTTTGGTTCAAATCAGAAAATTATTTTTGGAACATTAACCAGAAAAGAATTTCCTCATTCTATGTCTTTTCTGTCCAAGAACAGGCAACGCCTATACCCCAAGTGACAACAGGAATACAAAGATAAGTGATGCCAATATCATCCATATACTGTTCAATACTCATTTCCATGGGACCGCCCAACAGCATCAACGGAGCATCGATGGTAACACATATAATTAACCACAAAAATCCAAGAAGGACAGCCTCATCTTTCCAATTTTGATTGATTTGTTTCAAATACGTCAATCCCAATACGACGGCGCTTCCGGTAACAGCAAAAGCCATAATGGATTCAAACAATGGCCTTGATGAGTCGTGGAATGGAAATATCAAAAATGATACCGCAAATGGAATTAGCCACATGAGGACTCCCAAACCAATCGCACTTTTCCAATGTTTCATAAGATGGTCTCCTTTAATTAGGATTAATTAAATCGGTCAATGGGATAAAAGTCTTTTAAGTAGATCAAATAGACCGATACCACTGGAAGAATATACAAAAACCTTAGTGATAAAACAGAAATCCGGAAAAATCAACTTAACATAGCGGATAATTTATCTTCGTAAAAAGAAAATGATGATTTTTTATCTTCTTTGCCATCAATGTCGGAATTTGGGAATACATTGCCAAGGCTTTACTTTTTGTTTTTATAAATGATAAACGGTAAATTCGTCGGCTTTTTGAGAAGATAAAATAATGATTATCGCAATTGATGGACCAGCCGCTACCGGCAAGAGTACAACAGCAAAGTGTATTGCACAGAAGCTAGGATTTATTTATTTAGATACAGGCGCAATGTATAGATCAGTTACCCTTGCAATTTTGGATGCGGGAATTGACATGAATAATTCAGGCCAACTAAAGGATCTACTTTCTAACATCGACATTGATATGAAGATTGAGGAAGGAACCAATAAGTTTTATTTAAATGGCAGAGATGTTTCAGTTGAAATTCGTAGACCGGATATAACTCGTCATGTGAGCGCTGTAAGTGCTCAGAAAGATGTTCGACTAGCGATGGTCCAGAACCAGCGTAAGATTGCGAAAAAAATTGATTGTGTCATTGAAGGGAGAGATATCGGAACCGTTGTCTTTCCGGATGCTGAATTCAAGATTTTTTTGGAAGCGGATTTGGTTGTTCGTGCTGAAAGACGACTCAAAGAACTTCATGCACTAGACGAAGAAAAATCAATTGAAGAATTAATAAAAGATATTGAACGTAGAGATACACATGACGCCTCCCGGAAAATATCGCCATTGAAAAAAGCAGAGGATGCTTTTGTAATCGATACAACACATTTAAGTATTGATGAACAAGTGTCAAAAATACTTGAAATCGTGAACATTAAAAAAACATAAACAATAAACAGGAACTATAAACAGAATGACTAAAGAAGAATTAACCGTTGAACAGACGTCAGATACTTTGGTTGATGATGCCAGTGTAGACTCAGTTATTATTGAGGAAACAGCTGATGAAACACCTGCGGTCGAAAAAGTATCAAACGGCAAAATAGAAACTATAAATTATTTAGACCCTCAATTATTAGACGATATTCGCACCGTAAATAAAGATGAGATAGATGAAACGGATATTGAGTTAATCAATACTAATGATTTAATTAGTAAATATGAAAATTCCCTTTCTGAAATTCATGAAAACCAAGTGATTAAAGGTCGTGTGATTGGAATGAATGACCATGTAATTTTTATTGACATTGGTTTCAAATCTGAAGGAATTATTAATCGTGACGAATTTTCTGAGGATGATTTACCCAATATCGGTGATCAAATCGATATCTTTTTAGAATACCTTGAAGATAGACGCGGGAATATGGTTCTTTCCAAAGAGAAAGCTGACTTTATGCGCCGTTGGGAAGAATTAAAAGATTTGTTTGACAATGAAACAACATTTTCATGCAAAATCATTCGTCGAATAAAAGGGGGTATGATTGTTGACCTCGGTATCATCCAGGGATTTCTGCCTGGCTCTCAGATTGATGTTCGACCCGTAAAAGATTTTGATAATTTACTGAATACGGATATTGACGTCCGGATTGTAAAATTTAATGAGGCTCGAAAAAATATTGTTGTTTCCCATAAGATTATACTTCAGGAAAGTCTTAAAGAACAACGGGATGCTTTATTGGGCGAAATGGAAATTGGAACAGTATTGGAAGGCCGTGTAAAAAATATCACTGATTTTGGTGTCTTTTTGGATCTAGGCGGTGTAGATGGATTGCTCCATATAACGGATCTAACATGGGGACGGGTTAACCATCCTTCGGAAATAGTCGGTCTTGATGATGTCCTTACTGTAAAAATTATTGACTTTGATAAAGAGAAACAGCGGGTATCACTCGGATTAAAGCAATTGGCTCCCCATCCTTGGGAGGATGTTGAGGTTAAATACCCTGTGAATTCTAATGTAAAAGGTAAAATTGTAAGTATGACGAATTATGGAGCCTTTGTGGAACTTGAACCGGGAGTTGAAGGATTGATTCACATATCAGAAATGTCCTGGACACGGCAAGTAAAGAATCCAAATGAGTTATACAAACTAAATGATGAAATAGACACAATGGTTTTATCCATCGACTCAAATGAGCGGAAGATCAGCCTTGGCGTTAAACAGCTGCAACCGGATCCATGGGATGAAATTGAAGAAAAATATATGGTGGGCACTGTTCATAAAGGAAAGATTAATAACTTGGCACAATTTGGAGCCTTCGTCGAACTTGAAGAAGGTATTGATGGATTGATTCATGTTTCTGACCTTTCTTGGACAAAAATAGTCAGACATCCAAAAGAAATAGTAGAAAAAGGACAGAAAGTTGAAGTCCGTATTTTGGAAATATCGAGAGAGAATCGTCGAATTTCTCTCGGGTTAAAACAGGTTTCTGATGATCCGTGGCCTGAAATAGTTAAATATTATGAGACAGGCAGAGAAGTGAGCGGTGAAATTATCCGTGTATTGGATAAAGGCATCATTCTACAGTTGGAAATGGATGTTGAAGGCATTATTCCTTTTGGAAAGAAAACAAAGAAAAAACGGAAGGAAGTTATGTTGGATTTGAAACCCGGTGCCAAGGTGTCTGGAAATGTTATGGAAGTAAATCCGGAAGATAAAAAAGTGATACTGTTTTCTGAATCATTTTCTGAAGGCGGTGAAAAAGCAACTAAAGATTCCGTAAAAGACTTTTTGGATGGTCAAAAAGAGCCGGCTGCAGAAAAAATTGAAATACCAGAAGACCTTCAAACGGGAGATTCAAAAGAAGAAACCGAAAACGAATCCTAGATTCACATCATAGTTTATTAATGGTATAATGAATAAAAAAAGCCTGCAAAAATATCTCAATTGGCATTCTGTAGGATCGAGATTGCAGGCAGTCGGATTGGCACTGTTACTTTGGATATTTGTCGTCAGCGAAAATGAATACACATTAGTGATGGATATGCCTATCGAAGCTCGAAATTTGAGCGCCCAAAAGGCCCACAAGAAAGAAGTTCCAGAATATGCCCAAGTCCGAATAAAAGGTCCTGGGCGTGTTTTATTTAAAACACTTCTGGTTAAGAAATTTCTATCCGATTTTAAATTAGTCATTGATCTCGATAGGATATCTGAAGAATATGATTTTTATCTAAATGAGTATTACGAACGATATCCTCAAAAAGTTGTGCTGCCTCCGTCTTATGACTTGGAGTACATTGAAGTAGTATATCCAGACTCAATACACATCAGTTTAGATGAATACATGGTAAAAACAGTACTTGTTAAATCTTTAGTGGTTATTGACGCTTCTCCCGGATATACATTGGTGGGTGCTCAAACCATTGCGCCGGATACGATTGATGTAGCCGGTCCAAGAGAAGTAGTCGAAAAGATGACTTTTGTTGAGACTAAAAAGGATACCTTCTTGAATCAGGAAATTGATTTAAACATTTCTTTAAATATTGACAATAGGACCCAACCACTTCTTGAATATTCACAGAACGCAGTTACACTAACACAGGATGTTCAACCCATCAGTGAACGTATTATCAGTGAAATTCCTGTAAAAGTTGTGAATACGTTACCCAATTTGAGACTATTTGTAAATCCAACGACCGTTTCCTTGACTATTGTCGGAGGAGTGGATTACATAGCCTCGGTAAATCCTGAAGATATTATCGTCACCCTGGATTTTGTTCAAGATTGGATTGCGGGAAAAAATTATTATGAACCGACAATTCGGACGCCGGAGAATATTTTAGAATGGCGGGATCTATCACCGAGAACTCTCGAATTAGTTGTAACAAAGGAACCTAATTGATTGTTTTAGGCGTTGAGACGTCTTGCGATGAGACCGCTGCTGCTATATGTTCTGAAGGTAATATATTATCTTCAATAGTCAGTTCACAACTCATTCATTCAGAATTTGGAGGGGTTGTTCCCGAACTCGCATCTCGAGAGCACGAGTTGCTCCTAAACTCTATCGTCAACAAAGCAATTCAAAAAGCAGGTATTTTAAAAACAGATATTGAAGGTGTCGCTGTCACCAGAGGGCCGGGACTTGCAGGTACCCTCTTATCCGGTGTATGTTTTTCAAAAGGATTCGCCCAAGGTTTAACAAAACCGATTATAGGGATTAATCATCTGGAAGCCCATATTTTCGCCAATTTTTTAGCAGATCCTGATTTACAATTTCCGTTTGTTTGTTTATTGGTATCCGGCGGACATACACAGTTGTGGTTAGTGAAAAAATTGGGTCATTATACACTCTTAGGCTCAAGTAGAGATGATGCCGCCGGGGAGGCATTTGATAAAGGTGCCCGCATATTGGGTTTAGGGTACCCGGGTGGACCTGAAATTGAAGAATGCGCCAAGGGAGGAAATCAAGAAGCTGTCCATTTTCCCCGTGCATTTATTAATGAAAAAAATATTGAATTCAGCTTTAGTGGGTTAAAAACTGCCCTGTTGTACTATATGGATTCTTATAGAGAAAATAAATCCATCACAAAACCAGATATTTCAGCCAGTTATCAACAAGCAATTGTCGATGTACTGGTTAGTAAACTAAAACAAGCAGTTGTCAATACAGACGTAAAAACATGCGTCATAGCCGGTGGCGTTGCCGCCAATAAATCATTACGAAATACCATGAATGATTCATTAAAAGATATTCGTGTTTTATATCCTGATGTATCCTTGTGTACTGACAACGGTGCAATGATTGCTTATTTGGGTGAACTTTATTTAACTCAAGGCGTTTCTTCTGCCATGGATTTCGATATTGATCCGAATTTGAAATTAGCCTGATTGATGTCAATACAATTAGTAAATGACTTCGATGGTTGGTTCTGGAGTTTATTGTTTGGCGCCATAACAGTAATCATTTCTATATATCTGGCGATCAAAAATAATCGAAAATTATCTATCATTTATATATTTAGGCTATTCGCATTAATTATTGTTTTGTTTTTGTTGCTGCAGCCAAAAGTCTCCTGGAATAAAAGTATTCAACATCCCATGCATTGGAATGTTTATATCGATAAATCTGTTAGTATGGCGTATCACCAATCTTTGTCCCCTAAATTATTTTTAGATGAAATACAAAAAATGGTTAGGTCAATTCGTGAAATTGATAGTGATGCAGAGATTTTCACATTTGATCAAACGATTCAAGAATACGATGGACAACCAATTGAAACGAATGGAGCCGTCACAGATATAAGCAATATTTTTTTACATATATCTGAAATGCAGGAGGACATGATAGGTGCAATCATTATTTCTGATGGACAGGTAACCAAAGGGAATATTGATCAAAATCAATTAGAGAAAATCAGATCACCTATTTATACAATTGGTGTGGGAGATACAATCCCAATGGTCGATATTGCCGTCCAATCCATTTCAGCTCCGACGATTGCTATAAAAGGGGAGGAAATGGATATTAATGCGACGATTATGGCACAGGGAGTCGTTAATGAGCGCATTAACGTATTGCTTTATAATAAATCAAAGTTAATTGGCTCCAAATATTTCCGTCTATCAGGAGGCGGTTCTCTTTCAACGGCAAAGTTTAGAGTTTCATCCGGTACGTTAGGTATTAATAAGTACTTAATAAAGGCATCAGTCTTGAAAGACGAAATAAATATTAGAAACAATCAATTACCATTTGAAGTTGCCATTTTAAAAGATCGATATAATATTGCATTAATTACCGGCGCTCCAAACTTTAATACAGGTCCAATAAAAAAATCAATAAATGCTTTTCCAAGAGCCTCTCTGGATCATTATATCCAAATAGGAAATTCGTTTACTCCTACTTTGTCAGAATTTTGGTCCAAACCGTATGAATTAATTATTTTTGATAATTTTCCTTTAAATCCGGTTTCTAACCGATGGCAGAAAATTTTTGCTAAAAAACTAATCGCCGGCAAGTCATCTCTATTTTATTTCGCCGGTCCAAATATTACCCCTAAAGCAGCTGAATCACTTTACCCGTTTTTACATGTGCATAATTCACAATCCTCTCCCAAAGAAACCGGTAAAATGAATTGGTATTGGGTGGAAAATATTAATAATAAACCAATGGATCTTTATCCTTTTAATCCATCAGAAAATTATGAGCCATCATTACCGCCATTGACACCTAAACTCACAGTAGAACCTGATGAAAATACAAGAATACTGGCTTCTTATGAAAATAATGTTTCACCAATGCTGTTAATAAGCGATAAGGATGGGTTAAGATCAGCTATGTGGACAGCATCCGAATTTTCAATGTTATATTATAAATTGACAGAGTCAGAATCTGCAGATTATAGCATGGATTTGATGGATAATATGTATGGCTGGCTTTTGAGAACATCAGGAGAGAATGAACTATATTTTCGTCTAAATAAAAATGTGTATCAGCAAGGAGAGGAAATTTATGTTTCCGGTACACATGCGGAATTTAATGAGAATGATATTGGTCAAACAGTTGGATATATCAATTTGAACCAGGATGATAAAGTCGTCAGGTCCTTTGAATTGAATTATAATCCTGTAGACAAGCGATGGGAAAAGAGATTTATTGCGGGAAAGGCTGGGAACTATTCGTACTCTATCCATATGGATATTCATGAAAATTCTTTCGAGCAAAAAGGTCGTTTTGTTATTGATGAAAGTCAAATTGAATTGAATAATGTATCGGTAAATAGTTCTTATTTAACTTCCATATCTCATCAGACAAATGGAAAATACCTATCCTGGGAATCCCGGGCTGATATAATGCAATATATTAACGATAATGTTAAGAGTGAGTTGGTTTTAAAAACGGCCGAATTTCAAGAGAGCTATATAATGATATTTATTATAATTATTTTATTATCTATTGAATGGTATATTCGGAGATTTATTGGATTAACATGATATTATATTTTTGTTTCCGTCAGTAAATACGTAGTTTAGAAAGTAAATAGAAAGCAATAATGAAGAAAATAGCAGTGATAGGAACCGGATATGTCGGCCTGGTAAGCGGAGCTGGTTTATCTGATTTTGGTAATACCGTTGTTTGTGCGGATATTAATATTAATAAGATAAATCAACTAAATCATGGTGATATACCGATTTATGAACCCGGGCTTAAGGAAATTGTTCAGAGAAATGTATTATCCGGCCGATTATCCTTTTCTGGTAACATTGACGATTCAATCGAGGAATCTGACGTCATATTTATTGCTGTCGGCACACCGGAGGGTGAAAATGGCTCATCAAATTTGGATGCAATATTTAAAGTCGCCCGGGCAATCGGAGAAAACTTAAATGGGTATAAAGTAATCTGCACAAAAAGCACAGTCCCAATAGGGACGGGATTAAAAATCATGGAAGAGATTAGTAAATATTCTAAATCTGAAATCAAATTTGATTATATTTCGAATCCTGAATTTTTACGGGAGGGATCTGCAGTAAAAGATTTTCTGTGGCCGGACAGGGTTATTATTGGCGCTTCAAATCAAAAAGCAATCAATATTATGAAAGAAGTATATAGACCATTATACATTAATGAAACACCAATCATTGAAACAACTATTCAAACAGCTGAACTGATTAAATATTCAAGTAATGCATTTTTAGCTGTAAAAATAAGTTACATTAACGAAATTGCTAATATCTGCGATAAAATTGGAGCCGACGTTCATATCGTTTCAAAAGCCATGGGAATTGACGGAAGAATTAGCCCGAAATTTCTACATCCTGGGCCAGGCTACGGTGGGTCATGTTTTCCAAAAGATACAAAAGCACTTATTTCAACAGCGGACGAATTAGGAATAGAATTAAAAGTAATCACCGGGGCAGTTGAAGCAAACCAATCTCAAAAAGAGCTGATGGTAGTGAAATTAATGACCTTAATGGAAAATAATGTTGCCAATAAGAAAATTGCCATACTTGGATTGGCATTTAAGGCACAAACAGATGATATCAGAGAATCACCTGCGATTGATATGATAGACGTTTTATTAAAAAACGGTGCAATAGTGAATGCCTATGATCCGGAATCAAATGAAAATATGAAAAAACGATTTGACAATTTAAACGTATATGATTCTTGGGAAGATGCGGTGTCGGATGTCGATTGCGTTGCCATTATGACGGAATGGAACGAATTTAGAGGTCTCGATCTAAAAAGATTGAAAGAGTTGGTGAAATCGCCCGTGATACTTGATTGCAGAAATATTCTCAGGGCCAAAGATTTACAAATTCTTGGCTTTAAATTCGATAATGTAGGCCGAAAATAATCGTGGAAATTAAAAAGACAGAATTTCCCGGATTGTTGATTGTTGAACCCCGTGTGTTTGGGGATGAGAGAGGTTATTTTTTCGAAAGTTTTCGGTCTGAAACATTGCATAATGCCGGGATAATTCATGATTTTGTTCAGGATAATCAATCAAAATCAGTCCAAGGTGTATTACGGGGATTGCATTATCAGTTAAAATTCGGGCAAGGTAAATTAGTTAGATGTACTCTCGGAGAAGTATTCGACGTTGCGGTGGATATTCGAAAAGGATCCCCTACATTTGGTAAATCATTTTCAATGATGTTAAACGACAAGGATCATTATGAGATTTATATCCCTCCGGGATTTGCTCATGGATTTTGTGTGGTATCAGAGGAAGCTACTTTCCAATATAAATGTACGGAAATATATCATCCTGAAGACGAATACGGTATCCGATGGAACGATAAATCATTTGAAATAAATTGGCCGGTTCAATTACCAAAATTATCAAAAAGAGATAAAAGATTTCCATTGTTAGCTGACCAAAATGAATCTCTATTACCGGAATTTTCTGTATAGCTATGAATAAGACATTTTTCGTTACGGGCGGCTGCGGATTTATTGGAGCAAATTTTGTTCACTTTCTCCTCAATAAAGATAAAAACAATAAGGTTGTTAATCTTGATAAACTGACCTACGCTGGAAATCCAAATAATCTAGTAAATTATAAAAATGACGATAGATATTCTTTCGTTCACGGAGACATTTGTGATCAAGAATTAGTAAATGGAATCTTTAGCAAATATAAACCCAACGTGGTCGTGAATTTCGCTGCAGAGAGCCATGTAGATAGATCCATTGATGGCCCTGCTGAATTTATTCAGACAAATATCGTCGGTACTTCAGTCTTACTTCAGGAGGCGTTAATTTATTACAAATCACTGGATGGGGTTATGGCATCATCTTTTAGGTTTCATCACGTATCAACGGATGAAGTATTTGGCAGTTTGGGCCATAAAGGTTTATTCAGAGAGGATACTCCCTACGACCCCAGTTCACCCTATTCTGCCTCGAAAGCATCCTCTGATCATTTAGTCAGAGCGTGGCATCGAACTTACGGTTTACCGGTTATTGTTTCAAATTGTTCGAATAATTACGGTCCTTTTCAATTCCCGGAAAAATTAATTCCCCTGATGATATTAAACTGTTTGGCGAATAAACAATTACCTGTCTATGGATCGGGAAAGAATATTCGCGATTGGTTGTTCGTTGGAGATCACTGTGATGCTATTAATACAATCATTGAAAAGGGAAGTGTAGGCGAGACGTATAATGTGGGAGGCAATAATGAAATTCAGAATATTGAAATTGTCAAAACTATTTGTGCCATCCTGGATGAAATATCACCCTCGCTCAACGGAAAATCATACATGGAATTAATACAATTCGTTACCGACCGACCTGGGCATGATTTTCGATATGCTATCGATTCATCCAAATTGACTCGTGAATTAAACTGGTCACCCAGGGAAACATTTGAAAGCGGAATTAGAAAAACCATCAAGTGGTACTTGGATAATCAAGAATGGTGGAAAAATATTCAGAATAATTCTTATCAACAAGAAAGATTAGGAGTTTTATAAATTTACCATGAATCATTTAATGAAATTATTCATTTCAATCATTTTCCTATCGATTATTTCAGCTCAGCAAGAGGAAACCGAATCCTTACCTAGTGTTATAGGAGGTAATCAACCATTGTATAACGATATGTCTAAACCGGCCATTCCTTTAGAAGGTGAAATTGATCCTGATAAATATTTACTTGG
Organism: uncultured bacterium; assembly: GCA_964491015.1. Classification (GTDB taxonomy): domain Bacteria; phylum Fidelibacterota; class Marinisomatia; order Marinisomatales; family TCS55; genus JADFRD01. The sequence continues at coordinate 110,193 of CAZBEY010000001.1, read as the reverse complement.
ACCCGGAGATCAATTGCATGTCGTCGTGTCTTCAATGGAAAATAAATTGTTTCCGGGACATGAATACGATTTATTTAATGCAGAAACAATAGAGTATTATGAGTTTATCGGTCCGGCGGGTGAGTTGTCATTACCTTCAATTGGGGAGTTTGATACCAAAGGAAAAACATATAAGCAAATCAGCGATGAAATCAGATTAGCATCATATTCAAGTTCATATAAAAAAATAAAAACAACCGTTCGATTGGCTTCAATTAGAACGTTTAAAATACAAGTTTTAGGAGCAGTTGAGTATCCGGGTTATGTTGTTATGACTCCTATAAGTCGTGTGATGGATGGTATAAAAAAAACGAAAGGTGTTCAAAAATATGGTAGTAATGAAATTATATTTCTAGAACGGGATGGTGTAAAACAAAAACTAAATCCAAAAGATTTTTTATTACATGGCGATTTATCTCAAAACCCTACCTTGATGGCAGGAGATAAAATTATTATCCCATTCATTGAATCCAAGAAATCGGAAGACACTAATTTTACAGAATATAAAACAAGTCAAATCATTGTTCACGGATTCGTACGACGCCCAAGGGGATTTTCATATGTTCCAGGCTATAAGGCAAGTGATTATATTGCAATGGTGGGTGGCGTATTGAATATTGGAAACGAAAGGAATACCGTTATTTATAGAGCTGATGGTTCGGAAATTCAAGATGCTTTTGATGAATATGTAGAACCCGGTGATGTAGTTTTTGTCCCTGAAAGCTTCCGGAGTCGATTCTTTGGAAATATTAGTCTTCTTCAAACTGCAACAGCAATTGCAACGCTCTATTTAACGTATAAAGCAGCAATAACAGGTTAATGATGATTAAACTAACTCCCCACGAGCAAAAAATATTAAATATGGTAAAAGAAAATCCTGATATAATCAATAATCCTGAAAAACGTAAATCCGTTGCAGAGGAACATGAACTGTCAGAAAAAACACTCCGGAATCGAATTGGAGATTTGAAAAAATATGGCGTCTTACCCAATCCTGAAGAGGAAAATATTTCCCATCCTGAGTCTGATTTTGATGATATTGATTTTTTTCGTATCGGAAAGATTATTTGGTCTTCAAGAAAAGAAATAATCCGAAATGTAATCGTTGTAAGTACCTTATCAATTATCCTTGCTCTTATATTACCGAAAACATTTCGAGCCACGTCCTCTATCATGCCCCCATCGTCAAGCTTTGATAGTAGTTTGCTACTAAATAATGCAAATCTTTTTCCATTACAAAATATGATGCCGTTTGGCGATGGTAATGCAAACACTTTTATCGCTATTCTAAAAAGCAGAACCATTATGGATAGTATTATTGAAAAATTCAATTTGATTGAATTCTATGATGTTAAAAACAGTGAAAAAGCATTAGAAAGACTGAAAGAAGACACGAACTTTGAAATAGATGAAGAGGGTACAATAAGGGTTACAACCGATATCAAAACAGGCTGGTTTCACCCTCAAAAGGATGAGGATTATTGCAGGGTACTTTCCAGAGATATCACCAATATCTTCGTAGCAAAACTAGATGAAGTCAATAAAAAATTCAAATCTGAAAAAACAACCCGGCAACGTGAATTTATTGAAAAACGTTATTATAAGAATATTAGTGATTTATCAAAATCTGAAGAAAAACTAAAGGCATTTCAGGAAGAAAATAATACAGTGGCTCTTTCTGAACAAACAACCGCAATGATGCAAGTAGCCACAGAATTAGTATCTCAAATTGCAATCAGTAAAGTCAAAGTCTCTGTTGGCAAAGTTAAATTAAAAATATTGAAAGAAACATTACCCACGGGTCACCCTGAAATAAAATTATTAGAAACAGAAGTTACATTATTAGAGACAGAACTGGCAGGGTTAAATGCTCAATTAGAAGAGTTGGATACCAGTAGAGAAGAAATTACAATGATACCCGGATTTTCAGAAGTTCCTGACTTAGGGCTGGAATTGGGGCGACTATTGCGTGATGTAGATGTGCAGAATACACTATATATATTTTTAACTCAACAATATGAAGAAGCTAAAATTCAGGAAGCGAAAGATACACCTACTATCCAGGTGTTAGATTATGCATTACTGCCAATATTGAAGTATAAACCGGTTCGTTCCAAAATTGTACTAATAGGGTTTGTTCTTTCGACAATATTTTCAATGTACTACGTTTATTTCCGAACGCGATGGCAAATATCTACCAAGACTATTAAATAATAGCCATCTCTAGTAATGGAAAATAAATTAGCTGCTGATCTTCGGCAAAATGACTGGAATATTGATCGTGCATTAATAATTCTTATTCCTTTGTTTCTTTTATTAGTTCTTATGTGGATGCCGGATGAATGGCTTTTTGAATCTTCATTATTATGTATCGCAATTTTTGCTTATATACTTATAACCTATAAACATCGATTGGTTTATGGATTTTCGGGAATTCGAATTGCATCTATTCCTTCCACAATAGTTGTAACATTTACTGTATTTATTTCAATCCCATCGATTTATGTGTTAATGATCCGTGACCATCCTAACGAATCAGCATATTTTTACTCAATCCTGTTATTTTATTTCCTATTCCCAGCGGGATTATTTGTTGGTCAATTATATAGACGAATTGATTTAAATAGAATGTGGAGAATTTTAAAGGGAGAAATTGAAAATGTAGAAAATGATAATGTTTTTTATGAAATTATTGTTGTTATTTTTTCAATTAGCATTTTAATATTTTTGGGGTATTTACTACGTGTAAATGAAATACCTCTTTTTGAATTATTAAAAAATCCGGGTAACAGTACTAAATTCTTTTATATGCGTGAAGATGCATTAAAAATATTACAAATGACAAAAATCGAAAGATATTTATTCCATTGGCTACGTTCCCTATTTATTCCATTTGGGATTATTGGTTCACTTTTTCTTTTTTCATCTTATCGGAAACAAAAATATAAATTTCTTTTTATATCTTTCTTTGTATTTGGATTAATTATAAATACGTTAACATTAGAAAAATCACCGATAGCGTCATTATTTTTATCGATTGCTGCTTATATATTTTTAAAACGAGAAAAAGTAAAACCAAGCTTAATATTTACCTTAATTTTTATAACACTCGCCGGACCTCTTCTTATTTCATATTTTTTATTTATAGACAGGGCGGATGTTTTTGATGTAATACTATGGTCATATATTAACCGATTATTTGTTACTCCCGCCGAAGTTTTATATTATTATTTCCAATACTTCCCTGAAACACACGAATTTCTTATGGGTAGGTCTACACAATTATTCTCATGGATGTTTTCTGAAGGAACTTTTCCTGTCTCCAATTATATAGCAAAATTATGGTGGAAAATACCAGATACAACTGGATCGGCGAATGCAAATTATCTTGGTAACTACTGGAGTGATTTTGGTTGGTATGGTACAATTATTTCTACATTTATTTTTGGCATAATTGCTCATCTTTTCCAATGGAAAATATTGCAGATTTCAAATTATAATAAAAATTTACTTTACTTATTATCAATGTCAATTAGTGTACCGGCATTTACTTTTGGATTTTTTAGTTCAAACTTCACTATTCTGTTTTTTACAAAGGGATTAATTCTATTTGTCATATTTCTTTTTGGTTATAGTTATTGGGAAAAATATTCAATTACAAGAATTACTACATGAATTGGATAAATAAACAATTATCATTTAAAGCAGATTTGATGGTCACTCTCTTAAATGGGCTAGTTGTTATTGGTGGAGTTTTTATTCTAAATGGGTTAATTGCTAGATTATATGGTTTAGAAACTCTCGGTGAATTCTTACTTGTAAAAAGAACTTTATCTTCAGTAATTGGTATTTTATTAATTGGAATGAATGTTGGATTACCAAATTTCTTAAGTCAAAAATTTAATAAATCATATGGTGATAATACATTTTTCATATTTTGGTTGATAACAATTCCGCTAACTGTATTTTTTATTGCTGGTATTTTTTTATTTGATATAACGGGTTTTAATCAGGATTACTTTTGGACATATTTAGTTTATTCATTAAGTATGAGTGCCCAGTCTATTTCTTATGGGTTGTTCAGAGGTTATATGAATATGATTGGTGCTAATTTTCTTCATTTGTTTGGAACAGCAATTATACCAATAACTATTTTTGCCCTAGGATTTAACCTATATGATTCGATGTTAATGATTGGATTACTTGTCTTCTCTATGATGATAATAGGGTTTATACTTCGAAATAATGGATTAAGAATTAGAAATATTAATTTTCAACATTCCAAAAAAATACTGGGTTATGGTTTAGAAAGAATAATTAGTTTTATTTCACAATTTATTTTATTAGCAGGGATTCCAATTTATATAGCTCAAAAAGTTAGTTTCGAAAGCGTTGCTTATTTTAATTCAAGTTTAAGTTTGGTAAGACTTTCTTTACTTATTATTAGTCCTATTGGCATGGTAATGCTTCCGAGGATATCAAATAAATTAGCAAATAATTATAAGAGCGATGTTACAAATATCCTCACTATTTTTTTAAATGCTGGTATAATGTTAAGTATTATTGGTTCAGCATATTGTTTTATTAATGCTTCAACAATTTTAGAAATATGGTTGGGAGAGGTAAATGAAACTGGATCATTAATATTAAAAATATCTATTCTTGCATTACCCTTTTATACATTATCCGGTTTAGCTCGAAGTCCAATTGATGCAGTTTCAGAAAAAGGGTATAATTCATTGGTGTATGGAATTGCTGCTTTTATAATGATCATTATTTTAATTGTCGGTGAGAGCTTTAATTTAAATATGTTAACAATAGCATTGATAAGTTTTATTGTTAGCCAAATATGTGCAGGGCTGGTGAGTATTATTATTTTACAAAAATTATATAATCATACATTTTTTGATTTAAAATTAATTAGGGATATTATTTTAAGTATTTTATTTATCTATGTTATAAATAAACTTTTAACGAATTTACATTTGACATTATTGAACCAACTATTTTTTGCAACATTAATTTATATTATTTCGGGAATATTTATTTTCGTGTATACAAAAAAGGGGTGGCTTGCTGACCTGAAATCGAAAATAAATGCATAATATTCGAAAAATATTTATCGGAACAAGCGTTCATTCCTGTACCGACAATCGCATTTTCCATAAAGAAGCAGTTTCTCTGGCCAAGCATTTTGACGTTGAATTACATGCCCCAGCAGATTTTGAACAGAAACACTTGAAAAATGTAACCATATTTGGACTTCCACAATGGCAAAAGGAATCAGATCGCAAAGCTATCCGGATTGAATTATGGCATCGCTTACAACAATCTAATGCAGACATTTTTATTTTTCATGACCCTGAATTAATCTGGATTGGAATCAAAGCAGCCGTTATTCAAGGTATTAGAGTTGTTTATGATATGCATGAAAATACCGTTGCATCCATTAAACGGAAAAAGTGGCTGGGACCATTTTCAAAGCTTTTTGCTATCGCGGGTTATACATTACTCCAATGGATAAGCAAAAGGACCTTCAGTCACTATCTATTGGCGGAGCATTCCTATCAAAAATTCATAAAAAATAACGCAACTGTTGTGCTTAATTATCCAATTGTAAAAGATTGTTCCAAAGATAAAGATTCTATATACGATTTAGTATATTTGGGGGATGTGACCGAAGATCGAGGCTGCATCTTGATCATTGGAGTTCTAAATAAATTAATTTCTGACTTTGCTGATATAAAATTAGCAATCATTGGTAAAATTGAAAAAAATGCAAATGAACTAATTAAAGATAAAATTGAAAAATTCGGTTTGGATAAACATGTTACATTGTTTGGATATATTGATTACCCAGAAGCTATGAAAATAGTGTGCAAATCAAAACTAGGGTTATGTCTGCTCAAACCAATCCCCAATTATATTCATTCTTACCCAACCAAGCTATTTGACTATATGCAAGCAGGTGTCCCCTTTGTCTGCTCAAATTTCCCGTTATACATTGAATTAATAGATGAATGCGATGCTGGTGTGACAGTGGATCCATTAGATTTAAATGCTGCTACCAAAGAAATTTCCAGATTATTAACCGATTCTAATTTGTACGATAAAATGTCTCAAAATGGTATAGATGCTTTAAACAGTAAATTTAATTGGACTTCTGAAGAAGAAAAATTGATTGCTGTGATGAAATCGATATTAACATGAATTTTATGTATATTATTTTTTGGGTAAGTGGCGGATTGATTATTTATACAGCTGTGATCTATTATTTACTGCTCAAAATATTTAAACAAAATACATACGAAAAAGATGAGCAATACATGCCAGGTATTTCCCTTGTTATTTGTGCCCACAATGAACAAAAAAATATTGCTGTTAAATTAGAAAACACAATGAATCTCGATTATCCCGTTGACAAAATACAAATTATTTTGGCTGATGATGGTTCGACTGATAAAACATTGAACATAGCAAAAGAATTTAGATTTGTTGAAATATTGGCATTACAGCACAGCGGAAAAACAAATGCCCAAAATGAAGCGGTCAAAATGGCTCGAAATGATATTTTAATATTTAGCGATGCAAATAATGTTTATAAAGTGGATGCTCTAAGAAAATTGGTGAGGAACTTTGCCGATAAAAAGGTGGGTGTTGTATGCGGTGAATTAAAATATAATAATAAAAAATCTGAAGAAAATGCTTATTGGAAATATGAAGTTGCAATCAAGAAAGCAGAAAGTAAAAATGGTTGGCTTCTCGGAGCGAATGGCAGTATTTATGCTGTGAGAAAATCTGCCTATGTTTCATTGCCTGAAGATTCAATCAGCGATCATTTAGAACCCATTATGGTTTATGGCAATGGATTGGATGTAGTTTATGAACCGGAAGCGATTGCTTTTGAAGATGCTCCTGATGAAGTGATAAACCGAAAAAGGAGAATTATTCTAAGGAGTTTAGTCTCCATGAAGTACATATTAGTCTTATTAAATCCATTTTCTAAGCGATCCATTTTTATGCCCTATGTTTCTCATAAATTGATTCGCTGGTTTTTGCCGTTTTTAATGTTTTTATGTTTGTTGTCCACCATGTTTTTATCTTCAGATTCATACATGTTTCGGCTCTTTCTGGTACTCCAGATTTTGTTTTACATTATTGGAATTTTTCATTCTGGTGTGCGTTATATAATTAAAGTAAATGTTGCATCTGCGCTGGCTGTCATAGATTGGCTGTCGGGTAAAAAACAAACAACATGGAACGTGGTTCGCTAATAATTCATCAATAAACCCAATTTACCTTCAAATATATTTTCACTATTGTTATAGATTAATTTTCCGGTTATATAAAAAAGTTCTGTTACCCGAATACGGAAGTGAGTTCCTACAATAAACTGGTCATGAACATCCCCCAATAAGAAAGGGGTATTATTATCCAACGATTTATCCCTCAAACTGTAGTTATCATTTGGAGTTGAACCAACTCCAGATCCTTTAATAAGATAAGAAATATTAAACGACAGATACGTTTTATATGTTGGCCACATATTCATTTCCAGATAGAGCAATTGGGAATTTGGTCCTGTGGGAAAGCCCAATCCGTGGCCTGCGGAAGTATAGTTGAGCAGTGAATCCTGATGGGTGTAAACCCAGGGGCGACTGGCGGTGTATTCAATTCTGAAATCAGGAAGTTTTGGGTTAGAGAATGGAACCCAATGAAACCCCGATTGAAAAATGAATTTATTTCCCCACCAGGGGCTGAATAATTTGAACCAGGATAACTCATCCCAGAAAAAAGTTCCATAAACCGATAAGCCCGGTGTTACATTCCAGAATGTATCAAATGACATAAGTACGTTATCCCTGTTTCCCAAACTATGTTCTTCCGACCAGAACAGATTCACCGGTAATAAATAACCTAATTCAAGATTCCTTCGGGCATAAATAACCATTTCGTTGAATGAAATGGTTAAAGATTGTGTTAGATCAAATTCAAAGCGATGAGCTGCAATGTGTTTTTCTTCAATGTTACTTTTTCTACTACCACAATAGGGGACAAGTGAACCTATGATACTTTCAGCCCGGACTCTATAATAATTTTTTGATAGTCTAAAAAAAGAAAATGGTTGAACATTTCCCGAAAGAATTGGAGAGTGGCGTCTGCTGAATCCCCAATAAACAGGAATTTTACTCAGTTCAATATCCACAATCGAATTATTCCATTTCAGGGATGCCTCCGAAACGTCCCAGATCAACCAATGGGTATTTTCTTCAAGCAAAAGATAACCTTGTTTGAATTCTTCCGGAATGGGATCGGAATCCTGGTATCCCACTCGAAATAGTGAATAGGAGCTGTAAAATGATACATTTTCATTAAATCTTCCTGATACAGTAACATGGTCATTATTGAAAGATCGGTGAATGGTGTCTTGGGCATCTACGCTGATCAATTCTTCCCAATCTATCCAAAGAGAAAGACCTTTATCCCTGTATGATATAAACCTTAATTCATCACTATTCTGATTGTATGGGGAAAAGGCAGCGTTCGCACCTTTCTTTAGGTAGGAAATTTGCCAAGGAGCTTGGAACCCTTTTTTGAAATTGTTAACGTCAAATTCTCTGATAAAATAAAACAGCAGGTCCCGTTCACTTTTTGAAAGTTCGGCATTTGAAATTTCATCTAAAGCAGCATTTATTTGGTTAATAGAAAATGGTTTTAGTCCGGGATGGATTGATTTTGCAACCCCTTTAGCACTATAACGGAGAATAAAATCATTTACCGGATGACTTATATCAACAGGTACATCTTGACAGATCAGTAACCCCGTTAAAGTAGATAGGACGAATAATCCGCATATATTAGATCGTGGGTGGATTTTCATAAGACAGAAGTCTACGCTTTTTAAACCTATTTATTCTATTAATTTCATTTACTTGACAACAAACTAAAGTTGACCTAATTTTCATCAACTTCAAAGGAGTTCTATCGCCCACAATCGTTATCAGTTAGTTTAAATAATAAAATAAAAAACATGAACAACTGTATAATGATTTCTCAATTTCTCGTGTGATCCAGCACATCTAATAGAAAATAAAGTTTATATAATTTTCATTATGCTGGAAACAATACAACATCTGCGTATCCGATACCCCCGATGGGTCATTGCGTGGGGTTTATATTTTACAGATGCAATTTTTACCTCAATTGCATTTTACATGGTACTCGTACCCAGTATCAGCAACAATGTTCAAATAAGTCCATTGGAAACATTTATGATATTTGCGCTGGGGCAGGTATTGTTAGGAATTATATTTTTACCATTAGATTTGTATCGCAGCGAACCGACTGTTTCAAGATTCTATGAAATTCAACAAATTGTTAAAGTAACCTTTTTGATCGCATTGGTCGCTGTATTTATCGATGCGTTAACCCCTGTTGTTCTACCTGTAAATGCACAAGAAATATTGCGTTATTGGCTGGTGTTAATCATGAGTCTTTCAATCCCGCGATGGATTTTTCGCTCCGTTCAAAAATATTTACTTACCAAAGGATACGGTCTTCGAAAAACCATCATTGTGGGGGTAAATGACAGAGGATTTCAAGTGGCTGATAATATTACTGTCCAGAAAAACCAGGGGTTTGATTTATTGGGGTTTGTTCATTCGGATGATGATCCGGATATAGATGAAACCAATGGTGTTCATATTATTGGACATGAAAGAGATTTGAAATCCATTATTTTGGAAAACCAGATTTCAGAAGTCATTGTGGCGCCCACGGTTCTTGAGCACACACATGTCACACGGATCATTACGCGAGCGAACGGATCACCGGTCTCCATCAAAATTGTACCGGACCTTCACGAAGTCATTAGTGGACTCGCCAGAACAGAGCAGATATATGGTCTTCCTCTCATTAAAGTAAACCCCAACTTGGAGACCGTTTATAATATCATCATAAAACGAATACTGGATTTGCTCATTGCCATTCCCTCTCTGGTCATTTCACTCCCAATATGGATTATTACATCTGCGATTATCAAAATCGATAGTAAAGGGCCTATATTCTATAAACAAGATAGGGTGGGGAAACTGCAGAAGCATTTTACCATTTATAAATTCAGAACGATGGTGGAGAATGCTGAGCAATTAACCGGTCCTGTCTGGGCGAGTGAAGAAGATGCTCGTATCACCCGGGTCGGGCGAGTATTGCGACGCTTTCGTCTGGATGAACTTCCCCAACTGCTTATGGTAATCAAAGGGGATATGAGTTTGATTGGACCCCGTCCGGAGCGGCCTTATTTTGTTGACAAATTGGTTCAGGAATACCCGTTTTATTACCGGCGTTTAAAAATCCGCCCCGGCATCACTGGTTGGGCTCAAATCAAGCATCCTTATGATCAGGAGATTGAGGATGTCAGACAAAAATTGAAATATGATTTTTATTATATAGAGAACCTGAGTTTTTCACTGGATCTGAAAATTATGTTGAGTACAGCGTGGGTGATGTTATCCGGCGAAGGCCGATAATTTTCAACTCATGTCGTTGGTTTCAATCCTTTTTAAAATTAAAATATTTAGAAGATTTTTATATTTTTTTGAGGATGTAAGATCCAGGTCAAGGCTGAAACAAATAATCAAATTCCTGGGTCAGAATCAAGGGGAGTGTTCCATCATTGATATTGGGTGTGGATCCGGATTAATTACAGAAAAATTGCAAGACCATGCTCAATCTGTTGTGGGTTTTGATGTTGTCAACCGTAATCTGTCTCATAAAATAAAATTCACTTTAGGTTCTCCCGATAAACCGTTACCATTTAAGAATAAAGAATTTGATTATGCCCTTCTCATTTTCGTGCTACACCACTCAAATGATCCTATCTATCTCCTGAAAGAAGTGAACAGGATCTCAAAACATGTTGTCATTTTTGAAGATGTTATTATAAACCCTCTTCAGAAATATTACACATTGTTGATGGATACTGTGTTAAATCTTGAATTCAAAAATCATCCTCATCGTAATAAAAGCAATGCCGAATGGAAAAATACTTTTAGTGAAATTGGATACAACTTGTTCGACCAAAATTATTCTTACAATTTTCTTGGATTGAGACACGCAAGGTATTTTTTAAAATCTACATCATTGTAAATCCATTTTTTACTCTCTAATTTTTATAAACAAATAATCCCAAAAAAATATGTTATCTTTATCCAGAATTCGTGAAACGGCAGATGCGCTTCAAAAAAGTATTTCTTTAAAAGGGGAAAAAATCGATTTTTCTCTATTGCTTCACTTAGATGAACAGCATCGTAAAATATTAACAGAAATAAATGATCTCCGTGCTGAACGCAACCGTGTTTCGGAAGAAATTGCTCATGTCAAGCGATCGGGCGGTGATGCCGCAAATGCCATTGCTACAATGCGTGAGGTCGGTGGTCAAATTAAACTCCTTGAAACAAAAGCAGTCGAATTACAGGAGGAGATTAGATCAATCCTTGAATTGATTCCGAATGTTCCCCATGAGTCCGTACCCAAAGGCAACTGTGAGAAGGACAATAAAGTTGTAAAGGAATGGGGCGAAAGACCCGTATTTGATTTTTCAATTAAAGATCATATTGAACTGGGTTCATCTCTCGGTCTATTTGATTTTGAACGATCAGCAAAAATATCCGGCTCGGGATTTCCTTTATTTACTGGACAAGGGGCTAAGTTGGAACGAGCCCTCATTAATTTTATGCTTGATTTTCATGTAGACCATCATGGATTTACTGAAATTTTTCCGCCTTTTATGGCCCGCGGTTCAGCTCCGTTTACCGTTGGCCAATTGCCCAAATTTGCTGAAGACATGTATTTTACAGAAAAAGATGAATTATTTCTCATTCCAACAGCAGAAGTTCCGGTTACCAATATCCATAAAGATGAAATACTGGATGAACAGGATCTGCCGAAAAATTACACGGCATATTCAGCTTGTTTTCGCAGGGAAGCCGGTTCTTATGGTAAAGAAACGAGAGGGCTGCTTAGGGTTCATCAATTTAATAAAGTTGAAATGGTTAAGTTTGTTGAGCCAAAATCTTCCTATGATGAATTGAAATTACTGGTTCAAAATGCAGAAGCGATTTTGCAAGCACTGGGACTTCATTATAGAGTGATCGAGCTATGCACAGGCGATTTGAGTTTTTCAGCTGCCAAATGTTACGATTTGGAAGTTTGGTCTCCGGCTGAAGAGAATTGGCTGGAAGTCTCATCCTGCAGTAATTTCGAAGATTTCCAAGCGCGCCGGGGGAATATACGCTATCGCCGATCTCTCGATCACAAAACAGCCTTTGTTCATACATTGAACGGTTCGGGAGTTGCCACACCAAGGCTAACGGTTGCACTCTTGGAATCGTATCAAACACGAGACGGAATTGTGATTGTACCAAAAGCACTTCAACCCTACGTAGGTAAGGAGGTTCTGATCTGATTCGTTTCGTCTGGGTTGTTATTAATTTATTTATTTGGACGCCCGTATTAGCCACCATCGGGATAATCCTTTCCTTGTTTTTCCCCGGAGGAAAACCCATTGCTTGGGTGGGAAAAATATGGTCTAGAATCATTTTATGGATCAGTGGTGTACCTTATTCCGTTCACGGATTGGAAAAGCTGGATCGGGACAGGCAATATGTTTTCGTTTCGAATCACGAATCCGGTTTTGATATATTATTGGTCATGGCCACCTTACCTTATCAACTTGTGTTTATGGCGAAAGTGGAGTTGCGGAAAATTCCATTTATGGGTTGGGCAATGATGTTAGGTAAATATATTTTTGTAAATCGAAAGAATCATAGAGCCGCTCTTAAATCCATGGAAATCGCCAAAAAATCACTAAGTAAATATCCCCGGTCTATTGTCATTTTCCCGGAAGGAACCCGATCCTTAGACGGAAAGTTGAAACCGTTTAAAAAGGGTGGTATTATCTTGGGTATTCAAACAAACATTCCTATCGTTCCGATGGGGATTTTCGGAACCTTCAATGTTGTTAAAAAAGGATCGTTTAATGTACAACCAAAACCAATACATTTGATTATAGGAGAGCCGGTTGATACTTCAATATATCATTACGAGGATCGAAATCAAGTTACTGAAATTGTAAGGAATGAAGTTGTAAATTTAAGGTCATCATGGATGGCCAATTAACATTATATCCTATTCCAGATCTAACATGGATAATTCATGAGCAAACGAACTAAATAATGCAAAAAAGGTAATATTAATGGATAGAGGAATCATAGACCTATGTAATTATGTAAAACATAAATATGTACTTGGTGGACATTACCTGCCCGCGCAGTTGCTTCGGCCTTTAGGCGTTTTATCGTCATTAGCAATCCAAAGATTAAAATGACCCATTTACAACGTTATGAAGCCGGTGAATTAATCAAGTTAAATGGTTTTGTTTCAAATGTGAGTGAGCCGAACCAATATTATGAAAAGGATCTTCTAAATCAATGGTTTCAGCTTCCCATCGGTACAACATTTGACACAAGAGAGGGTCGTACTCTTACAATCATCCATCATGGTACGCGGAATAGAAACAAAGGGCCGGACATTAACAATGCCATTTTGTTTATTCAGTCAAGTATAGTCGAGGGAGATATAGAATGTCACATTTTGGAGCGGGACTGGTATACCCATCACCATGAAAATGATAAGCATTACAATCGCGTTATTTTACACATCGTACACAAACCGGTTGAAAAAATAAAAAGCCCTTTAGAAAACACACTTGTGTTTAAGATGAATAGAAAAAATGATTGTATTTTGACGAAACAAAACATTGAAAATAAATATGATCAATTATTGCATAATATGGGGGAAAAAAGATGGCAAAAGCACCTTCAATCCATATCGAATAAAAACCATTTCGCTTTATTGGCAAATGTATTGGGAAAAGGAGGAAATGAAGAATATTTTAAATTACTGGTCAACCATTTAGATATTGATCGGCTGATTCAATTGACCAAAAAGAAACAAATCAGAATGATTGAGTCACTATCCAAGGCGATAGATATTGTTTGGGAGCATTGCGGAATTCGTCCCGCCCATTGGCCTGAGAAACGGATTACTCTACTGATAGAGTTAATCACATTTAAATCCCAAATCAAAAACACTGCATTTACAAATTATGAATTGTTTTTCCGAGAGCTCACATTCCGTTGTCCCAGCGGGGGAAAAGGTATTTTAACCGAATGTTCTATCAATTATTTTCTCCCATTTCTAGCGATCGATGCTCTGAAAAATAATAATATTGAAGCCTATACATATTGGAAAGATTCTTGGGGCCGAATGCATATCCAATATCCATATGGGTTTATGAGTAAAAAATTTGGAAATATATTTACTCGACAAGAGCTAACCAATGTTGGAAATACCCAGGGGTTATTATATTTGAATTCTCATTATTGTCAAAGAGGGTTCTGTTTAGTATGTCCCCTGAAAAATCTAAAAAAGGATCCGGTCCGAGATTGAACAACCAATGATGAAATCACCAAAAAGCGTAAAACCATTAACCGGTCGTTTTTTCAAGAAAATAAGAAATGAAAATTCAGGTTTATCCCCCATGAAATTTTGTAAGTAATTCCCTTGACTGATCCTTTGTTTTCCTATAACTTCGCCCTCCTTAATTTGCCCTAAAACCTTATGATTAAAGAAGTTACACGAATTTTACTATTCATTGCTGTCGCAATGAATTTAGTCTTGAGTCAGGACCTGCCTGCAGGAGAGTCCCAATTTGAAAATGGAAACGAACCTAGTGTACAGCCTGAGGGGATTTATTTAAACGGTAATGGGGTAGATGAGGCACGCAATCGTCTGCCGCAATTACTCCGTGATGTAAAAATGCTTCTCACTGAGGCAGTCATTGCCGATATACATCAAGATACTCTCGAAGTTATTTATTATTTGGATAATATTTATGAATTATTGGGTGAAGCGGATCAATTGGGTGACAAAACAGAGGAAGACCAGGAAGAATTCGATAGATTTGTCTCTTCGTTAAATGTGATTTACGCTACACGGCTCCACACCTTGGAAATAACTGAAGCCCCCATTTCTGCTGCTTATGCCAAACAAATGCTTGAAGAGGTCACCATCCCTGTTGAAATGGAAATGGGAAACAGTAAGTTCACTGTCGTAGATGATCGCGATGGGCATATCCCCCTGGTGCGGAATAAAGCAGTGGATCAATATATTCGGTATTTTCAAACGAAAGGTAAGAAACAGTTTCAAACTTGGTTGGAAAGGTTACCGGAGTATGGAGAATTAATAAAAAATATTTTAAGAGAAAATGAATTGCCGGAAGAAATAGTATATCTTGCCATGATTGAATCAGGGCTCAATCCAAAAGCGTATTCAAAAGCCAGTGCTACCGGGTTGTGGCAATTTGTATACTCAACAGGAAAAAATTATGGATTGAAAAGGGATTGGTATGTTGATGAAAGACGGGATCCGATCAAGTCCACTTACGCTGCCTGTGCATATTTAAAAGATTTATTCAATGAATTTGATCATTGGTACCTTGCGTTAGCATCTTATAATACCGGACCGGGGAGGATCCGTAGAGCCATCCGACTCCATCAGACTTCAGATTTTTGGCAATTGCATTCTCTTCCGAAAGAAACCCGTAATTATATTCCCTATTATATGGCAGCAGCGATTATGGCTAAAAATCCGGAAGAATATGGATTTGACCTTTCTTCGACTACCAATGCAAAACGTCCATTTGAATTTGATTTGGTAGAATTGGAAAAAAGCGCCGATCTGTCTGTCCTTGCCCGCGCCACAGGTATCAGTCTAAAAACAATTAAGAATTATAACCCAGAATTACGCCAATCGGCCACGCCCAATAATGGCCCTTATTTATTACGTATTCCTAAAGGAACAGCTGATCAGTTTGCTGCCAATTTTAATGCGTTACCGGAAGACCAGAGATTTGCACCCCAATATATCGTTCATAAAGTGCGCCGGGGAGAAAGTTTATGGACTATATCCAAAAAATACAAAGTATCCATTCACGATTTGGCTGCGGTGAATAAAATTCGAAACAGACATCGAATTAAAATCGGACAAAAATTGACCATACCGGTTCGCGGTGTCTATACAACCAGAGATGGGCCACCGGGACATCTAAAAGTTGTATATACTGTTAGAAGAGGAGATACGTTGGGTCATATTGCACAAAATTACGGCACCCGGGCTTCAAAAATTCGTCGTTGGAACCATTTAACCTATGGCCAATATATTTATCCCGGTCAAAAACTTGTTTTATGGGTGAAACAAGGGTAATAAACAAACATTTTTTTGGAGATTAACCATGACTAAACAGGATATAATCAATCAAGTATCAAGCGCCACCGGACTTACTAAAGTTGAAACGGAAATAGTTATGAATGGTATTATGACATCCATTATTGAGTCCATGGCTAAAAACGAACGAGTAGAATTACGAGGTTTTGGAACATTCGGTGTCAAGCACCGCAAACCAAAAAAAGCCCGTAATCCGGGAACCGGCGAACCCATATTTCTACCGGAACGGAATGCGCCAACGTTTAAACCTGCAAAGTATATGCGGGAACGTGTAAATGAATCATTAACCAGTAATCGAAAGTAAAATATGCCTTGCGGAAAAAAGCGAAAAAAGCGGAAGATAAACACGCATAAACGAAAAAAGCGTTTGCGTGCAAATCGTCATAAGAAAAAGAAAAGTTAACTAAAAAGGATAGCCCATGAGGCTTTTCAAAAGAACCTTCTTTTGGATTTTACCCCTGGTCCTGATCAATGGTATAATGGGCTGGGGGTATGATGTCCATAGACGCATAAATTATAAAGCAGCCCAGATATTGGAGGGACAACTGGGTGAATTTTCCCAGCGCCATGCTGACGAATTGGCACTCTATGGACCAGTCCCCGATTATATTAAAAGTGCTCATTCAGATGAATTTAATCGTCACTTTATTGATGCAGATCTCTATGGTGATTACCCTTTCACTGAACTATCTATTGATTATAAAACATTGGTGAATAAGTATGGTAAAGATAATATTGAAAAATGGGGATCAGCACCTTGGGTCATTGAAGAAACTGCCAATATTTTGATCAAAATGTTTAAGCAGGAACGCTGGGACGAGGTGGTGTTTTATATGGGATATCTCGGACATTATGTCGCTGACCTGCACATGCCGTTTCATACCTGCGCAAATTATAACGGACAGTTCACAGGGAACGACGGCATACACTTTCGGTGGGAGAGCCGTATGGTGGATACACTGATTCCCCACTTCGAAGCGAAAGGGAATATAGGGATCATCGATCAATTTGTAGAATCGGCCTTAGCTATAACAAAAGATTCCTTTATAGTGTATCCTCAAATATTGAGGGCGGATTCCGTGGCCAGACAGCACCTAACAGAAGAGCAAAAAAAAGAATTAAACACCTATAATTTTCTGCCTTACGAAGATCAGTATTTAAATATCCTGTTCGAGGAAACAGAGTATTTGGCCCGTGATCGATTAGGCAAAGCAGCAACATTAACAGCATCATTCTGGTTAACTTGCTGGAAGGAAGCAGGATCACCACCGTTGCCCCGATGATAGAGCGCGCCCACGCCCTTTCTGTCAGTGAATTAACCAGGGAAATAAAATCCTTATTGGAAGGTGCCTTCCCGGAGATCTGGGTGGAAGGGGAGATTTCCAATTTTATCCATCATTCGTCCGGGCACATGTATTTTACCTTAAAAGACAGGGAAGCAGAAATCCGTTCCGTTATTTTCAAGGGGAATAATCAGTTTTTGCATTTTAAACCGGAAAACGGCATGAAGATACTTCTTTATGGACGTATTTCGGTTTATGCCCCCCGGGGACAATATCAACTGGTGGCAAGTCGAATGGAACCAGCCGGGATTGGGACCCTGTTTCTTGCATTCGAAGCTTTAAAAAAACAATTGGCATCTGAAGGTCTATTTGACGAGGAATTCAAAAAGCCACTACCGGCTATTCCCCAAAATATTGGTTTGATTACGTCCAAAACCGGTGCAGCAGTTCAGGATATGATAAAAGTGCTTAAGCGTCGGGCGCCCTATGTGCATCTGGTTTTACGCTCTACTTTGGTTCAGGGAGATAACGCTGCAGAGGATATTGTGACCGCCATAGAAGAAATGGATCAAAAAAGATTAGTGGATGTGATAATCGTCGGGCGGGGGGGCGGTTCCCTTGAAGATCTCTGGCCGTTTAATGAAGAACGTGTAGCCCGGACAATATTTTCATGCCAAACACCCATCATTTCTGCCGTAGGTCATGAAACGGATACAACCATATCCGATATGGTATCTGATCTGCGTGCTCCCACTCCATCTGCTGCCGCAGAATTAGCCGTTCCAAGTTTGGATGATTTATTGAGTCGAATACAAATGAGTGAAAATACAATATCAAAAAATGTTTCCTTTATTTTGGAACATTATTATCAAAAAATGGATTCATTGCATCATCGATTTTCCCAACAACAACCCTTGGTCAAAATGAATCGAATGAGAATACTTAATCACCATTTGAATGTGGAAATGAAACAATTTATTCAATCGAAATTTCAGGAGAGCAAAAACCAATTTGATAAATTGTTCGGAGAATTGTCAATATTGAATCCAAGAGCTATTTTGGACAGGGGATATGCTATCGCCACCAATAAAAACGGAAAAATTATCATGAATCCCAATGATATAAATTATGGTGAATCCTTTCAGCTTCAATTATCCAAAGGATTATTACATGCTAAAAGAGAAAAAAATACTGAATCCAAAAAGAAGGGGTTGTAAATTAAAATATGTCAAAAGAAAAATCATTTGAAGAGTTATTTCAGCGGTTAGAAGAGATTGTAAATGAAATGGAATCGGAAGAACTTCAATTGGAAAAAAGTTTATCGCTTTTTGAGGAAGGTGTCAGACTATCGGAAACACTTCGACAGCATTTGTCAACAGCTGAACAGAAAATTACTGAACTATCCGGCCAATTAGAAAAAGACTAATCCATGCCTGTCTTACACAAAAAACAGATTGGCATTTGGGGAAACACCGATAAACCTGTTTTTTGGAATATATTACCGAAAATTACCCACTGGGCATCTGAACATAACATTCGTCTGCATTTGACCACCCGTATCCTCAATGATACCAATGCCAAATTTAATTTTGATTATGATTTGATTGAATCTGCTGAAGATTTTAATAAGCTGGATTTTTTGTTAGCTCTGGGGGGTGATGGAACGATCCTCTCAGGCGCCAGAGCAGTCGGTGATCGCGAAACACCTATTTTAGGAATCCATCTGGGTAAACTTGGATTTTTGGCTGAAGTGACCGTCCAGGACATGTTTGACCGGCTGAATCAAATAGTAGAAGACGAATTTGAACTGTTAGAGCGGATGGTGTTGAAGTGCACCGTCGACAACGGTAGTGAGCCCATGGAGTTTTATGCCTTGAACGATATAACTATTGATAGGGGTTCATCTCACCGTCTTATTAATTCAACATTGCATTCTAACGGCAACCGTGTAGCACGTTACACAGCTGACGGATTGATTGTTTCAACACCCACCGGTTCTACTGCCTATTCCTTATCTGCCGGAGGCCCCATCGTTATGCCCGATTTGGATGCCATAGTGGTGACGCCTATTTCACCCCACACATTAACCCTGCGTCCCATCGTCATGCCTGATGATAGCAAACTAGAACTCACTTTCCCGGATAACCAGACCGGCGGTATTGCCCTGGCTGTAGATGGCCAAGTCCAGGAAACGCTTGACGTGGATGCCGTGGTCAATATTACCAAAGCGGAATACAAAACGAAAATGATTACATTTTCTGATTCAAACTACTTCGATGTCCTGAGTAAAAAAATGGGCTGGGGGAGAAGAGGGGAGTGATGAAAGATGTGGCATGGGAGATGGAAAATTGTATGCGGAAGATAGTGATTGGTAAATATATGCTCGACCTGGCAGGGTAACTGGTAGACTGGTGACTGTTTAGCGAAAGTCTTTTCTAACGGGATAAAACACATCAATAACCCTGCAGTCAGTGATTGCCTTGCCCGAATGAATGGCATTGGATGGAATCACAACCACTGAATTTGGTTTTAGAAGTTTACTCTCTCCATCAAGTGTCAATTCAAGTTCCCCCTCAATCATGTTCGAAACCTGTTCATGTGGGTGAGAATGTTCCGGTAAAGATGATCCTGCTTTAATATCCCAGTACGTTAACGTCATATTTTTAGAATGAACCACTTTAACGCGGAATCCCGGGAGAATTTCTTTTGCATTTACCTTGTTTAAATCTGTTTTTAACATAATGATTTATATATCAGATTTCAACGATTCCAGCATATGTCATAATCTTATATAATACGGTATCACCACTAAAACAACTCCTGTAATAACGAGTAAATATAAATTGGATATTAAATAGGGAATGACAAAGAGCGCAATTCCCACGATTAGGGGAACAGTCGCATGCTGTTTTTTGCCATACGTAAAAAAACCAATACCAATAATACCAAATAGTGCTCCCCAAACGAATAGTGAAGTGTCTTGCATCTCAAAAATTACAGCCTGCGTTTCTTATAGACAAATAAGAAATAATCCATTAATCGGAAGGTCCTTCTATACTTGATTTTCTTTCGATTGGCCAAAAGTTAACCAGTTCTTTTTTTGTAAATGAGGGAGAAGCAGCACTGAAATATCTCAATTTTGATTCTCCAATATTTTCTAAACCATGCGGCTCCTTTGATGGAATAAAAATACAATCTTCACTATTAACAATTTGGTGCTCATGCCCGACTGTCATTTTACCGATTCCATCAATAATAAAGTATACTTGTTCAGGTTCATGTTTATGAATATGCTGTTTACCGCCAGGCTCAATTTCAACTAATGTCGTTGCCAAATGTGTCGTATTACATGTGACAGGTGAAGCCAGTAAATATGATTTAATTCCTTCTATCCTGATATATCGAGGTGAGTCCTTTTTCTTTAATATTTCCATTTTATTTTTCCATTCTCATAAAGATATTATAGCCTTGCGAGGGTAGTACAATAATTAACTTATTCTGTATTTCGCTTTATTTCCTTTAACTCTTCCAGTATCTGGATGAGAACACTATTGTCAGAACTTTTCAAAGGTTCTCTTGTTGTTGATGATTCAGAAACAGGATGTAAGGATTTAACTTTTTCTTTTAATTCGACAAACAGGATCTCATAATCTAAAAGACCCGATAAGCTGCCTTCATACCCGGATGGCTGGTGAGATTGCCCCGCCGTTTGTATTTTAATGGAACCGATTCCGATCATGCGATCATAAGGTCCTCTTTTTAATGCAAAATCAGTGATGGATCGATAAGGAATATTCTGTTGTGTTTTTGTCAGTATACCTTTATGGATAGACACACGTTCTTCACGAATGATATATTCAAGGTTTTTGATCCAAAGATGAATAATCGGATACGAGACAATCCACATTACCAAAATAGACCCTAACCCTATCATCCAAATAAGTTTTATAGCCATCAGATCACCACCGACCAAATATATTATGAGATGAATAACTGCCATGGATATGATGCTAAAACCTGAAATAGTAAAAAGTATCCAAATGCATACATCAAAGTACTTTCTATCCGGCTTTATTGATTTTTCCATAACGAACTCCTTTTATTTTAGTTTAATAAAACTATCTAATTATTCCCCAAAAAGGATTAAGAGCTTTCGCAGTCGGCTTTATACATCTCGTCAGGCGTTTTTGCGATCTTCAACATTAATTTCCATTACAATGCGTCCCCAGCCACCGCACTCTAATCCCACATCAAAACATCCAGCTCTTTTGAATCTCATTTCATTGGGATCAACACCTGCATAAAGCAGCTCATTTGCAGAGAACACTTGTGTTGTGATTGCATTTAACGCATAGACGCATATTTTTTTAGGACACTGTTTTGTTCACAGGTTTCCAGCTCCATCAAAAAAAATTTATCACTGACTTTGTGCTCGCTGTTACAAGTTCATCTGCCTATGCTGTCGCAACATGCAGTTATTCATCACCACAAGTAATCCGGCGTCTTCTGCTAATTGTGCTGCGCCTTCATTGATGACACCATCCTGGAGCCAAAGTGCTTTGGCTCCTATTTTGATAGCCGCTTCTGCAATGGGGCTGACGTGTTCCGGACGGCGAAAAACATCCACCACATCCACTGGTTTGGGGATGTCTTTTAATGAAGGATAACATTTTTCTCCGGCGATTTCGGTCTGCCCGGGATTGACGGGAATAATTTCATAACCCTGATCCCGGAGATAAATAGCCACATAATGACTGGGCCGTTCCGGTTTTGGGGACATACCAACCACTGCAATGGATTTCATGGTGTAGATTTTTTTAATAGTTTCAATTTCATTCATTTTGTTCTATCCTAATATTGATATTTGTTTAATATAACCTCATTAATTTATCGGCTGCCAAGATCACCCGCCACATTAAGAATAAATAAAACGAGGCGGGCAGGCGAAGATTCACGAAGAAAAAGAAAAAAAAATAATGTTCCTTTTCTTAATCTACGTTCCTAATCCTTTTTAAACATATTCTTAAACACATACGCAATAATTTTCGGATTTTCTTTCAAACGCCGGATGGAATAATCGTACCAATCTTTGCCAAAAGGTACATACTGCCTGACCTTGTATCCTTTTTCCAAAAGTGCTTCTAATTTTCCACCCATGGGAACACCGTACAACACCTGGAATTCAAAACGATCAGTATTGATTTCGTTTTCAATCAGCCATTGTTCAGTCGCATCGATGATTTCCATGTCATGAGTTGCCATCGCAAGGTAACCGCCTCCATCAATGACCTGCTTAACCAATTTCACAAACTGATTTTGGATTGTTTGGCTATTCTGATATGCCAAGGTTTCAGGCTCCTTGTAGATTCCTTTACATATCCGGACATTTAGTTTTTCACCGTTTAACCGTGAAATATCATCCAGAGATCGCCGAAGATAGGCTTGAATAACCGGACCGACATTTTCATACCGGAGTTTTGCTTCTAGGTATAATTTGATGGATGCATCCGTATAAGGTGAGTTTTCCATATCGATACGGACAAAACTGCCGGTGGTTTTCGCTGATTCAAGTAATTGAAACAGGTTGTCCCGAACAACATCATAACCCACATCAAGGCCAAGATGGGTTGGTTTAATGGAAATATGACAATCAAGGTTTTGGTCATTTAGCGCTTGAAGTAAATCGATATATAAATTGGTCATTTGCCGCGCCTCTTCGAGCGTCTTAACGTGCTCACCCAATATATCGGTCGTTACAGCGAAATCTTGTTCATTCAGTGCTTTGATGTGAAGAATGGCCTCATCGATTGTTTCTCCCGCTACGTAGGGCTTGGCAAATGGTTTGCTCATCCAACGAGGGAAAAGGGGAAGGATAGCTGACAATGCTGAATTAATGATGTTCATAGAAGCTAAAATTTAGGTGTAGTTATCATGACTCAACAATATTAAAAAAAGGCTCATCCAGTCATGCGTACCTAAAAAATAAAATAAATGTCATTCTGACGCTGAACAAAGTGAAGAGGAAGAATCTCAAATGTTGGTTGGTCATTTTATGTTTGAGATTCTTTCCGGCCTGTCTGCCGCCTGTCCGTCGAAATGTAGTATAGGAGGGTGATGACAATTAGCGTTTCCTTGCATTAAATGACGAGGTTATTTTTCAACACACTAACCCTTTTGAACATCAGAAAACATGGGTTTTGGTCTGGAATTTCTCCTAATCCATATCACTTTAAAATATTACCCATTTTTCAGATATTATAACTTGAATTCGCCTTGCAAGGTGATAAAACAGAAAGCTAAATTTCGGGCTTCTAATTTGACAAAATATTTAATGTATCGCAACTTCGGAACCATATTTCTTTTTGTCCTTCTCGGAATTGTTTTGGTTTGGGTACCGTTGCTTATTTCAAAGCTCGTGGCTCCAAAAAAGACGACCCCGGATAAACTCTCAACGTATGAATGTGGAGAAGAATCTGAAGGATCTGCATGGATTCAATTCAATATACGGTTTTATGTTATTGCCCTTATTTTCCTCATTTTTGATGTGGAAGTGGTTTTTCTCTTTCCCTGGGCTGTTGTGTTTAAAGAACTTGGGCTACTGGCTTTCGTAGAAATGGCCATTTTTCTGCTGATTCTGATTGTCGGATTGGCCTACGTATGGAAAAAAGGCGACCTGGATTGGGTGAAGTATCGTGTAAAATACGGTCGGGGTCGTTATCGCAAAATTGTTGGAAAAGAGGAAGGAACATCCATTGGGTCTGCTTGAGAATAAATTTCAGGATAATGTGGTTGTTGCCTCCATGGATAAATTGCTGGGATGGGCGCGATCAACATCACCATGGTTT
This sequence comes from uncultured bacterium, assembly GCA_964491015.1. Taxonomy (GTDB): domain Bacteria; phylum Fidelibacterota; class Marinisomatia; order Marinisomatales; family TCS55; genus JADFRD01. Next base: position 85,679 of record CAZBEY010000001.1, on the reverse strand, counting down.
TTTCAATTCGGGCTCGCATGCTGCGCTATTGAAATGATGGCGACGGCCGCCAGTCGCCACGACTTGATGAGAATCGGTATGATTCCCAGATCGTCACCACGGCAGGCAGATGTGATGATTGTTGCCGGAACGGTCACTATGAAAATGGCATTGCGGATTAAAAAGCTTTACGAGCAAATGGCCGATCCGAAATATGTTATTGCCATGGGAAGCTGTGCCACCAGCGGCGGCCCCTATTGGCAGCATGGATACCATGTGTTAAAAGGTGTAGACCTTGTGGTTCCGGTAGATGTTTACATCCCCGGCTGCCCCCCAAGACCGGAAGCATTGATTGAAGGATTGCTCAAGCTTCAGGAAAAAATTCAAACCGAACGTCCACTAACAAAAAGAATCGCATGAGTGTCGACCAGGCAAAATTAATTCAAGAAGCAGTCGATAAAGCACTAAAAGGTGATATGGACATGATCAACAATATTGAAGATCGTGTCACAAGGTCAAAAGCGAAAGCCGCCTTAGTAAAAGCAAAACGGGCAGCAAAAAAGAACGATGGCGCTGATAGTGAAAAATCCTCACCACCACCTCCTAAACCTGCCACCGATGACGAAAAATCAACATTTATTGACGAGGTTGTTGCTAAAGCTCTGGCAGGTGACATGGATGCCATCAACGCCATTGAAGATCGTGTCACAAGGTCAAAAGCAAAAGCGACCTTGGTAAAAGCAAAACGGGCAGCGAAACAAGTTTCTGCTGCATCTGAAGAAAAATCCTCCGATAAAACTGTCAAGACTGAACCTGTCCAAGAACAATCTTTGAGTCAAAAAACTGCGGAAGCGATTGAAAAGAAATTCTCAGATTCATTGAACGGTGATGATGTGAGTAAATATATCCAACTAAAGGGTGACAACTGGTTTAAGATTGCACAGTATCTAAAAGATTTCCCGGATTTTCTCTTTGATTCATTACAATGTGTAACAGGGTTTGACTTAGGTTTAGAAAACAATCTGGAAGTGCGCTACAATCTCCATTCCATGACCCATAACCATTCAATTGAAATACGCATTCAAACGGATCGTAAGGATCCAAAAATTCCTTCTATTGAAAAAGTGTGGGCGATTGGCGATTGGTTCGAGCGGGAAACCTATGACATGTATGGAATCATTTTTGAAGGGCATAGTAATATGACGCGAATTTTGCTCCCGGAAGATTGGGAAGGGTGGCCCTTGCGAAAAAATTATGAGACACAGGAATCGTATCACGGTATCGTTGTACCGAAAGTGAAAGACGGATGGGAATAGTGCATGGCGACCTAATGACTTTGAATATTGGGCCTCAACATCCCAGTACTCATGGCGTTCTACGGCTAAAGGTAAGAACGGACGGTGAAATCATTTCTGAGGTAGAGCCGGTCATCGGTTATCTCCATAGGTGCTTCGAAAAACATTGCGAAAATGTGACCTATGAACAAGTGATCCCATACACCGACCGCTGCGATTATATTGCTGCCATGAATAACAATTTTGGCTATGCAGTTGCTGTTGAACAACTCATGGATTTAAAAGTCCCTGAACGTGTTGAACATATTCGGGTCATCGTTGCAGAACTAAACCGAATAGCCAGCCACCTTTTGGCTCTCGGAACGTTTGGGTTGGATGTCGGTGCTTTCACTCCCTTTTTGTATATGTTCCGGGATCGGGAGCGGATTTTAGATATTTTTGAGGTGCTGTGCGGTGCGAGACTTTTATACAATTATATCTGGGTGGGCGGACTTTCCCATGATTTTCCCACCGGATTTGAAGATAAAATAATCGAATTTTTAGATTATTTTGAGCCACAACTGGATGAATACAATAATATTTTAAGCTATAATAAAATATTTATTGAACGGACTGCCGATGTGGGAGTCATGCCGGCGGAAGTTGCAATTAACTATGGTGTTACAGGCCCCAATCTCCGGGGATCAGGAGTCAAATGGGATTTACGCAAGGATGACCCCTATTCCATTTATTATCAATTTGATTTTGACATTCCGGTTGGGACTGGGACAGTTGGTACGATAGGTGATTGCTGGGACCGGTATTATGTACGCATGCTGGAAATGAGTGAAAGTATCAAAATTATTCGGCAGGCAATCAAAACACTCCCTGCCGGAGATGTGCATCAGGCTTTACCAAAAAAGATTCGGCCGCCGAAAGGGTCAATATATAAACGAACGGAGTCACCCCGGGGAGATTTGGGATATTATATCGAAAGCGATGGATCTCCGGTACCGTATCGGTTAAAGATGCGATCGCCAGCCTTCACCGCCCTCAGTGTTTTGGGCGAAATTTCTTCAGGCTGGATGATGTCCGATGTACTCGCTATTCTTGGAAGTTTGGATATTGTATTGGGTGAAATTGACCGATGACGATGGATCAATTAATAGACTGGATACCTTTTACGGCTGACTGGCCGGCGGCAGCATTTTTGATGGCTGCCTTTGTTTGTGGCACCGTTATTTTTATATTTATTGCAGTCTATGCGCTGGCAGCAATTTATGGGGAAGTAAAAATTTCATCATTTATGCAGGATAAAGTTGGACCCATGGGGCAAGGGGTTGGATTTCATGCCGGTAAATGGGGTTTTTTGCAGCCGGTTGCTGATGCATTAAAACTCATTCTAAAAGAAGATATTATTCCTGTATTGGCTGATAAAAAGTTATTTATTATGGCGCCGTTTGTGGTGTTTATTGGTGCATTCATCTCCTTTGCTGCATTACCAGTTAATCAACATACGGTTGTTGCTGATTTAAATATTGGCGTTTTTTATATTTTAGCGGTGGGTTCTTTGAGTGTTATAGGCATCATTCTGGCCGGCTGGAGTTCCAACAATAAATGGTCCCTCTATGGCGGTATGCGTTCAGTCGCACAAATAGTGAGTTACGAAATTCCGGCAGGGTTGTCCATTATTACCGTTATTATGCTGACAGGGACATTGAACATGCAGGGTATCGTTGAATCTCAGCAAGGAATAATTTGGGGATTATTACCCAATTGGATTATTTTTAATAACCCATTCACATTTATTGCTTTTTTCATCTTTTTCATCAGTGGTGTCGCGGAGTGTAACCGCACACCATTTGATATTCCTGAGGCAGAGTCAGAACTGGTTGCCGGAGCTTTTACGGAATATTCCGGAATGCGTTATGCTTTTTTCTTCTTAAGTGAATACGCTGAAATGTTCGTGATTAGCGGTGTTGCATCGACGGCATTCCTGGGAGGGTGGAACAGCCCGATATCAGGATATTTCGAAGGTCCATTTTGGGGATTGTTTTGGTTTATGGGTAAATCGATGTTTTTGGTATTCGTCATGATGTGGTTTCGTTGGACGTTTCCCCGATTACGCGTGGACCAACTGATGAGTATTTCCTGGAAAGTATTATTACCTTTTAGTTTAGTGAATATTTTTGGTGTAGCAATTTGGAGCCTGATAGTAGGATAATCATGTCAAGATATTTTAGCAATATATTTGAGTCAATCTCCACACTGCTGACGGGGATGGGAATAACCTGGCGGCATATGATGAAAATCCGGAAGAATAATGTAACATTGCAATATCCCGAAGAACGGTGGCCCCGCCCGGAGCGTAATATTGGTTTTGATATTAGTGAATACAACATTATTCGTTCCCGATTGCAGGTGGATATTGATGATTGCATTGGCTGCATGAAATGCGAACGGGCTTGTCCGGTACAGTGTATTAAAATTCAAACAGTAAAGTCCGGAGCTAAAGGGGTCGATTTGCTGGATATTGGACATACCGGTGTCACATCAAATGATACAAAAAAAGCCCTCATCGTAACTCGATTTGATATTGATATGAGCGAATGCTGTTATTGTAATTTGTGTACTTATCCGTGTCCAGAGGAATGTATCTACATGACAGGCGGACCCAATTCCAAAAAGCATCCTATCGATTATGAATTTTCACAATATGATCGTAATGATTTGATTTTCAAGTTTGCCAAGGAAGTGGAAAAAGAAAAAATGGCTAAATATTTACCACCGGTAAAGAAGGTTGAGTCATAATGGCTAATTTGGCATTTTGGATGATTGTTTTGCTGACGATAGGTTCAGCTGCAACCGTTGTGCTAAATCGTAATTTGGTTTATTCAGCCATTGCACTCCTGTTTACATTTTTTGGTATTGCGGGATTATATGTATTTCTTTGGGCGGATTTTTTAGCCGGTGTGCAGGTAATCATTTACGTGGGTGGTATTCTGGTGTTGATCATTTTTGGAGTAATGCTTACAAACCGAATCACGTCGGTCAATATTTCCCACACCAGTGTCCAGCGAGGGATAGGGGCTGTTGTTGTACTGGGAATTCTTGCAATTTTAATATCGATGATCCAAACTACCCCATGGCTTCAACTGGATGCTGTGGAGCCAGTTGGAACAACAGGTAAAATCGGATATCTGTTAATGATGGAATATTTACTCCCGTTTGAGGTAGCATCTCTCTTGCTGCTCGCTGCCCTGATGGGTGCAGCCATGTTATCACGGAAGGACACGGATGGATAGTTTAAATACATATTTATTCATCGCTGCTGTACTATTTTCATTAGGGATGTTTGGCGTTATCACCCGTCGAAATGCCATTGCTGTACTCATGGGGATAGAACTTATTTTAAATTCAGCAAATATCAATTTTTTAGCTTTCGTAAAATTTGGCGGAATGAACATGTCCGGGCACATTTTTGCCCTTTTTGTTATTATCATGGCAGCAGCGGAAGCAGCTGTTGCATTGGCAATCATTATTAATATTTATAATAATTACAAAACCATTAATGTGGATGATGTGAGGGAACTCCGGCAATGACAGGGAATATGTTTATCAATTATTCATTGCTGATTCTATTTTTGCCGCTTGCAGCATTCACGATTCAGATCTTTATGGGCAAACGTCTTCTGAGACAGGGGGATTGGGTGTCCGTCGGAGCGGTAGTTATGACACTCGTTTTAGCGATCGCCATGTTTGCATCAATGTTGTTTGGACACGACCCGAATTTTTCACAACAAGCTTCATTCACCTGGCTGGATATGGGTATATTTAAAATCCGGCTTGGCTTTTTGGTTGATAATATCACCATTACAATGCTTCTTGTGGTCGCGCTCATATCAACCATGACCCATATTTTCTCGTTGAAATACATGGAAGGTGATATTCGCTATTCCAGATATTATGCATATCTCGGACTCTTTACGTTCAGCATGAACGGTATTGTATTGGCAAATAATCTTATTTCCATGTATATGTTTTGGGAATTAGTGGGTGTCAGTTCATATTTACTCATCGGTCATTGGTTTGAGAAAGATTCTGCTGCGGATGCAGCGAAAAAAGCTTTTTTAACCAATCGTGTCGGTGACATTGGTTTTTTTATTGGTATTATGCTCATTTTTTCATCCTTGGGTACTTTTGTTTTTTCAGAAGTTTTTGATGGTATTGCAGCCGGTAAATTAGGCGGTGCAATATTGACCTTTGCGGGTATTGGTCTGTTTTTGGGCGCCATGGCTAAATCATCTCAATTTCCGCTGCATATATGGCTGCCGGATGCTATGGAAGGTCCCACACCTGTTTCAGCTCTAATGCATGCTGCAACCATGGTGGCTGCCGGCGTGTATTTAATTGTGCGTTTATTCTCGTTATTTACTCCGGATGCATTGCTTGTGATTGCCTATGTGGGTGGATTTACGGCCCTGTTCGCCGCAACAATTGCCATCACCCAGAATGATATTAAAAAAGTGCTGGCTTATTCAACGGTGAGTCAGTTGGGATATATGATACTTTCGGTGGGGACGGGAGCCTATATTGCCGGTTTCTTTCATTTGGTGACCCATGCCATGTTCAAAGCATGTTTGTTTTATGGTTCCGGTTCGGTGATACACGCCATGCATCATGCTTTGCATAAAAAACATGATCACGAAACCGATCCCCAAGACATGAAAAACATGGGTGGTTTTAAGGAGAAAATGCCTATCACCTATTGGGCCATGCTTATCTGTACGTTTGCAATTTCCGGTATACCTTTATTTTCGGGATTTTTATCAAAAGATGCCATTTTAGCTGGGACATTATCCTTTGCCAGTCATCATCCTGTTCATTTTTTATTACCCGTGTTTGGGTTTGGAGCTGCTGCCATCACTGCTTTTTACATGTTCCGCTTAATGATTATGACCTTCCATGGAAAACCGCAAATGCTGGAGATTTATGAAGATATTCACGAATCACCGAAGGAAATGACAATACCCTTAGTATTATTGAGTTCCTTAAGCATTTTTATCTTTTATACATTGCCTCATTTCAATCCTTTCTCTGACCACGGCTGGTTTAAGGAAATGATCATGGCACAGGATTCAGTTGTTCTGGGAAGCGAATCAGCCCATCATATTGCCGAGGGGATTCACCATGCGCATTATCCGGCAATGGGTCTGTCGCTAATTGTTGCAGCATTGGGGATTTATCTTTCCTGGATTATGTACTTAAAGAAAAAAATATCTGCTGATGGTTGGGCAGTAAAATTAAAACCCATGTATAATCTGTCCCTCAACAAATACTTTTTTGATGAAAACTATAACAAATATTTATATCAACCACTATTAAAACTGTCTAGTCTGGTATCATACATCGATTGGGACTTATATGATAAGTATTTCATTAATGGATTCGGTCGTGTAACAAAAATATTTTCATTTTTTACAGGCCGTATGGATTATGATGGACTTGACCAAACAATAGTCGACGGCATTGGCCGCAGCGCTCGCCGTGCAGGCGGAGCGTTGAAGTATTTACAAACAGGACGACTGCAAAGTTATCTCCTGTTTGCTCTTTTGGGAATTATCCTATTGGTATTGGTTCAGTCTTTTTAGGATTTGAAAGGTTAAAGGAAAAGGAATGGAAACAAACATTCTAAGTTGGATTATTTGGATTCCCCTTTTGGGCATGGCGGCGGTCGCTTTTGTTTCGAGGGAAAAAACTCAGCTAATCAAAATTATCACCGCTGTCACCACCGGTATTCAGTTTTTAGCTACACTGGGGTTATGGTCACGGTTTGATTTGGTCAATGGTGGTTTCCAGTTTATGGAGAAAGCAACCTGGATTCCCTCATTCAACATTACATATATATTAGGCGTTGATGGCTTGAGTTTGCCCATGGTGATATTGACGGGGTTGTTATTTTTTCTGTCAACATTTGTTAGTTGGAATATCAACCGAGCTGTTAAAGGCTATTTTGCGCTGTTTTTGTTATTGGATATTGGTATAATGGGTGTGTTCCTTTCGCTTGATTTCTTCCTTTTTTATGTATTCTGGGAAGTGATGCTTTTACCTATGTTTTTCTTGATTGGTATGTGGGGCGGTCCGCAACGGGAATATGCGGCTATTAAATTTTTCCTTTATACATTGGTTGGGTCAGTTTTAATGCTGATTGCTATCTTGGCCCTCTATTTTACCTGTGGTCATACATTTGATATGCTGGTGCTCATGGAAACAGCTCCCACTACCTTGAATGGAGTTATGTGGTGGGGAATGAGCGCCATTAAAGTGATATGGGTATTGCTCTTTATCGGTTTCGCCATTAAAGTGCCTGTATTTCCATTCCATACTTGGCTTCCTCTGGCGCATGTTGAAGCACCCACAGCCATTTCAGTCATCCTAGCTGGGATCTTATTGAAACTTGGTGTGTATGGTATGCTGCGAATAAACTATACAATGCTACCGGGAGCTGTCTGGTGGTTTGCCGGCGCATTGGCAGTGCTGGGACTTATCAATGTTATATGGGGAGCCATGTGCGCACTGGCCCAAAAGGATTTAAAAAAACTGGTCGCCTACTCCAGTGTGAATCACATGGGATATCTATTGATTGGAATGGCTGCTGTCATCGCTGGCGGCGCTGTACATGGTAATAATGTTTTAGCGGCACAGGCCGGTTTGGGTGGAGCAGTATTTCAAATGTTTAATCATGGAACGATATCAGCCATGCTGTTTATTTTGGTGGGTGTCATTTATGAAAGAGCTCACCATCGGGATATTGAAGGATTTGGAGGGTTGGCAGCTCAAATGCCCATTTATACCGGTATAGTTGCATTAGCATTTTTTGCCGGTCTTGGTTTGCCGGGTTTTTCCGGGTTTGTAAGTGAAGCGATGTGTTTCATCGGAGCTTTCCCCGTTTTTAAAACAATCGTGATTGCATCAACTCTCGGTATCTTATTGAACGCAGCTTATTTTCTCTGGGCATTTCAACGGATGTTCATGGGGTCTTTGAATGAAAAATATAAGGACCTGCCGGAAATTAACCGGATGGAACTTTTCACAGTGATTCCTCTGGCAGTTATAACATTATTTTTGGGTATTTATCCTAAACCGTTTTTGGATCTGATCAGCAGTACGGTGAATGTGATTATTGATACGGTCACCAACGTGAGCAATTTTGCCGGAATATTTTAGTCGATTATGAATAACCTACAAAGCTTATCTTTTTACAGGCCGGAAATCATTCTGACCATCACTGTATTGGTTGCGATAATAGCCGATTTATTTTATTCCGATAAAGAATCCGGTAAAACAGCCTTCTGGGTTCTAGGTGGATTGATCTTGACTCAAATTGCAATCTATTCCCAGAATAACGAGATTGTCACAGCACTGTTTATGGGAAATTTGGCATTTGATCCTTTTGCATCATTCTTCAAAACACTGATGGTTTTGTCAACAGTTTTGGTTATCTTTATTTCTCAAAAAACGAACGAACTCGATGGTCATCGCACCGGAGAATATTATTCACTCATGGCTATTATGGTTTTTGGCATGTTTCTAATGGCGTCTGCTATTGATCTAATCATGCTCTATTTAGCCATTGAAATTGTATCCATTGTTTCTTTCATTTTAGCCGGTTATTTGAAAGGGGATCTTCGTTCTAATGAGGCAGCCTTGAAATATGTTATTTATGGTGCTTTTTCGTCAGGGATCATGTTATTCGGAATGAGTATTATTTTCGGTCTGGCCGGTTCTACCAAATATTTTGCTATCCAGGAAGCAATGTGGAATTTAGAAGGAACAGCAAATGTTGCATTTACCCTTGCAGCCATTTTTATTCTTGCAGGTTTTGGATATAAAATATCTGCTGTTCCGTTTCATTTTTGGACGCCGGATGTGTATGAAGGCGCACCCACATCTATTACTGCTTACTTATCCGTCGCTCCTAAAGCGGTGGGTTTTGCAGTAATCATACGATTTTTTAATACTGTTTTTGGGGATAGTGGCGCTTTTATTGATCCATCCCTTTCTACATTCACAGACATTCCATGGCCGCAAATACTGGCGGTCCTTTCCGTGATTACCATGACGTTGGGGAATCTGGTTGCTCTACAGCAAAGCAACATTAAGCGCATGCTGGCCTATTCCAGCATCGCTCATGCAGGATATATGCTCATGGCTCTTCCCACCTCGTCATCCCAGGGCGTGTATGCAATTATGCTCTATTTAGTCATGTATATATTCATGAACCTGGGTGCCTTTTTTATCGTGATTTATATAAAATCCCAAGGAGGCGGGGAATCACTGGATGATTTTCGCGGATTGGGCTGGAAGACGCCAATTGTCGGAATAGTTATGACTGTATTTATGCTGTCACTAACAGGTATTCCGCCCACAGCCGGTTTTATCGGAAAATTTTATCTCTTCGCATCCGTGATTAAAGTCGGTCCGCAAATGTATTGGCTCGCCATTGTTGGAGCAATTAATAGCGTCATATCTCTGTATTATTATTTTAGAGTCGTAAAGGTGATGTTTCTGGAAGGGGAACCTACTGAAACAATCCAGGTTCCATCGTTTTCTGTCATGGTAATTTTACTCATTTTGGCAATTCCAACGGTATTCTTTGGGATTTACTGGGCGCCCATTGCTGATTGGGTTTCCCATTCTTTAGAATTATTAATCAGGATAGTTTAACAGTAAATTCTTTTAGATAAATAGTAAGGAAATGTCACAAATAAAGATACAAAAAGGTCATGATATTCAGATTGCCGGTGTTCCCAAAAGGGATTTGGAAATATCCGTAAAACCGCAAACAGCTGCGATTCATCCATCTGAATTTCAATACGTTAAACCAAAATTAATGGTAAAGAAGGGAGAGCATGTAAAGGTTGGTGCTCCGCTCTTTAATGATAAACGCAATCCTTTGGTTAAATGGGCATCCCCCGGAGCGGGAGAAATTACCGAAATTCATTATGGGGCCCGCCGAGTGATAGAAAAAATAATCATTGAGCTTAGTCAAAATGAAGAATCGGTCGAATTTCCGATTCTCGACCCCAAACAAATTCTTGAATCCTCAAAAGAAAAAATTAGTGAACAGATTCTGAACGCCGGTTTGTGGCCGATAATTCGCCAGCGTCCCTTTAATAAAATAGCTAATCCGGAGGAGGAACCCCATTCAATTTTCATATCCTGTTTTAATTCGGCGCCATTAACAGTAGATATTGATGTTGCTTTGCAAAATAAAGAATCGTCCTTTAATACCGGTGTGGCGGCATTGTCACGGTTAACGAAAGGCGATATTCATATCGGAGTCGCCGAAAATTCAATTTCCGAGACCTTAATGGATGTACCCCGGGCAAAAATTCATTCCATATCCGGACCTCATCCTGCCGGTAATGTAGGAATTCAAATTCATCACATTGATCCACTAAAACCCGGTAAAATTATATGGACAGTCAATGCGCAACATGTAATTACATTAGGACGATTGTTTTTGAAAGGTGTATTTGATCCCAGCATTGTCATGACGATTGGGGGTCCCGCCGTTAACAAACCCACCCATTTGAAAACAAGGATGGGAACAGCCATCCAACCATTGATAAATGAAAGAATAATTGATGGGAAAAACCGGTTCATTTCCGGAGACGTCCTGACTGGAAAATGTATTGATAAAATCGACCATGTTTATTTTTATCATACAAGTGTAACTGTGTTGCCTGAATCCGATGATCGTGAGTTTTTAGGTATGTTACGCCTTGGATCCGGTAAAAGTCGATACAGTTTAACCAATGCATTTAACTCAATTGGACGGTCACTATATCCATTTAATACAAATAAAAACGGTGAAGAGCGCGCCATGGTTCCAATCAATTCTTGGGAAAAAGTGTTACCGATGGATATTTTACCCAATCCTCTATTTCGTTCCATTTTAGCCAATGATATTGAAGAAATGGAGCAACTTGGATTACTCGAATGTGATGAAGAAGATTTTGCCTTATGCTCCTTTGCTGATGCGAGCAAAATAGACATCGGGACAGTGATTCGTCGTGGGTTGGATGTTTTAGAGGCAGAAGGATAATAATGAAAATCATTCGTTCGATTCTTGATAAAATAGAGCCTGTTTTTACAAAAGGAGGGTTATTAGAAAAATTACATCCTGTTTATGATGCAACTGACACTATCTTGTTCTCGACCAATGAAAAAACAGAGTCAGGACCCCATATCCGTGATAGTATTGATAACAAACGTGTTATGATCCTTGTGGTGATCGCTCTTCTTCCATTATATATTTTTGGTGCTATCAATATTGGCTTTCAGGCAGCGGGTACAGATCGGTCTGTTATGGAAAATTTTTGGATAGGAATGAGTTCTATTCTCCCCATTCTGCTGACAGCATTCATCGCTGGAGGATTTTGGGAAATCTTATTCGCTGTTATTCGTAAACATCCTATTAATGAGGGATTCTTGGTCACATGGGTACTGATTCCATTAATTATGCCTCCCACTATTCCATTGTGGCAAGTTGCAGTTGCGACATCATTTGGTGTGGTGATTGGCAAAGAAATTTTTGGTGGCGTCGGTATGAATATATTTAATCCGGCATTAGTAGCAAGAGCGTTTATCTTTTTCGCTTACCCGGGTCAAATATCCGGAGATAAGGTTTGGATTAATGTCGATGGAATTTCAGGAGCAACAGCATTATCCGTTCCTGCTGCTGTTGAAAACGGAAATGCAGTAGACTTATTATCGAATATTACACAATTTGATTTTTCATGGTCCAATATGTTCTGGGGAAATATTCCCGGTTCAATAGGCGAGACAAATAAATTCCTGATTATCCTTGGCGCTTTATTTCTTATTTATGTTGGAATTGTTAATTGGCGGGTCATTGTTGGCGCTTTGATTGGTTTATTCGGTACTGCCGTGTTCACCAATATTATGGCGCCTTATTCTTCAAATACAATGCTTACCTTGCCCGCCCATTACCATTTGGTGATGGGTGGTTTTTTATTTGGAGTTGCCTTTATGGCTACTGAACCGGTCACCGGAGCTCATACAGACAAAGGAAGATGGATTTACGGTATGATGATTGGCTTCCTAACGGTAATTATTCGAACCATGAATCCGGCGTATCCGGAAGGAACCATGCTGGCAATATTACTCATGAATGCTTTCGCTCCATTGATTGATTACTATATTGTTCGAGGGAATATTAAACGACGGTTAAAGAGATATGCAGCAGAGTAATACCTATACCTTAGTATTCACAGCAATTGTAACCATTATTTTGGGAATTTTGCTATCATTGGCAGCGACGTCTCTGAAGGAAAAACAAGATTTGAATGTTGCCATCGATATTAAGAAAAATATATTACGTTCGTTGGGATTTACCGAAACAAAAGATGAACCTTGGACCCAACAAACTATACAAGAGATTTTTGAGAAAAATGTTGAAGGATTTGTTGTAGACAGCAAAGGGAATAGGCTTTCGGATGTCAGTGTTGAAAATATTATCGACATTGATCAATACCCCGTGTACTGTAAGCATATACCAGGATATGGCATTGATGGGTATTCTGTTCCCATTTCCGGAAAAGGGTTATGGTCTACTTTATATGGATATATTGCCCTTGAATCAGATGGTATAACGGTCAAAGGGATTACCTTCTACAAACATGGTGAAACGCCCGGTCTTGGCGGTGAAGTTGAAAAAGAATGGTTTACAAAAAACTTTATAGGGAAAAGAATCATTAACGACGAGGGAGCATTAGTCAGTATTCAAATCGTCAAGGGAAATGTTGATAATACCTCTCAGGAATCCTTTCATCAAGTCGACGGTATATCCGGTGCTACGATGACAGGAAAAGGTGTGACGGCATTTTTGAAGACAGACCTCCGGAAATACGAAACTTTCTTTCGACGAATTCGCAAAAAAGATAACTAATTATGGCACTTTTAAGTAATAAATCCAAAGCTGTCCTGGCAGATCCTTTAATGAATAATAATCCCATTACCATTCAGATATTGGGAATATGTTCAGCATTGGCTGTCACCGTCAAAGTAGATACGGCAGTGGTGATGTCTCTCGCTTTGGTTTTTGTTTTAAGTATGTCGAATTCAATTATCTCTATGTTGAGAAAATTAATCCCCACTCGTGTTCGGATTATCGTCATGCTCACTATTATTGCTTCTTTAGTTATTTTAACCGATCAGGTATTGAGAGCCTATATGTATGATATGAGTAAACAGCTGTCGGTTTTTGTCGGTTTAATTATTACCAATTGCATCGTGATGGGCCGCGCGGAAGCATTTGCCATGCAAAATAAACCATGGCGATCATTTTTGGATGGTGTAGGGAACGGTCTCGGTTATGGACTCATTCTGGTGACAGTATCGATATTTAGAGAAATATTGGGGAGCGGATCGCTCTACGGATTCCAAATTATTCCATCTTCTTTTTATGCATCCGGTTACATAAATAATGGATTGATGGTTTTGTCACCGGGAGCTTTCATTATACTTGGATTAATCATTTGGTTTCAAAGAACCATTATGAATGTAGAGGAAGAGTAGCATCGTGGAACATTATATTAGTTTAGCAGTCAAAGCAGTATTTATCGAAAACATACTCCTGGCATATTTCCTGGGGATGTGTTCATTCCTTGCTATTTCCAAAAAGGTAGAAACATCCATCGGCTTGGGAATGGCGGTCACATTTGTGTTAACGATCACAGCTCCTGCGAACTGGGTGATACACCATTATTTTCTACAGAATGGAGCGTTGGCGTGGGCAGGGCTGCCGGAAATCGATTTAAGCTATTTGAACTTTATTGTATTCATTGCCGTTATTGCTGCCATGGTTCAGCTGGTTGAAATGATCCTGGATCGTTTTTCACCAACCTTATATCACAATCTTGGAATTTTTTTACCGCTTATTGCTGTAAACTGCGCTATTCTTGGTGGCTCATTATTCCTGGTTGAGCGAGAGTATACATTTATGGAATCTACAGTATTTGGATTTGGATCAGGATTGGGGTGGTTCTTGGCGATTGCATCTATGTCAGCCATCCGCCATCGTTTACGGTATTCTAATGTACCCCCAAAATTAAGAGGTTTGGGAATTACCATGTTATTAACCGGGTTATTGTCGATGGCGTTCATGGCTTTTTCTGGGATTAATTTATAATGATCTACACAGCTATTTCAGGGGTTGTTATATTTACTGGTGTCATTTTACTTTTGGTTATTCTTTTAAATTTTGCTCAATCAAAACTGCTACCTCAAGGGGAGGTTGTCATACATATTAATGGTGATGATGGAAATGATATTACAACAAAACCCGGCTCCACATTATTGTCAACACTATCTGGGGAAAATATTTTTCTTCCTTCCGCATGTGGCGGCGGCGGGACCTGCGGGATGTGCAAATGTCAGGTTTTGAAGGGTGGCGGAAAAATTCTCCCGACAGAAACAGGGCATATCAGTCGTAATGAAGCCAAGGATCATTGGCGATTAGCTTGTCAATTAAAAATAAAAGAAGATTTGAGAATTCGCGTTCCGGAAGAGGTTTTCAATATTCGTAAATGGGAATGCACTGTCAAATCAAACAACAATGTCGCTACATTCATCAAAGAATTAGTTATGGAATTGCCTGAAGGTGAAGAGTTAAAATTCCACGCCGGTGGTTATATACAGATTGATATTCCCGAATACCACAACTTACTTTTTAAAGATTTTGATGTAGAGGATCAATATCATCCGGACTGGGACAAGTATAATATCTGGGATTTAACAGCAAATAATAATGAGGATGTTTGTCGTGCATATTCAATGGCAAACCATCCCGCAGAGGGGAACAGGGTCATGCTAAATGTTCGCATTGCCACGCCGCCTCCTCAACTATGGAATGATGTGCCTCCGGGATTGGCCTCTTCATATATATTCAATTTAAAACCCGGTGATAAAGTCACTATTTCGGGACCGTATGGTGAATTTTTTATCAAAGATTCTGATCGTGAAATGGTTTATATTGGCGGTGGGGCTGGGATGGCTCCCATGAGATCACATTTATATCATCTGTTTAAAACGTTAAAGACCGGTAGAAAAGTATCCTTCTGGTATGGCGCTCGAAGCCTGCGTGAAATGTTTTATGATGATGAATTCAAAAAAATAGCAGAATCGTTTCCTAACTTCAATTATAATGTGGCGTTATCTGAACCTTTACCTGAAGATAATTGGGAAGGACCAACGGGTTTTATTCATCAGGTTTTGCATGATAATTATTTGAAAGATCATGAAGATCCAACTGAAATTGAATATTATATGTGTGGACCACCACCCATGATTGCAGCCGTAGATAATATGCTATATGAAATTGGCGTCGAAAAAGAGATGATTGCTTACGACAGTTTTGGTTAATGAAATGGTTGAAATTAGATTGATTAAAGCCCGACTTTTGTTGGGCTTTTTTATCTTATTGGGGATAGCCGGATGTTCCCGTTCATTGACAGAAATTTCTCTATCCGGTCATACAATGGGAACGACTTATTCAATAAAGATTGTTACTGGAAAAAAAATTGATTCAGAAATTATTCAACAAGACATTGATTCAATTCTGATCAATATTAACAGACAGATGTCAACGTATATACTCGGAAGTGAGATCAATCAATTCAACGCTTACCTGGGAACGATTCCATTTCAAATCTCACCCGAATTTTATCAAGTTGTAAAGCGCGCATTTCATTGGACACACCTGACTAATGGCGCTTTTGATATAACTATCCTGCCATTAACAACAGCTTGGGGTTTCGGTCCTAGAGGCATTGCTTCTTACCCAACTAACCTTGAAATACAATCAGCTATCAGACGTTCAGGATATGAACAATTAGTACTTCATTTATCATGTATTCAAAAATTAAATCCGAATGTTCAATTGGATGTCAATGCCATTGCCAAAGGGTTTGGCGTTGATGTTATTGCATCTTATTTGACAGAAAAAGATATATCAAATTATATGGTGGAAATCGGTGGTGAAGTTTATTGCAGTGGCGTAAATAGTCATGGATCTGTGTGGAATATTGGGATTGAATCACCGCATAAGACGAACCGGAGCTTATTGGGCATTGTCGATTTGGATAACCAGGCAATTGCCACTTCCGGTGATTATAGAAATTTCCATAAATCTGATGAGAGGATTATTTCTCATGTCATCGACCCGCGGAATGGTGAACCCGTTACGACTGTACCATCTGCTTCCGTTATTACTGATAATTGTATGGATGCAGATGCTTTGGCTACAGCACTAATGGTTATGGGCAGGGTCGACGGATTAAATTTGATTGAATCCCTGGATGGAACGGAAGCGCTGATGGTAATCCGGAATGATGATGGCTCACTTGAAGAAGTGACGAGCTCTGGATTTAAATTTATAAATGATCAGGAGTGAGGTTTCGAGATTGGCATTTCCCGGTATCTCCGCCACAGGTTGGGCACGTTATTTCAACACCGTCAATCACAATTTTTCCACCCTCACCGCCGCAAGACCCCTTAAGAGGTTTATTGTTAAAAATGACCCCAATAGCCATTGCTAATATCGCAAGTGCAATTACTGTAATACTGATGATAATTTCCATGCATAAATTTACGCAGTTTATTAAATTGAGTTCCAATACAATTACTTTTTCTTCCTAACTATAGTTAAACGTGTTAAACTTCTCTTTAATATTATAATACTATCGGACTTTTGCCGTTTGACGAACAATGAAAACAATACCATTCAAAATTCTTAAAATATTTATTTTTCTTGGTGGATTATTAAATACTGTATTTGGATTTGAATCCAAACACAGTGGCGTACCCCATTTTGATGGGAGCGTATTATCTATATATTGGGTGATACCATTCATTGGAATACTACTGTCCATAGCTCTTTTCCCTTTGATTTTCCCCAAATTTTGGCATCATCATTTTGGTAAAGTCTCTGCTTTTTGGGCAGCTGGTTTTATTATTCCTTTTCTGATAAAAGAAGGCTTTACTTTAACTATTTATGAATTAGTTCATGTATCATTGTTGGAATACATCCCATTTATCATTTTATTATTAGCGCTATTCACGATTTCCGGTGGTGTTCGTTTGACAGGTTCCCTGGTTGGAAAACCAATTATCAATCTATTAATTATTCTTACAGGTACCGCTTTTGCCAGTTGGATGGGGACTACCGGTGCGGCCATGTTATTAATTCGCCCATTAATTCGTGCAAATGCAGATAGAGAACATAAAGTACATACAATTGTTTTCTTTATTTTTCTGGTTGCAAATATTGGGGGGTCACTGACGCCCCTGGGCGATCCCCCTCTGTTTTTAGGGTTTTTAAAAGGAGTTGACTTCTTTTGGACGACCTTTGCAATGATTAAGCCAATGCTGGTTATGGTTGTATGTTTATTAGGAATATATTATTTACTGGATTCCTATTTTTATAATCAAGAATATCCGATACCCGGCTCGGAGGAAAACCATAAAATTGGGTTGGAAGGAAAATATAACCTTTTATTATTATTGGGCGTTATTTTATCTGTTCTGATGAGTGGTTTTTGGCACCCTAATCTTCATTTCACCGTGTTTTATGTCGATGTAGAATTGCAGAATTTGGCGAGGGATTTCCTTTTGATATGTTTAGCGGTTATCAGCTGGAATATGACGTCGCAGACTATTCGTGAAGCCAATGAGTACACATGGTTTCCTATTATTGAAGTAGCGAAGCTTTTTGCAGGGATTTTTGTGACCATTATACCTGCGATTGCTATTTTGAAAGCGGGGACACATGGGGCATTATCTTCTGTTGTTGAATCTGTTTCGCATGATGGACAACCGGTTAATTATATGTATTTCTGGCTGACCGGTATATTATCCAGTTTTCTTGATAATGCACCGACTTATCTGGTATTTTTTAACACTGCAGGTGGCGATCCTATTACATTAATGACTGCACAACATAACACATTGATGGCCATTTCAACCGGGGCAGTTTTCATGGGCGCCAATACATATATCGGAAACGCTCCCAATTTTATGGTAAAGTCCATTGCGGAATCTTCAGGAGTTGTTATGCCCAGTTTCTTTGGATATTTTATTAAATATTCATTGCCTATTTTATTTCCACTTTACATGATTGTAACCTATATTTTCTTCCTATGAGGATTTCAAAAGTAACGACTCGAACAGGTGACCGGGGTGAAACAGGATTGGGTGATGGAAGCAGGGTTCAGAAGGATGACATCCGCGTCCAATGCCTTGGTGCGATTGATGAATTAAATTCATTTATTGGTTTCGGGAAAACAGCTCTAAAAGATAAATATTTCATTTCGTTTTTGGAAAGTATCCAACAGGATTTGTTCAACATTGGAGGAGAATTATCCCTTCCCGGAAAAGAAATGATGGCAGTAGATGTCAATCGCATTGTAGAATTAGAAAGCAGTGTTTTGGAATGGACTGAAGAAATGCCGCCATTAAAAGAATTTGTATTACCGGGCGGGACTGATGCCTCATCCAGGATGCATTTAGCGAGGACCTCGGCGCGCAGAGCAGAAAGAAAACTCATTCAGCTGCACCAATCAGAACCTGTTTCAGATCATTGCATCATGTATTTTAACAGGCTATCAGATGTTTTCTTTGTATTAGCCAGGAAACTTCAACGGGCTGACGGTGTTGATGAAAAACAATGGAAGCGTGAATTATAATACGATTTAAATATTCAAAGGCGCCATGTAGGAATGGACTGAGTAGTGTTTTTCATTAAGCTTGTATTTCAGAATAAAAATGTGAAGTTATTATTTTTAATGCGAAATTTGACTTTATGGTTTAAATAATTACGTTTTATAACCAAAAACTCCCCCAGATACTCTACGCGGAAAAACCAATAATCTTACACTGGGCATTAATTTTCAGATAATACTTTCCTACGTGTATTATTAGTCTGAAATCGGCTAAATTCTTGACTGCAAAAAATTGGATTAATTATGGAATGGAAAAACGTAAATGAACTCATTAGCGGCGCAGCACGGATATTGTTGACGTCACACGAAAATCCTGATGGAGATGGATTGGGGTCTTCGTCCGCTTTGTATTATCATTTACTCGAAGAAGGGAAAGAATGTAGAATTATCAACTGTTCTGATTTCCCGACAGAATTTAATTATTTGAATACAGATCAAATATTTGAAACGTACGACTCCCATAAACATGATGAATGGCTGGAATCATGTGATTTAGCCATCATCTTTGATGTTGGGGATTTTAAACGGCTGCGAAAGATTAAAGATGCCGTCGAAAAATTTAATATTACCACTGTGAATATTGACCACCATCCGTATCCGGATAATCACCCTTTTACCTACAACATAGTTGATATAAAAGCTGCCGCCACTGGATCAATGATTTATGAATATTTTAAGCAATTTAGACAAAGGCCGATAACGAAAAAAATTGGTGAAGGTATCTATACTGCCGTGATGACGGATACGGGTTCATTTCGTTATTCAAACACGAATGAAACGTGTCACGAAATAGCAATAGCATGTTTGGCTGCTGGCGTGGATACCAGTAAAATTTATCAGAATGTGTATGAATCAAAACCTCAAAGCAGTATACGGTTATTGGCACGAGTAATAGATAATGTAACATTTGAGAATAATGGTATTTTTGCTTGGTTCGCCATAGATAAATCAATGCTCAATTCTGCCGGAGCCACCTCAAAAGATGTTGATGGATTCACTGATTTTGTACGGTCGATCAAGGGCGTTGAAGTATCAGTGATGATCTTTGAAAACGGTACGGACACTTGCAGATTAAATTTTCGGTCAAAAGGAAAATATACTGTAAACGATGTAGCTGCCGATATGGGCGGCGGCGGACATAAATTTGCTGCAGGTGCAATCGTACCGGGAAAAAAAGAAGCAATTATATCTCAAGTCGTTGGTGCAGTCAAAGCATCGTTGGATAGGCAATCTGCTTGATATGAAGATAATTATCGCAAAAGATGCCGGCTATTGTTTTGGTGTCCGTGACGCTGTAAATCTGGCGTATAATACGGCACAACACTATGGTGATGTCTATATGCTCGGACATATTGTTCACAATGAAAATGTGGTTAAAGACCTTGATGAAGCTGGGGCAAAAGTTGTACGCAAATTGAAAGATATTCCTGATGAAAAGCCGATTTTATTCAGGGCACACGGAACAGCCGAACTCGTTTGGGATAAAGCTCGACAAAAGGAAATGAATATCATCGATGCAACATGTCCCCTTGTAAAAGAAATTCATGGTGTGGTCAAGAGTCTTGAAAACGAAGGGCGAGACATTATTATTATTGGAGATCATGGGCACGATGAAGTAATTGGCATCGCCAGTCAGGTTGAAAATCCTGTGATCATAGCAGATCCTGATGAGGCAATGCAACTCGGAAAAATGAAAAAAGCTGGTGTCGTGAGTCAGTCAACTCAAACCATTGAAAATGTTCAGGAAATTATTAATATACTCATGACGAAAGTGTTTGATTTAAACTTTGTAAATACGATATGTTTCCCAACGAAACGAAATCAGCAGCAATTAAAAGATTTATCAGAAAAATGTGATGTAATGATTGTAATCGGTTCGTTTACAAGCGCAAATTCTATGCGTTTAACGCAATTAGCGAAAGAACGGAATGAACGATCTCATCAAGTGACTTGTGCACAGGATTTGGATCGAAATTGGTTTAATGATACCGATGTGGTAGGTATTTCAGCCGGCGCCTCCACTCCGGACAATATTATTCACGAAGTAACCGAGCGTATTAAAAGTTTTACAAAAACAATAGAAGAGGAATTGATCTATGAGCAAAGGACAATTTGAAGTAAAAATTGGTTTGGCGGAAATGCTGAAAGGCGGCGTCATCATGGACGTAATGAACTCGGAGCAGGCGCGCATCGCTGAGGACGCGGGTGCTGTTGCTGTGATGGCTTTGGAACGTATTCCGGCGCTGATCCGTTCAGAGGGCGGTATTTCCCGTATGAGTGATCCAAAAATGATTATGGATATTCAACATGAAGTTTCCATTCCAGTAATGGCAAAAGTGCGTATTGGACATTTTGCAGAGGCGCAAATATTGGAATCTTTAGAAGTAGATTTCATTGATGAGAGTGAAGTTCTAACTCCGGCAGATGAACATAATCATATTTGGAAACACGATTTTGAGGTGCCGTTTGTTTGCGGCTGCCGGGATTTGGGAGAAGCATTACGCCGGATAGGCGAAGGTGCTGCCATGATTCGAACAAAAGGTGAAGCCGGAAGTGGTAATATTGTTGAAGCCGTACGCCATATGAGGAAAGTAATGGGAGAAATTAAAGAATTGACTGTCATGAGTCAGGATCAACTCATGGCTCGATCTAAGGAATTGGGTGCGCCATTCAGTTTGGTTCAACAGGTGGCAAAATTAGGTAAATTGCCGGTTCCCAATTTTGCCGCAGGTGGCATCGCTACACCGGCTGATGCATCTCTCATGATGCAATTGGGTGCAGAAACTATTTTTGTTGGTTCCGGCATTTTTATGAGCGAAGACCCATCTGCAAGAGCAACTGCAATTGTTGAGGCAGTAACATATTATGACAATCCAAAAAAATTATCCGAAATTTCCTTTGGTTTAAAAAAAGCAATGGAAGGCTTGGATATTGCCAAAATTCCAAAAGAAGAACGTCTTCAGGAGCGAGGCTGGTGAGTTGGTTATTGGTGGTTGATAGCTGGTAGATTGGTTACTTTTCGGAATTTAGACTTTGAATAATAATCATAATATTTTATTACATAAGTTATTATTTTCCAAAACACCCGCGATGATTTGATAACATGAAAATCGGTATATTGGCTTTACAAGGCGACTATGAAAAACATTCAGAAATTCTGGATGAACTTGGATTGGATACTATCCTCATTCGGTATCCCAATGAAATAAAAGATATAGACGGGCTGGTCATTCCCGGTGGAGAGTCGACCACTTTAACGAGATTAATGCGTCGAATGAATTTTTATAATACCATTATTGAATTTGCAAAAGAAAAACCCATACTCGGAACCTGTGCCGGTTTAATCTTGATGGCAATACGTACCCATCATGAACTCGTAAAGCCTCTTGGATTGCTTGATATTGAAGTGGATCGGAACGGTTACGGCAGACAAATTCATTCCTTCACGGAGATCCTCCCTGTTCAGTTGAATAATCATGTGGAAAAAATAACGGCAACATTTATTCGAGCGCCAAAAATTGTAAAGGCAGGGAAGAATGTTGAAATATTAGCAGAATCCAATGGTGAAATTTGTGCTGTAAAACAAGGCAAGCACATTGGGCTGACATTCCATCCGGAACTAAATGGAGTCTCAATCTTTCATCAATTGGCATTTTTGTCAAATTCGATTTCTTTACATAAGAAAAAACAATATGCAGCTTGAATTACTCCCTAATATAAAATCACCCAAGGATATCAAAGGGTTTGATACAGCCCGCCTTGAACAGTTGTGTGATGAAATTCGTGAATATACAATTGACGTCGTTACAAATACAGGTGGACATCTTGCTCCGACATTAGGCGTCGTGGAGTTGACGGTTGCACTTCATCATGTTTTTAATACACCTGAAGATAAACTTGTTTGGGATGTGGGTCATCAGGCTTATGCTCATAAAATTTTAACCGGGCGATTTGAGGCGTTTAAAACTAATCGCCAATACAAAGGTTTAAGCGGTTTTTTAAAACGACGTGAAAGTGAATATGATGTATTCGGGGCAGGTCATGCCTCTACGTCCATATCTGCAGCACTCGGAATTGCGGCCGCAAGGGATCATCATCACGATGATTTTCGAGTTTGTGCTATTATTGGTGATGGCGCCATGACTGGCGGGCTGGCATACGAAGGGTTGAATAATGCCGGTCATCTTCGAAAGCAATTACTGGTCATTTTGAATGATAATGAAATGTCCATCAGCCCCAATGTGGGTGCGATGAGAACATACTTAACCCACATCATTACGAATCCACTTTATAACCGAGTTCGTGACGAAATATGGAAATTAATCGGGGGTATTCCCGGCGGTAAAAAAGTACTGCGCACTTTCTTGAAAAAAGTGGAAGAAGGATTAAAAAGCATGATTGTTCCGGGTATCATTTTTGATGAACTTGGTTTTCGTTATTTTGGTCCGATTGATGGACATAATATGGAAGAAATTGTCCGCACATTAAATAATATTAAAGACATCAAAACACCTGTTTTGCTTCATATCATTACAAAAAAGGGGAAAGGGATGGTAGTCGCGGAAAAAGATCCGGTTGGGTATCATGGGGTAAAGGGAAATGCCAAACCAAGCCTAAATGGACAGTTGGAACCATCTTCATCGATTCCTTTTTTTCAAACTGTGTTTGGTCATTTGTCAAGAGAAGTTGCCCGGAATAACGATGAAGTTGTGTGTGTTACTGCTGCAATGCGAGAAGGAACTGGGTTGGTCCCTTATGCAAAAGAATTCCCAAATCGATATTACGACGTTGGTATTGCCGAAGGTCATGGAGTGACGTTTTCAGCCGGTATGGCGGTGGAAGGGATGCGGCCGATTTGTGCGATTTATTCCACCTTCCTGCAGAGGGCTTTTGACCATATTATTCACGATGTGGCCATTCAGCATTTACCCGTCATCTTTTGCATGGACAGGGCCGGAATTGCTGGCGAAGATGGACCCACGCACCATGGGGCTCTTGATATTTCGTATTTACGCTGCATTCAGGGTATGATTGTGACATCACCCAAAAACGGTGATCAGTTTAGGAACCTTTTATATACCGCATTAAATTATGAAAATGGACCTTTTGCCATTCGTTATCCCAAAGCCAGTTCGATTGTTTTCAACGAACATGGTCAGGCAGAATTACTTCCCATTGGAAGCTGGGACATCGAGAGACATGGTGCCGATGCAGTTATATTAGCTATAGGGCCTTTGGTGTATGATGCAATCCAGGCAGCTGAAAATCTGGATTCTGAAGGTATAAATTGTGAAGTAGTGAGCTGCCAATTTATTAAACCAATGGATACAGCTTATTTAGGATCAATTATGGGGAAATTTTCAGTCGTTCTAACGATTGAGGAAGGAGTCATAATCGGTGGTTTTGGAGACGGCGTTGCATCGTGGTTGTCTGAAAACGGATTTAGTGGAATTGTAAAAAGATTGGGTCTCCCGGATAAATATGTTGAACACGGTCCTCGTTCACTTCTTTTGGAAAAATTAGGTTTAGATAAAAACGGTATAATAAATACAATAAAAAGCCTGGTATCTTTACCAACTAAAGTATAAGAGGGCACAACGAAACCTGATGAATGAAGAAAAAAGATATAAAAGTTATCTGAATTCTGTCCTTATCTGCCCCATTAATATGTATTTCAAATGTGGCCATGCCTACATTCCATTTCCTGCCTGCGCTGATGCTTCGGCAGGCAGACGGCAGGCTAGCGGGAAGGAACAAAATGCAGTCGGATTGTAGACTTTTTAGCTTGTCCTCCGAAGGAATGCAAGCAGGTTTGTGCAATGGATTTTGTAAAACACTCTATTACTGACATATGAATTCAGTTACGCTTGCGCTATTTGGTTTTATTGCATTTTTTCTCGGGTATCGGTTTTATTCAAAATGGTTGAGCAGGCGCATTTATGACCTCCAAGAAGAAATAATAACACCTGCACATGAGTTCCGAGATAATATTGACTTCCTTCCGACCCAAAAACATATTTTATTTGGTCATCATTTTACTTCTATAGCGGGTGCAGCGCCAATTATCGGTCCATGTGTCGCAGCTTATTGGGGATGGCTCCCTGCCATTTTATGGGTCGTATTAGGAACTGTTTTCATGGGCGCAGTCCATGATTTTGGTGCGTTGGTTATTAGCATAAAAGAAAAGGGAAAAAGTGTTGCGGATATTTCAGCAAAAATCTTGAATAGTCGTATTCAAATCCTCTTCTTACTATTTATTATTTTACTTATTTGGTTGGTATTAGCCGTATTTGCTATGGCAATTGCTGATTTATTTGTTGCTATCCCAACATCGGTTTTACCAGTCAATATTGAGATTATAGTCGCTATATGTATGGGCTGGTTGATTTATAAAAAACAAGCGGGGGTCCTCATTCCGTCGCTTATCGCATTAATTTTACTCTATTTTTTCGTATGGATTGGATCACAGATACCAATAAGCTTAGAGTCGGTGGGATTCAGCAAGACTCAGGCAACAAATAGTTGGGTTATTATGTTATTTATTTATTCAGGTATTGCGTCTGTTCTCCCTGTTTGGTTTTTACTTCAACCAAGAGATTATATTAACAGTCATCAGCTCATCGTCGGCCTTGCTCTTTTGTATATTGGTGTATTTGTTGCACACCCAGTTTTGGATGCACCCGCTTTTCACTCAGCGCCGAATAGCCCACCTATTTTTCCACTATTATTTGTTACCATCGCCTGTGGAGCCATTAGCGGATTTCATGGGTTAGTTTCATCAGGTACTTCCTCTAAGCAGTTAGATCAATTATCCGATGCGAGGATGGTGGGATATGGGGGCGCCATTGGCGAAGGAACGTTAGCATTGGCATCAACGATTGCTGCGGTTGCCGGAATTTCTTTGGTTGGTCAGTGCAACCTTCCTGCCGGTGGAAGTGTCGCTGATTTAAATTGGTCTATCTATTATGATACGTGGGCTCATGCCACGGGGAATAAAGCAGCGGCATTTGTCCTGGGAGGCGGTGCATTGGTAGAATCATTAGGGATATCGAGCAACCTAGCAACAACTTTAATGGCTGTCTTAGTGATATCTTTTGCAGCGACAACTTTAGACACGGCCACACGTATACAACGGTTTATTCTATCGGAATTGGGGAGTGTGCTAAATATAAAGCCATTGAAAAATAAGATATTTGCTACTTTTCTCGCCATCATTCCAGCTATGCTTCTTGTTTTTACGAATGTACAGGATCCGAGTACAGGAGCAGTTAAACAGACCGGCTGGGTTCTCTGGCCTATTTTTGGTGCGAGTAATCAAATGCTGGCGGCGTTAACTCTGATGATTTTGACATTGTATTTTTTCATGCGTAAAAAACCCATATTTCCATTATTAATTCCCATGCTATTCATCATGGGAATTACCATTTATTCCTTATGGATAAAAGCAGTGCAATTTTATGGATCTAATTCACTTTTATTTACATTAAATGCATTTCTAATATGCTTAATCTTATGGATGATTGTTGAAGGCGCTGTGATAGTTTTAAATAAAATAAAAAAGAACAAATAGTCTACAGATATATCTCATTAAAGAGCTAATTTACTGGCTTGTATTACGTGCAAAATGGATAAACAATTAGATATTTTTCGTGATGCTGAACATAGTTGGCAAGAAGATGTTGATTCATCCCAAAGTCGCCAATACAGTTTTGATACCTTGAGCGGCGAACCTCTTGCTCCGCTTTATTACCCCAATAAAGATAAACATCGATATATGGAAGAGCTGGGATTCCCTGGGCAATTTCCATTTACTCGAGGGATCCATGCGAATATGTACCGGGGGAAATTGTGGACGATGCGGCAATTTTCAGGTTTCGGAACTCCGAAAGAGACCAATGAACGATATCACTATTTGTTAAAGGGTGGGCAAACAGGTTTGTCCGTCGCTTATGACATGCCTACTTTGATGGGTTACGATCCTGATCATCCTTTTGCGGCAGGTGAAGTGGGAAAATGCGGAGTGAATGTTTCTTCTTTAATAGATATGGAGCGGTTATTTAACGGAATCAATTTGGGTGAAATTTCAGTATCTCAAACAATTAATGGACCTGCGGTCATTTTATTGGCGTTTTATATTGCGGTGGCTGAAAAGCAGAATGTTCCGCTGGAAAACCTTCGGGGAACACTTCAAAATGATATTTTGAAAGAATTTATTGCTCAAAAAGAATGGATTTTTCCTCCTGAGCCTTCCATGCGCATTATTACGGATATGATGGAATTTTGCTCTAAACACATGCCGAAGTTCAACACCATTTCTATTAGCGGTTACCACATTAGGGAAGCGGGATCAACTGCCGCTCAGGAATTAGCATTTACACTAGCGGATGGATTTTGCTATGTTGATTACGCTATAAAGGCTGGTTTGGAAATCGATGAATTTGCTCCACGTCTTTCTTTCTTCTTTAATTCCCATTTAGATTTTTTTGAGGAGATTGCCAAATTTCGAGCTGCAAGACGAATTTGGGCAAAATATATGAAAAACAAACATGGCGCTAAAAATCCAAGCTCATGGAAATTACGTTTCCATACACAAACAGCGGGTTGTTCCCTCACTGCACAGCAGCCGGAGATTAATATAGCCAGAACTGCTTTTCAGGCAATGGCAGGCGTAATAGGCGGAACACAATCTTTGCATACGAACTCTATGGATGAAACACTGGCATTACCATCAAAAAAAGCAGCAGAAATTGCATTGCGCACACAACAGCTCATCGCATTTGAAACAGGGGTTGCAAACATCGCAGATCCACTGGGAGGATCCTGGCTTATAGAAGAGTTGACGGATCGCTTGGAAAAGAAAGTAGAAGATTATTTTGAAAAAATTGATGAAATAGGAGGTGTAATACCTGCTATTGAGAAAGGATTTTTTCAAAGAGAAATAGCCCATTCAGCATCAGACTACCAGCGGAAGGTAGATAGTAAACAACGAATTGTTGTTGGTGTAAACAAATATGTGAAAGAGGATGAAAAAATTGACATCCCTATTTTAGAAATAGGAGATGAGGCAAGCGACTTGCAACTATCGACTTTAAAAAAATTAAAAGCAAATAGGGACGAGAAAGAGGTTCAACAAGCATTATCAAATATTACAGATGCTTGCGGGACAAAAAATAACTTAATTGAACCAATCATAAAAGCGGCCAAAGCCTATGCAACATTGGGTGAAATTGTCACCTCATTGAAGGCGGCATTCGGCGAATGGCAGGAAACAGCGGTATTTTAAATGGAATCAAAAAACAAATTTTATTTTGCAATGGCAGTAGTAGGAATCGTGGTGATATTTTGGATTTGGTGGGCATCAACCAATCCAATGAACGAACAAGCTTTAGTCACATTTCTTTCTGTAGAAGAATTGATGGACGATGGATATTCTGATCGAGTGAGATTAGGTGGCTCGGTCGAAGACGGGTCCATCCAATTTGACGAAAAAAACTACATGACATGTCAATTTGAATTAAAAGAAGGAGATTATACCTTGCCGGTACAATATAATGGTGTTCGACCGGATTTATTCAAAGATGGTGCAGAAGTCATTATAGAAGGGAATTATAAAAACGGCGTATTTGTTGCTGATATTTTGCAAACTAAATGTGCTTCCCGGTATGAGGGCGATTTGCGTGATGCCAACAGTACCGATTCAAAAGAAGGGTCCATATGATTCCAGTTGTTGGTGGTCTGGCGCTTAATATTGCTCTGGGCCTGTCTATCATAACCATCATCCTTCTTTCATTTCATCTCCGGTCTGGAGATAATCGTCTTTATTTATCAGGACAAAGGGCGGCACTCGCTGTTTCTTTTGTAAGTATGTTTGCAACAATAGTTCTGGCGCAATTGCTCATGACGAGCAATTTTGACGTCGATTATGTTGCTCATTATACAAGTATAGAAACTCCCACTATTTTTAAATTGACAGCACTTTGGGCCGGTCAGGCAGGGTCTCTGCTATTTTGGCTGTTTATACTTTCTATTTATGCTGTGATTGCTATATTACAAAATCAGAGATCCCAACAAAAATTGATGCCATTGGTCATGATTATACTTACAATAGTCCAATTGTTTTTTCTAATTCTGATCAACTATGTCACCAATCCGTTTAAACCCACCGAGGCGGATTTCACGATTGTAAATGGACTCGGTTTGAACCCCCTTCTGCAAAATGCGACTATGGCAATCCATCCCCCCATGCTGTATTTGGGTTTTGTAGGATTTACCATTCCATTTGCATTCTCTATTGCTGCAATGGCGCAAAAGGAAATGAATGCATTATGGATGAGGACAGTCCGAATTTGGCTACTTTTTGTATGGTTAATGTTAAGTATCGGAATCATATTAGGTGGTTGGTGGGCATACCAAGAACTGGGTTGGGGAGGATATTGGGCTTGGGATCCTGTTGAAAACGCTTCTTTTATGCCATGGCTTACCGGTACAGCTTTGCTTCATTCCATCATTATCCAGGAAAAGAAAAACATGCTGAAAGTCTGGAATATGATTCTCATTATTATCACATTCACCCTTTGCATTTTCGGTACATTTTTAACTCGAAGCGGTGTCATGTCTTCAGTCCATTCATTTACGGCATCGTCTTTAGGACCCATTTTTATCGGTTTTGTGATCCTGATATTATTTGGTTCATTTACCCTGTTAGTTAAACGAAAAAAGTTTTTGCAATCTGATAAACGAATTGAATCATTTACGTCAAGAGAAAGCGGATTTTTATTCAACAATGTCGTGTTTGTTGTTATGTGTTTTGCCGTATTCTGGGGGACATTATTCCCAGTCATTTCGGAAGCTGTGAGGGGAACAAAAATCACAGTTGGAGCACCATTTTTTAACCAAGTAAATATCCCTATCGGTTTAGTTCTTTTATTCTTAACCGGCGTGGGACCTTTGCTGGTTTGGCGCCGGACATCTTCACAAAGTATGATTCGTAATTTTACAATTCCCATAACCATGGGAACGATAACTGCGTTGATTCTATTTCTCATGAAAATTCGAGGTTACGTGTTGATTTCATTCATGTTATCTTCATTTGTACTAACCACAATTCTTATGGAATTTGCAAAAGGAATACGCTCGAGAATGAAATCGCAGAGTGAGAACGCGTTAGTTGCCTTTTGGAGTTTAATACGAAAAAATCGTAGTCGTTATGGCGGCTATATTGTTCATATTGGGGTTGTCCTAATGTTTGTTGGATTTACCGGACATGCATTTGATAGTGAAAAGGAATTCGGGCTAAATGTTGGCGGGAACGAACACTTAGATAATTATCAATTTGAATTATTAAGAATAAGTGAACAGGAGCGTCAAAATCATAAAGCCTGGATCGCAGACATTAAACTGAGCGGTAATGATGGAAAAACCATTACAATATTGCATCCTGAAAAGAGAATTTATTTTCATAAGAATCCGGACAAAAATCGTCGACAACACCACAGCGAACTGGATATTTACAGCCAATTAAACCTTGATATTTATTCAATTTTCAATGGGATTGATGCAGAAAATGATGTGGCGTATTTTAAAATAATGATTAACCCATTGGTAAATTGGGTCTGGATTGGTGGATACATATTTGTTTTAGGTACATTGATTGCTCTTTTCCCTACTAAAAAGGATCAGTGATATGATTGAGTCAATTGTTATTTTTCTTATTTTTATTTTAGTTACAGTGTATATCCTTCAGCCTTTGTTTCTTGAAAAAGACATCATTATAGAAAATACCGGCAATATTAGAGAATCATTTTTACAAAGAAAAAAAATCTTATATAGGCAGATTAAAGAACTCGATATGGATTATCAACTTGGCAATGTAAATGAGGAGGATTATATTAAATCGCGGATTGATTTAAAAAAAGAAGTATCAGAAATCTTATCCGTTCTAAACAAAAAAAAATAACCACACTAATCTATTGCTGACTGTTTCAAATATTCAAAAGTCCTTCAATTATAAAACAATATTAAATAATATTAGTTTTTCTTTATCTAATGGAGATACGGTTGCGCTGTTAGGGAAAAATGGTGTAGGCAAATCTACACTATTAAGAATAATAGCCAAAATAAATGCACCGGATAAGGGTGAAGTGTATTTTCAGAATAATAACATTCTTAAAGGTAAATCATCTAACAGACAAGGGATCTATTATTGTGGTCACGCTCCGGGTTTATATCCTTCTTTAACTGCAGAAGAGAATATGCATTATTTTTCCTTATTTCATCAGACCAATCCTTCATCAAGTCTCATTAAGAAAACATTAATGGATTATGAGTTAATTAGTGCGATCCACAAGCCGGTGAAATTCTTTTCCCAAGGAATGATTCAAAGACTAAAATTGGCATTTATTGAAATAATTAATTGGAAACTACTTCTGATTGATGAACCGTTTACAGGTCTTGATCTTTCAGGAAACGCCTTTGTTCAAAAAAAATTCTCGGCGTGGCATGATGATGAACGCATTATTATGGTTGTAGACCATAACCTTGATCGAGCGCTTGGTAATACTTCAAGGGTTTTATTAATAGATGGGGGTAAAATGGTGATCGATGAAGCATCCAATACGAATGGTTTAATGGATAAAATTTCCCGTTTGATGCATTAACATGTTAGGTGTATTAATTAAAAAAGAACTATTTGTTGAACTCCGTAATAAGGAAGTTGTTTTTTCAATGTTGGCGTTTGGAGCCTCAGTATTACTCATTTTTTCATTTTCTCTCAGTGGCAATCCCAAGATGATGCATGAAATCGCTCCGGGATTATTTTGGACTTTAGTCCTTTTAAGTTCTTCGTTAGGGTTGCACCGAATGTTTGGATTGGAGAAGGATTTTGATGCGTTTTCCAGTTTAATTGCTAGTCCAATCGATCGAAGTATTCTTTTTCTATCAAAATGGATCAGCGGTTTCATTTACTTATCACTCACTGAATTACTCATTATTACACCATTTTTTCTTTTTTTAGGATTATCAAAGCCCATGAGTATTTTACCCGGCATAGGGATTGTTTTATGCGGAAATTTGGGAATTACGGCTGTTGGTGTACTCATTTCAGGGATAGCCATGCGGGGTCGGATGAGCGCTGTACTATTACCTGTTTTATTATTTCCATTACTCACACCTTTATTGATTGCTTGTGTTAAATCCACCGTAGGCTGGTTCCAGGTGAAACCTTTTGAATTTTATCAAATTTGGGTGATGATTATGATTACGTATGTTGTAATTTTCAGCCTCGCAGGATATACTTTATTTGATCAAATCACAGAAGAATAGTGTCCAGTTTACTTTCAGATAAAATTTCAAAAATACTATTTGCTGTAATCGCGGTATTAATGGCAATTAATCTCTACGTGATATTTGCAGTAACACCGATGGTCCCTGAACAACATTGGGCTCAAAAGATATTCTATGTTCATGTCCCCATCGCATGGTCAGGCTTTATGTCCTATTTTATTGTTATGGTTTCCGGTTTGATGTTTTTACTGAAAAAAGACAGTAAATGGGACCATGTGGGATTAGCAGCAGCTGAATTGGGAACGATGTTCGTTGTGCTGGTTTTAATTACTGGACCGATTTGGGCAACTCCCATTTGGGGAAAACCTTGGATTTGGGAACCTCGACTGACCACAACATTAATTTTATTTTTAATTTATGTTGGGTATTTTATGCTCAGGAAATTTGGTGGGCATCCCGAACGTGTCGCTCGCATCGCTGCTGTAATTGGAATTATTGCCTTTCTCGATGTACCGTTAATTTTTTATTCTGTAAAATTATGGACACCCCAATTTCAACTTCATCCTCAAGTGGAAATGAATCAACAACCGGAAGGAATATTATTTCCATTTTTATTTTCAATGATGATTTTTACCTCCCTGTCGATATTAATGATTCGGATAAGATTTCAGATACTAAACTACAGACAAAAATTACTCATTGAAGAAAATGTATAATTTTTTCAATTATTGTATTTCAGCATATTTGATCGTATTTATTGCACTAATTATTTGGTTTATAAAGCAACATAACATTTTAAGAGATTTACAAAAGAAAAAATAATCCACACTTTTTAGGAGAGGGAAATATGAAGAGAAAAATTGTTCATGTTGTTGGAACAGGAACGATTGGAGAACCACTCATTGGTTTATTAACTGATTATAAAACACAGCTGGGTATTGATGAAATTACGTTTCATAAGAATACACCGTTAATGAGTGACAGTTCAAAGGTTTATGATTTGCAGAGGCGCGGCGCACGTTTAGCTGTACATGGAGATCGGTTCAAGGATTTTAAGGATTTAGACATGGATCCTGATTTTGAAACAGAAGATGCCATCAAACGATCTTCAGTTGTAATAGATTGTACTCCAAAGGGAATTGGCCATCAAAACAAAGAACAGTATTATCAAAAATTTTCATCAGATGTAAAAGGCTTTTTGGCTCAAGGGAGCGAAGACGGTTTCGGGAAAAAATATGCTAGGGGAATTAATGATGAATTCTTAAATGAAGATGATCAATTCATCCAAATTGTCTCGTGCAATACCCATAATTTGTCATGCATTACCAATACACTTGCCTTAGACAATTCCCCAGCTGATAATTTAATTGAAGGAAAATTTGTCTGTATTCGACGGGCAAATGATATTAGCCAACCGGGTGGTTTTATTCCATCACCACAGGTAGGAGGCCATAGTTCGGAAAAATACGGTTCCCACCACGCCGAGGATGCAGCCGGGTTATTCAAAACGATGAATCTTGACTTGAATTTGTTTTCGTCCGCTATGAAGATAAATAGTCAATATATGCATATTGTTTGGTTTCATTTGAAAGTAGAGGAAGCAATAACATTGCAAAATGTAATGGACCGTTTAGCAGAAAATTCGTTGGTAGCAGTAACGACAAAGGACATGACTAGCACGGTATTCTCTTTTGGACGCGATCACGGGCACTATGGACGAATTCTAAATCAAACGGTTGTAGTTGAGCGAACAATTAATGTTCGAAATGGTCATGAAGTTTCCGGATTTTGCTTTACGCCTCAAGACGGCAATTCTATTTTGAGCAGTATTGCTGCAGCGGAGCGATTTCTTTATCCCCATGCTTATGAGGACAAAATTCAGTGCTTATCAGAACTCGTTTTTGATCGTATTTGAGTATTAACGTAAAAGTAGTGGTCACAGGACCATTTCAGGAAAATACATTTATTATTACCGATTCAGTCACCGGTGAAGCTGTATTTATTGACCCGGGTGATGATTCGGATATTTTAATATCTGAAATAAACAAAAGCAATCTTCATCCCCTTGCCATCATCAACACACATGCTCACATAGATCACATCGGCGCTGTCTTCCGATTACAGTCCGAATGGAATATCCCCTTCTATCTCCATAAAAATGAACAAATGGTTTTGGATACGTTTGAACAAACGCGCCGGCTATTTGGGCTACCGGTTAGTGAAAAACCGAATGTGGATTATTGGATCGATTCGGAAGAAGATTTGGAAATTGGTCCATTTCATTTTGAGGTTATGTTTACACCGGGTCATACACCCGGAGGCATAACATTTATAATTGAGGAACATGTATTTTCCGGAGATACACTTTTTAACGGGTCTGTTGGGAGAACGGACCTGCCAGGCGGTGATTGGAATACTTTAAAATCGTCTTTGAAAAAAATGATTGAACAAATTGATTCGAAAATGATTATTCATTCCGGCCATGGATCCAATACAACAATGGGGCGAGAGCAATTAGAAAACCCATTTTTAATTCGTTTATAAAACGATCTAAATTATAGGCTATGAAAGTAACGAAAATTATTAGAGAAGCAAACAAGCCATTATTCAGTTATGAAATAATGCCGCCACTGCGGGGAGGGAGCGCTGGGAAAATTTTTCGACTGGTTGAAGACCTTATGCCATACAATCCTCCGTTTATAGATCTGACCAGTCGATCTGCAGAAATTGAATATTTTGACACGCCAAATGGAAAATTCGAGCGCCACGTTCGAAGAAAACGCCCTGGCACGATTGGTCTAAGCGCCGCCATAAAAAACCGTTTTAACGTTGAAACAGTTCCACACCTTCTTTGTAATGGTTTTACTCGTGAAGAGACAGAAGATGCATTAATCGAATTAAATTATTTAGATATTTTAAATGTACTGGCTGTAAGAGGCGATGATTTACGAAGAAACGTTGATACTCGACATAAAACTATAAACCTTTATGCAAAAGATTTGGTCAATCAAATTGTTGAGTTAAATGGAGGACAATATTTAGATGAATTATTGGATGCAAGCGCTACAAATTTTTGTATTGGTGTTGGGGGATACCCCGAAAAACATTTTGAAGCATCGGATTTAGATACTGATTTGAAATATCTAAAAGAAAAAGCGGATGCCGGAGCTGACTATATCGTAACACAAATGTTCTTTGAGAATAAGAGTTTTTTTAATTTTGTTGAAAAAGCGAGAGCCGTGGGTATCAAAATTCCCATTATTCCGGGATTAAAAATATTAACATTAAAACGGCATTTAGAAATTATTCCGGAAAACTTTTTTATCAATATCCCTGATGCACTTGCACAGCAGGTTGAAGATGCAAAAACAGATAATGAAGTAAAAAAAATCGGATTGAAATGGGCTATCGACCAGACAAAGGAATTGTATAATGCCAATGTTCCGTGCATTCATTTTTATATTATGCAATCTGCTGCCCAAGTGGTCAATGTTGTGAAAGAATTTGAATGACACTCTTTTCAAAATTCAGAAAACATATTGCCGAAAAACAGTTGATTGCATTGAATGACCATATTTTGATGGGTGTTTCAGGTGGCGCAGATTCTATGGTACTGTGTCATTTAATGAATCAGTTGAAAGATGAGTATAACTTGAAATTATCAGTCATACATATTCAGCATCATTTAAGAAAAGACGCCGAAGCAGATGCCCAATTAGTGAAGTCCTATTGTAAAACTCATCAAATCTCCTTTTTCAGAGAAGATCTTAATCCTTCTTCAAAGCAAAAAAATCAAAGTACCGAAGCCTGGGCACGAAACAAACGGTATCATTTTTTTAATAAAATTAAAAAAGAAATTAATGCTGATAGAATCGTTACAGCACATCATGGTGATGATCAAATAGAAACTATTATGCTGCATATTTCAGACGGCTCCGGAATAGATGGAATGATTGGTATTCGCGAGAAGATAAAACATATTATTCGTCCTCTATTACCATTCTCAAGAAGAGAAATCGAAGGATATGCTATAGAAAATAGCATAAACTTTATCCACGACAGCACAAATGATGATCTGGCTCATCCCCGGAATTATTTACGGAAAAAAGTTGTGCCAAGTTGGAAACAACATACTCCCCATTTGGTTTCTTCGGTGCGGTCCTTGACTGAAAACGTAGGGGAATCAAAAGAGGTTATGGACTATCTGCTTAATAAATCCATTAACGATTATGTTGAGTTAGAGAGTAATGGCAGAATGGTTATGTTGCTGGGAGATATTAAGAATGAACCTTCTTCATTTCGCAGTGTTCTTATTAAATACCTTATTGGCAGAAATGATTCATGGCGCCGTCACGATTGGATAAAATTAACACAGTTTATTCAAAACGCAGAAACAGGGACTGTCTTATCGATTAATAATTACTCGTTGCTGAAAGATCGTGGTCGGATTATTATTCAAAATAACATTCGACGAGATGAAAAGGTATATTCAATCCATACTGGTGACAATCTTTCTACCGACCACTTTACATTTTCATGGACATCAACCAATTCTATGGATATTCATACAGCGAATCATCATCATGAAATAGTCGATGCAGAAAAGCTCGGACAAAATATAAATCTCCGAATTTGGCAAAGCGATGATCGGTTTCAGCCTCTGGGAATGAACGGACATAAGAAAATGAGCGATTTTCTCATCGATTGTAAAGTGGATCGTTTTCGGAAAAATGATCAATATGTCTTGGCGGACAAAAATGAAGTCCTCTGGGTTTGCGGACAGAGAATCAGCGAACGGATAAAAGTCACTGAAGACACAACCCAAATGGCGGAACTTTCATTTTATACTGTTGTAGTTTAACCATGATATTTCACAATTATAATTTAACTCCGATAATAGAGAAGGATGCAATAAACAGACGCATTTCTGAAATCGCAGTCGAACTGTCAGAAAAATTTAAGGATGAAGTTCCTATCCTAATTGGTATATTGAATGGTAGTTTTATCTTTATGGCTGATCTGATTCGTGCTTTGGATATTGACTGCGAAATGGATTTTATTAAACTGGCCAGTTACAGTGGTGATAAATCAACAGGTACTGTTCGTCTTCGCAAAGATATTTCTGCTGACATTACAGGTAGACACGTTATCATCGTTGAGGATATTATTGATTCCGGCTTAACAATAAAATTTATCAAAGATCGAATGAGTGAAGCAGGTCCTAAATCTCTGACGATAGTTACATTATTATTAAAACCGGATATGGTGAATCTTGATTTTCCTATTGAAATAGTAGGATTTGAAATTGCACCAGATTTTGTTGTAGGATACGGATTGGATTATGACCAAAAACTGCGCCATTTACCGGCCATTTATCGATTAGAAAAGGAATAAAATGTCTTACGAAAAAAATAAATTGAATTTGAAGGGGAACATAAACCCAAATAAGAATAATCCCAAAAAGTCCGGTCTGGAAAAGAAAAAAGATACGAACAAAGAATTTGAGTGGAAGCGCGCTGGAAAAACGTCAATGATTTGGCTGTTAATTTTGATGGCAGCCATATTCCTATCCGGAATCCTTACATCGAGTGAACAATCAATCGAAATTCAATATTTCCAATATCAGGAATTTTTGAAACAACGCTTGATCGCCGGTGCTGATATTATTGATAATGTATTTTATGGGGAATTTGCCACTCCTCAATCCGTTGAATCAAAAGTGGGCACAGTTGAAAATGTTCTAAAATTTCATGTCATTATTCCATTTATTGATAAGGACGTAATGGCTGAATGGGATACATTTGGTGTCAACTATAATTTTAAAGCTAAATCAGTTGACTGGACAGGCTATTTTTTGAATATGCTCCCATGGATTTTGCTTATCGGGATATGGATATTTTTTATCCGCCGAATGCAGGGGGGCAGCGGAGGCATGAAAGGTATTTTCAATTTCGGAAAAAGCAGAGCCAAAATTTGGACCTCCGATATGCCAAAAGTCACGTTTGATGATGTGGCAGGATGCGTTGAGGCAAAAGAAGAATTGAAGGAAGTGATCGATTTTTTAAAAAAGCCAAAACGGTTTCAAAAATTAGGTGCAAAAATACCAAAAGGCGCTTTATTAATCGGCCCGCCTGGAACAGGAAAAACACTCATGGCAAGGGCAGTCGCCGGTGAAGCTGATGTTCCCTTTTTTAATTTGAGCGGTGCAGATTTTGTTGAAATGTTTGTCGGTGTTGGCGCTTCCCGTGTTCGAGATCTTTTTGATCAAGGGAAGAAAAATTCACCCTGTATTGTTTTTATAGATGAATTGGATGCTGTGGGAAGGCAGCGCGGCGCCGGTCTTGGCGGCGGTCATGATGAACGCGAACAAACTTTAAACCAGCTCCTGGTTGAAATGGACGGGTTTAATTCTGACCAAATGGTTATTGTATTGGCTGCAACAAACAGACCGGATGTATTAGATCCGGCATTGTTAAGACCCGGAAGATTTGACCGTCAAATTATCGTAGATGCTCCGGACATTAAGGGAAGATTGGGTATTTTAAAAGTTCACATCAAAAAAATTGTTATTAATAAACGTAAAGTGAATTTAGAGACTGTAGCTCGCGGAACTCCCGGGCTTGTGGGCGCTGATTTGGCTAATTTGGTAAATGAAGCCGCCCTTTTAGCTGCGCGAAAGAGAAAACATTCTGTTGATATGGATGATTTTGAGGAAGCAAAAGATAAGGTGCTAATGGGTATTCAGCGTAAAAGTATGATCCTTTCAGACGATGAGAAAAAAGTAACTGCTTATCATGAATCGGGCCATACGTTGGTGGCGACCTTGATACCGGGGGCAGACCCCATACATAAAGTGACCATCATTCCACGTGGGCGGGCTTTAGGCGTCACGGCTCAATTACCCATCGATGAGAAGCATAACTATTCAAGGGATTATATCGAAGGTCGTTTAGCCATTTTGCTAGGCGGACGCGCAGCCGAACAACTCGTTTTAAATGAACTGACAACAGGAGCCGGGGATGACATTGAGAAGGCAACTACCGTTGCCAGAAAAATGGTATGTGAATGGGGTATGAGTGATGCCCTTGGACCCATGACTTTTGGTAAAAAGAATGAGGAAGTATTTCTTGGAAGAGAGATTCAAACCCACCGTGATTTTAGTGAAGCAACTGCCAGGATGATCGATGAAGAAGTTGTGCGGATTATTCGTAAGGCTCAGCGAACTGCTTCGAGTTTATTAGAGAATAATATGAACACTCTAAATATTATGGCTGAAGGTTTGCTGAAGTATGAAACGTTGGATAGCAAAGACATTAAAAGAATTTTAAGCGGGAAAAAACTGATTCGATCAAAAAATGGTAAACCGCGCCGGAGAAGACCAAGACGACCAAAAAATACCCAACAAAAGAAATCGGCTGCACCCAATAGTCCAACGAAGGCAATCGATTCTACTGTTTCTCAAAAAAGAATCAATAAACCATAATGTGCTAAAAAAGCGTTTTCAAAAGCCCCAAAATCCAATACATCAAATCTCCCAGGCTGGCAGGAGATAAAATAACACAATGGCGCTTCCTTCCAACTGGCAGAATATACATATTCAAAATTCTCCTACATTGATTATGGGTATACTAAATATTACGCCTGACTCCTTTAGTGATGGTGGAAGGTTTCTTAATTCGGAGGCAGCTTTGAGCCATGCTTTACAGATGGCAGAGGATGGCGCTGATATTATTGATATCGGTGGAGAATCCACTCGGCCTGGAGCTGGTCCGGTTTCACGGGAAGTTGAAAAGAGTAGGGTTATTCCAGTCATAGAATCCATTCGGTTACATTCTGATATATGTATTTCCATAGATACTTCAAAAGCAGCGGTTGCGGAGAAAGCAATTGCCGCCGGTGCCGACATTATTAACGATATCAGCGGATTACAGTTTGATAAACGGATGAAAAATATTGCATCAGAATCCCACTCACCCGTCATTATAATGCATATGAAAGGGACACCGAGGAATATGCAGAAGAATCCACACTATGACAATTTAATAGAAGAAATAGTTGCATTTTTTCAGGAACGGGTGAAGTTTTGCAATCGAAATGGAATTAAAAATAAAAATATCATACTCGATCCGGGAATTGGTTTTGGAAAAAGCGTTCAAGATAATTTCGAATTGTTAAGAGAGCTTGACCAATTAATAAAAATTGGTTTCCCCGTATTGACAGGTCCCTCACGAAAATCATTTATCGGAAAGATATTGGGTTCAACTGTGGATGATCGATTTGAAGGGACAGCGGCAGCCGTAACAGCATCCATTTTAAATGGAGCAAAAATCGTGCGTGTACATGATGTAAAAGAAATGAAACGAGCCGCATTGATTGCAGACGAAATTAGAGGGATTGCATAATGGAATTATTTAAAATCGGTTTTTTAACCGTATCACTAATTGACATAATAGATTTGGCGCTGGTGAGTTGGTTATTTTATAAAATCTATCAATATTTTAAGGAAACCAGGGCAGGACAAATGCTCGTGGGACTTATTATTTTGCTGATTGCATCATTTATTTTTAATGCGATTGGTTTCAGCGCATCATCATGGTTAGTGAATCAATTCCAAACGGTATGGGTGGTGGCATTTGTTATTTTATTTCAACCTGAATTACGCAGAATGCTGATATACATGGGGCAAACACGATTATTCCAAACCATTTTTCGCATGGGAACATCAAAGTCTATTGAAGAATTGGTAGATGCTATCAATAAGCTCCTTGAAAATAAATGGGGGGCTCTGATTGTCATCCAGCGAGAAACCGGTTTGCGAATTTATAAAGAGGCCGGGACTCAGCTAAAAGCTGAAGTTTCTTCTGCATTAATTCAATCAATCTTTAATCCAAAGTCGCCTCTTCATGACGGGGCAATCATTATCCAAAATGAAATAATAGAGTCTGCCGCGAGTATTCTACCTCTAACTGAAAGCAATATGGTGGACCCGGCTATGGGAACACGCCATCGGGCTGCTCTGGGAATTACGGAAGAATCGGATGCAATCGCCATTGTCGTTTCTGAGGAAAAACAGCGCATATCTGTTGCAGAAAATGGTCGGTTTATGAATATTGGGATGGACGAAATGGAACTGCGTCGTTTTCTCAATGAGCAGCTTTTTATGTCTTCCGGGGATTAATGCAGAGTATGACAGGTGAAACATGGCAATACGCCTTTTTGAGCGTATTCATTGTCAGTCTTATCTCCTTAGCCGGCGTGATCACATTAGCGGTATCACGAGATTTTCTAAACCGAATTATTACCTTTTTAGTGAGTTTTGCCGTGGGCAGTCTTTTGGGAGGAGCATTCATTCATTTGCTGCCGGAAGCGTTTGAATCTCAATTGGACTCCTTAATTGTATCCGGCGCTGTGTTATCCGGAATCGTCCTCTTTTTTGTGTTAGAAAAATTTCTTCGCTGGAGACACTGTCACCACGAAACGACTACGGATCATGTGCATCCGGTTGTCCCTATGAATATTATAGGTGACGCCATGCATAATTTAATTGATGGAATTCTGATTGGTGTTTCCTATGCGGTGAGTATCCCCATGGGATTGGCAACAACCGCGGCTGTTTTGCTCCATGAAATACCCCAGGAAATCGGTGATTTTAGTATTTTAATTCACGGTGGACTTTCGGTAAAAAAAGCATTATTATTTAATTTTCTTTCTGCACTTACCTCATTTGCCGGTGTTGTGTTGGCATTGGTGTTGGGATCTTCTATTGACAATTTTGCTCTGTTCTTACTCCCATTGACCGCAGGAGGATTTATTTATATTGCAGGATCGGACCTCATACCGGAGCTCCATGATGATACTGATATTTCTGTATCTGTTTTACAGTTGATCGCTTTATTGGCGGGTATTGCAGTTATGTTTGGTCTCACCTTGATTTGATTGTAAAAGGCTCAATGTGCATACTCTGAAAGGTCTCATCCCAAGCAAATTTGTCCCCGGATTCTATGAATCACCCAAACAACGAGATGCATAATTAAAAGTTTACCAACCCAATATTTTTATTAATCAGAGCCAATGGTACTGGCAATTTTCCTGAAATCCCAATTGTGTGATATCGGATGGCATGGGAAGGAAGAATCAGTTGGTCTTAGGAGAGAAATCCAATGGCAACTCCCCCAAAACCGGAAATTCGCCAACCCTTTTTACGAAGACCGTCTTCTTTGTAATAAACTCGCCCAACGGACCAACCCAGTTCTTGTCCTCCCTGAATAGCAAAATAAGTAAATTGGTTTGGAATGTTTCGAATCTTCTGGTGACCCATACCGATAGAATAAAATTTTGCATCAAATTCGTTAAAAAATCCAATGGATATTTCAGTATTCCATGAAAAGCCTTCGCCAAATACATACCCCAATCGAACTCCAGGACTCACCTATG
Source organism: uncultured bacterium (assembly GCA_964491015.1). Lineage (GTDB taxonomy): Bacteria > Fidelibacterota > Marinisomatia > Marinisomatales > TCS55 > JADFRD01. Next base: position 42,904 of record CAZBEY010000001.1, on the reverse strand, counting down.
ACCACCAAATATCTTTATTGGTGCTGATTGTCGCAATACCCTCAGACCGTTGGTTTTTAATGGGTGATATAAAGATCCAAAATAAAAAAATGTAAAAAAACGTTTCTTATATATTTCTTCATATTTAACCTTTTTCGATGGTTAACAATGTAAATGTTTCTTTATGAGATACGGAAAAATACATATCCAACTTATGGTTAATTCTTATTGATCATTATGGATAGGACAGTGTTTTCAAACGAACGATTGTATTCTGTTACCGAATTGATACACCTGTGAGATTAGAATACTTCAAAAAAACTTCCGCAAAGCTATTTTCTTCTGACCGATTTCAGAATAGGAATTTTATTGAGAATCAAAAAGTGCTGCTATTGAAATAATATTCGCTCATTAATTCTCCTGTTAATCTTCTTAAATTAAATCATGGAAATAACAGATTTAAAAGACCGCTACTCATCTGCGGAAATGAAACACCACGAACTCCGGAGGCATCTTTGACCTTGAGTCAAAGGAAGCAGAATTAGAAAAACTCCGCCTGAAGTCCGGTACTCCGGATTTTTGGAATGACAACAAAGCCGCCCAGGCAATCTTAAAAAAAATATCCCTTTTCGAAAAAGAACTGGCTCTCTGGTCAGACTTGGAAACCCGACACGATGATGTAGAAGTTTTGCTGGAATTTACTGAAAGCGGTGAAACGGAAATTGAAGAAGTATTGGAAGAACTCCAATCCTATTCAAAAATCATTGATGAAGTTGAATTAAAAATGATTCTTGGGGAGGAACAGGATACCCAGGATGCCATTGTAACGATTCACCCGGGAGCCGGAGGAACGGAAAGCCAGGACTGGGCAGAAATGCTCTTTCGCATGTATTCCCGTTGGGTGGAACAAAAAGATTTTAATAAAGAAATCATGGATTACCAACCAGGGGATGAAGCAGGGTTAAAGGATGTCACCTTCGAAGTGAAAGGTGATTATGCCTATGGCTTATTAAAAGCGGAAGCAGGGATTCACCGTTTGGTGCGTATTTCTCCATTTGATTCCAATAGCCGCCGCCATACGTCTTTCGCGTCGGTATTTGTCTATCCGTCCAGTGACGAAGAAATTGAGATTGAAATCGAGCCGGGGGATCTGCGGATTGATACATATCGAGCCAGCGGGGCAGGGGGACAGCATGTCAATAAAACGGATTCTGCCATTCGAATTACCCATCTTCCTACCGGTATTGTTGCTCAATGTCAGAATGAACGCTCCCAGCACAAAAATAAAGCAACAGCAATGAAAGTGTTGAAAGCGCGCCTTTACCAATTGGAATTGGAAAAACAAAAAGAAAATAATAAGGAATTGGAAAACACAAAGATGGATATCGGTTGGGGGAGCCAGATACGGTCCTATGTATTTCACCCATACAATATGGTGAAAGACCACCGTACGAAAGAAGAGACGGGAAATATTTCAGCTGTGATGGACGGAGCCCTGGATAATTTCATCAAAGCCTTTTTACTAAGCAGGTTGAACAAATAGACCGGGTTGAAGCTCAGAGGGTTTCTTTTCATTATCCCGGACACGAATGTCGAGGTAATTGAATATTGTAGCCTACTTTTCAGGATAAGATATCCGTGGGAATCGAGTAAGATCGGATGACCACGGCCAATATATTTCACCCTTTCAGTGTTTACTATTTTTGATGATGTTGATTATAATCATTTCATCCCTTTAGGATTCACAAACGCGACCAATTATACCGCCAATCTGCTAGCTACCGGAGTTAGGCTGGCAAATACTGAACCAAGCATCACAACCCGGAAGGGGTGACAAGATGATAATTTCAATAAATGAACGGTATTCAACTCCGAAGGAGTGGTATGATTGTTACTCATTTTGGTACAAATAAATGTATGTTGGGGTAACTGAAATAGCTATAACCTAAACTGATCGATTTTGTAGGACAAGCATCCTGCTTGTCCCTCTTTAAACTTCCAAATAAAGTTCATTTTTCACTTAACTCAATAGGTTTTACAATTATCGTCTGTTTTATGATTAGAATCGCTCAGTTTAGGCATAAAATATATTCTAATGCTTTTTAAAAAGCACTGCAGACATTCCTGTCTGCAGTGTGACAGATAAGAATGTCCGTCATACATCTAAAACAAACACAAACTGAAGTTTATTTTTCAGGATTGGTATTATTCCACAGGTTTTCCGTTGGTATCGAGTAAAACAGGATCACCATATCCTAGGGATTTCATCCCTTCAAGCTGTGTGGCAGCATCTCCAACAACCAAATAAATCATCTCATTTGGACGAATCAATTTTTTTGCAAGCTGATTGTGGTCTTCAATGGTCATCCTACGAACTATTTCTTCTTGATCGTTAATATAATCAAACGGAAATCCGTATCTTGCAATATTATCGATCATTCCCCGAAGAGCGCCGAGCGTTTCAAAACGCCGTGCATTCGATTTCACTAATACATTTTTGGTGAAATCCAAGTCCTCTGATGATATTGGATCTCGATAAGCAGTCATAAGGTCTTTGAAGATATTGACCGATTCTTCAGTTGTATTTGATTGAACGGCGGATGAAGCAGTGAATTTTCCCGGGAATTTTGATCCGCTGAACCGCGTACGAGCACCATATGTAAATCCTTTCTCTTCACGAAGAATCATATTCACATTCCCACTGAAATTCCCCCCAAGTTTCATATTCATCACTGTTGCCGGGAAAAAGTCCGGATCGGTGCGGGCTAATCCCAAATATCCAATTCGAATTTCAGATTGTTTTGCGTTGGGTACATCCACAAAGTAAACTTTAGGATTGATATCCTGATGCGGCATTTTATATTCAGGAAAGGGAATCTTTTTGACCCCCCACTTATTAGCCATCGTGTGAAATGCTCTAATGGCATGGCTGCGGCTTACATCGCCAACAATGGTAATAGTCGTCAGATCAGCTGAAAAATTCTTCGCATAGTATTCTTTAAGGTCATCGATGTTTATGGAAGCTACGGTTTCCACCGTTCCAGCAGTTTCATTGGCGAGAATATGATTCCCATAGAGTAATTTATTAAAGACCTTGGAGGCAATAGATGACGGCTCGGCCGCTTTTTTTTTGATGGCTTCTGCCGTTTCTCTTTTTACACGTTCAAATTCAGTTTCATCCCAACGAGGTTCAAACAATATTTCATCAACCAATGCCAGTGTCGCTTCAAAATTCCGTTTTAGTGTTGTGACTTCCACACCGATGGTTTCCTTGGTGGTATACATTCTGATAGAAGAACCGAGTGCATCAATCGCTTCTTCCAACTCAATGGGCGTTTTAGTGGCTGTCCCTTGCATCAACATATCCGATATGAGATTAGCCACGCCCACTTTTTCCGGATCGTCCAAAAGCATTCCACCTTCAATTTGAATACCGAAATTGATTAACGGAAGTTCATTGTGCTTTGTCCCATAAATAGTGATACCATTACCATAATTATGGCGCCATATTCTCGGAAGTTTTAAACCTGGCTGTGGTCCCTCAACCGGTTCCAAAGATCGATCGAATAAAGAAGGTATTTTGTCAATATTCATCTCGTCCGATCCGGTTTCTTTCGCTATTTTCTCAACAATATTTTCTTCCTGAACCGGAAAGAAAGCTGATCCTTCAGCTACAAGATCAACTTTACCTTTTGGGACGAAACTGGTCATCACATAATGCTGCCCTTTGATATATTTTTTATACACGTAAATAATATCGTCGCTATTAACGTCTAGAACTTTTTGAAGTTCTTCAGCAATGGCATCGGGAGATCCATAATACTCGTTATAGTTTGCAAGCTGAAATCCTTTTCCTAAAACAGAGGAAATATCTTGATAAAAACCGGTTTCGTATTTGGCTTTTAAGCGCTCAAGATCTTCAGCAGTAAAGCCATCGTTTTCAAACCGTGCAAATGATTCATGAATGGCCATTTCAACATCCGTCAAATTAGAAATCGGGAACGCATTAACGACTATTTCGAAAGTACCGGCAATTTCCTTTGTTTCGCTATATGAATAAAGTGTTGGTGCCAGTTTCTTTTCCTCAACAATAACTTTGTATAGAGGCGCCTTTTTCCCGTCTCCTAAAAGCTGACCCAATAATTCTAGAGCAGGCGCATCCGGATGCTTTTGATCTACCGTAGGGAATACCATGGTTAATCGCGGTGAGCTGGCGAAATTATCTTCATAATATAATTTTTTTGTTTCATTAAGCAGTACGGGTATGGGTTTCGGATCGTCAAAAACAGGACTTGATTTAATTTCACCAAAATATTTTTCAACGAGTTTTTTTACTTGCCTTTTGTTGATATCACCGGCAATTACAATGGTGGCATTATTGGGTCCATACCATTTTTTGTAAAAATCCCGAACATCTTTCAATGTGGCGTTTTGTAAATCTTCTAATTCGCCGATGACTGTCCAATTGTACGGATGACCTTCCGGATAAAGATTTTTTACAATGATATAGTTATTGTGGCCGTATGGACGGTTATCTACCCGTTGACGTTTTTCATTCTGGACCACTTCCTGCTGATTGTCAAAAGACTCCTGTGTCACGGTAGAGAGAAGCCAACCCATTCGATCAGACTCCATCCAAAGAACAGTTTCCAATGCATTTTTAGGTATGACTTCGAAATAAACCGTCCCGTCTTCCCATGTGCCGCCATTCAATGTGCCCCCTGCATTTTGAATCTTTTTGAAAAATTGATCCTGACCCACATGCTGTGATTCCTGAAAAAGCATGTGTTCAAATAAATGAGCAAATCCGGTTCTTCCGGGAATTTCACGATTGGAACCCACATGGTATTGAATCGCCACTCCAACGATTGGATCTGACTTATCTTCGTGTAAGATAACCGTTAACCCGTTATCCAGTGAATATTTTTCATAATCAATTGTAAATGGTGTATCAGCAAGAAGTAATAAATGATTAAAAAGAATGATGAAGATGCCGAAAAACAGTGATTTTTTAGTCATGATATTCTCCTATTTATTAAAGTGAATTGCGATTGGTGCATAAATATAATATCTGAATATTCCTAAATAGATAAAAAATTACGACAAATGGTTGTCTTATAATATGGATATTATGGTTCACTGAAACGACAAAACTAATAAATAAAATGAGGATAAAACCAGAGTCTATCTCCCCAATTACTAAATCCCTGTCTGGCTGGAGCGGCCGAAGAGGCAGGTTCCCCGCGTTGGGGAAGACTTCAAAGCACTCTTGTAGATTAAAAATCCATTTCCATCATGCCGCCGCCGTCGCCACGATCTTTATTACCTCTACCATAACGCTTTTTTTGTTCTAATTTCCCGAAATTGTAACTGAATACTAAATAAATTGTTCTGGGTCGACGGCGCCTTTCAGCATCCAGAATATGTAAACTGTGGACACCCGTTAATTCATTGGTGGCATCTTGTTCGGTGTGAATAGAAAATTGACCACTGTCAAATACATCACTGATTTTCAGTGTCATACTCATCCGGTCATTCATAAACCCTTTTTGAATGGATAAATCAGCCGAAAAATTACTATTAATATTTCCTCCAGTAATTATCATGGGACCCCGGTAACGGCCTGAAAATTCCACACGGGCAATCGACGGTAGATTTAATGTTGCTATTCCAAAAGCAAAGTATCCTCTGGTATCCCCATTCAAGTCAGCTTCTCCGGAACCAAATATTCTGGAATTCCATGTGGTAAGAGTCACCATCATATTGATCAAAGGAAGTGGACGATAGTTGACCATGAATTCAACCCCATGTGATTCCGCATTCCCGGCATTATCAGAAGTATGAACTTCATAGGTTGTATCCCTGACAGCTACAAAATCACTATCCCACCAGCGAATCATGTCAGTTGTACGCTTATAATAAAGACTGGAGTTAAGAGTCAGTTTCCGTGAAAAATGAGAAAAATTCAATTCTAGCACATCGCTGAATTCCGGGTTTAAATATGGATTACCGTTCCGAATAAGTGATGTGTCAAAAAAATCCCTCGGGAATGGATTAATGGTTCGCCGTCGAGGGCGGTTGACTCTTTTACTATAACCAAATTGTAATTGATCCTTTTCCGTCAATGTTACTTTCCAAAATAAACTGGGATAAATTTTATAATAAGGATTTTCGTAGGGTCCGTCATTAATGGCATTATCAATAATGGTTGTAAAAATATTGACCGTATCTTGTCCTGCAGCTTGATGGGTTGCCACATTGGCATTTGTATTCACTTGTTCAGCTCGGGCACCAGCTTTTATACCCAGTCTGTTATTGAATTCATGTCCAAGTGTGAAATAGAATGCGTGGATATCTTCATCATAAAGGAATTGGTACGGTACGTCCAAATATCCCAAATCCGTATTAAAATGTTTCAGAGTGCTTTTAAATCCGGTTTCCAACAGCGTTTCTTTGTTAAATGGGTGAACATAATCTCCCTGGATAATCACGTTGGTCCGCCATTCCTTTTCAAGAGTTTGTCCATCGGAGAATGCGTTCCCGGAGTAAATCTGCTCTTCTCGGTCATTACTGAACGAATAGGATATATCCAAATCCAAATGTTGAGCGGGATGATCATAGCTCCGGGAAAAACTGACATCAATATCCCGAGTAGAGCCCATATCAGAGTTTTTCGAGTACACTTCATAAATTACAGGACGATAAAAATAAATATTTTCTTCTAGGTTGTTTGAATGGTCACTGTAAGTGGTACTGAAGGAAAGTGTATTTTTTTTATTCAAATAATAATCACCGCCCAGCTTGATAGAATAAATTTCAGGAACCCTAAGTCGTTCATTTCTCTGGGAAGAGGAATCAGAATATACCGGGTACTTTGCGATAAACGATCTTTCACTGTATCCATCCTGGTTTCCCTGGCGAATACTGGCATTGGCAAATCCATTCCACTTATTTCGTCGAAAATTCATCATGCCGGATGCATTGTATTGGTTGAATTGACCAATCGATAAGGAAGTATTTCCATTTATTCCTTCAAACATACCCCGTTTTAATATAATGTTGACAATTCCGCCCATGCCGTCAGGATCATACTTTGCAGACGGATTGGTGATCACTTCTACACGTTCAATCATAGCAGCCGGAATATTATCCACCATTGCACGGCGATCTCCATGGGTTAATCCGCTGGGTTTTCCATCGATAAAGACCGTTACATTTTGGTCTCCCCGAACACTGATATTTCCGTCAATATCCACATCGACCGATGGAATCTTTTTTAATGCATCAGAAGCTGTTCCACCCTGGACCGATAAATTTTGATCAACAAAAAAGATTTTCTTGTCGATTGTTTGTATAATTTGAGGTAATTCACCAACAACATCTATTTCCTCTAGTTGAACCGATGACAGTAAAAGATAAATCTTACCCAAATCCTGCTCAATCCCTCCGCCTTGACCGGGGAATAGATTAACCGGTTCAATCACTTTTTTCTCATATCCGATAAACTCTACCAAAACCTTGTACCTGCCCATGGGAATTTTCGATATGTAAAAATGGCCGTCTGTATCGGTTACACCGCCTGTGATAACGTTGTTATTTCGTACATGGATCAACGATATGGAAGCATATTCGATGGGCTTTTGACTGATGGAGTCCATCACCGTTCCTTCAAGAATACCGATTGCAGGCATTTTGCCGGAATAGTTCCGTTGCCCCATGAGGCAGACAAAACATAGTACTGAAGTAACTAATATTTTTTTCATTTTTTCCTTTAATAATTTTTAGTTAGAACCCGAGCCCTCGATTAATGGTTTGACTCCGGAAAAAGCTTGAGGTAAAAAACATACAAAATGAGTATATCTGAAACGGCAGGCGGAGAATCCTATAACCCTCTACCCAATTACTAAATCCCTATCTAAATCCCTCCTACGCTAAAGCTCCGGCGGACAGGCTTCCCCACAATGGGGAAGACTTCAAAGGATGATGGAGAATTTTACCAGCCTGCGCTTCCGTTTCGGCAGTAAAAAAGCTATAAGAATACGTATGAACGTTTTCATTTATGAATTGAAATTAGGCATAAAAGTTAAATCTATAAACAGTAGGATACAATTCAGGTAAAAATATGTTAAAAAATATTCAATAATTAGGAAAGAAGGTAACCGCCACGATAATGGCTCCACAGATTCAATTAAAATGCAGGGTTGGGAAAGTATATCTGTGTTTTTAAGATGCAGCATAATATCAATGTGACCAACATTCATTTTACTTTTATGAATTAAATTCCACCATCATTAACCCAATAGGAATTCCATGACAGAAAAATATCAAATTGAAACAAAACTCATTCATGCAGGGGAACCTCAACAAAAGTACGGGGATGCAGTGAGTATGCCTATTTTTCAATCTTCAACGTTTGAAATGGTCGAAGAGTCAGCTTACCATAATATAAAATATATTCGATTAAATAATACACCCAATCACATGGTGCTTCATGGCAAATTGGCTGCCATCGAAAGGGGAGAAGATGCATTGGTAGCATCCAGCGGTATGGCAGTGATTTCCACGACACTCCTTTCTTTACTCAAATCCGGAGACCATTTCCTTGCGCATAAATCTTTGTATGGGGGAACCCATGATTTAATCAATAAGGATTTTCCCGCACTAGGTATAGAGTGCGATTATATCGACGGCGATGATTCATCCGGTTGGTATGAAAAACTTCGACCGGAAACAAAACTGATTTATATGGAAACGATTACGAACCCATTATTGAGTGTACCGGATTTAGACGGGGTGGTCGAATTTGCCCAGGAGCACAATCTTTTATCCCTGATCGATAATACATTCGCATCTCCTGTTAATTATTGTCCGTTGGAACACGGTTTTGATCTTTCCATCCATAGTGCAACAAAGTATTTGAATGGACATACAGACATTGTTGCCGGAGCGGTAATTGGTTCAAAAAAGTTAATAGAATTAATCCGTCATAAACTGAATCATTTCGGTGGTACGTTAGATCCAAATGCATGCTTTCTATTATATCGAGGATTAAAAACGTTATCCTTACGGGTGGAACGACAAAACAGCAATTCTCTTACAATTGCTCACTATTTAGAAAAACATCCCAAAATAAAACAGGTGAATCATCCGGGGTTGGAGAGCAGTCCCGGATTCCACAATGGGATGAAATATCTGGATGGATTTGGCGGTATGGTAAGCTTTGAAATAGATGGGGATATAAATGATGCTGATCATTTTATATCCGGACTATCCTTATTTATCAATGCGCCCAGTCTTGGTGGTGTGGAATCATTAGTGACACGTCCGGCTCAAACGTCCCATTCAGGTATGTCAAAAACGGAACGGGAAGCAGCCGGAATAAATGATGAATTAATACGGTTGTCAATCGGCATTGAAGCGGTTGAGGATTTAATTGCAAATCTTGATCATGCTTTGACAAAAATTTGAATTTTTACCATTATCTTGTTGGGATCGATTGGATGAGAATGATCGTAATTGGCGTTATGTGATAAATATACATTGTTAACAATAATGTTAATTATGTGTATTTTGTAATTAGGGCTTATTTATCCCAAGGACTAAACCTTGCGAAGGTTTAGAACCTTCGCAAGGTTTAGTTTAGGTCCGGATTTAGCGGAAAGGAGTTACCGCTTGGGTAAGAGCATTGTCAAGTGAATCCTGAATATTCGTCAGTTCAATTCCCGATTGCTTCTGTTTTTCAAGAGCAGCCGCTTCTTCAACTGTGTTGGTGGAATATTGATTTCCCTTCCAAGTGAACGATTGGCCTGAACCAAGCGCTTCTCTTGAAATAGCAAAAGCCTTAGAAAAAGAAATCATCCCCGGTGGTTCCGAAACAGCAATTTCTTCCTTGATTACATCAATTCCGGAGACGTTTGAATCCACATCTGATGTTTCAAAGGAAACAAATGTTTTTTCCTCCGTTGAAGGAATTATTATAACAGGTTTGTTTGAAGATTGATGCTGAATAAAGAGTGCAGTAAATACAACCACTCCGAAGGTAATGGAAACAACGAGCGCTCCCATTGATCTATTATCATTTTGTTTCATGGCGTTTTCCTTTCTTTGAGTTATACGCTTGTGATCTTGGGCTTGTACGATAGGATGGTTTGAAGTGTTCCCTCTTATGCAAAGTCATACTGAACGGAATAAAGAACCTCAAGCATATTTGTCTATTTAAGCTTGAGATTCTTCTCCATCAAATGGATGGATTTATGATGGAATAAAAGAAAAAGGCGGCTGCGCTTTGATCACAAGCTCCCAAAGAAAGGGAAAAACAGCCGCCATGGGGGAATTGAATTTACAACTGTTTTATTAATTTAAGGCGAGTGGTAATCACATGGATTAAATAATACCAAATTAGGGTGATGATTAAGTTTACTACAACAAAACCCGGCCACTCTCCAAATTGTCGTTCAAAGTCTAAAGTGGGATAGCGAAAATCCAGAATATTTTGATCAAATATTTGATTATAAATAACCATGATTATCGCATAAATCAGCATGAATTTTAAGGAAGTCCAAATGGCATTTTCGGTTAAGAATTTTCCACGTTTAATAAAAAAAACAGAAAGCGTTAAAGGCGCCGTGTGTTTTAATATAAATCCTGCCCAGGCTATGGGATTCGTCTCCAATGGCGGACACACAGGATTTGGCCAGATCATTATAGTGAATAAATCACCTGTCCACGCGAAATAGAAAAATACTTCAAATAGTTTTTGGCGAAATTGAAAAGTTAATATTAACCCTAATATTGCAGTGATATTGCACAACCAAAAAACCAAATGGACGTTATGGTCAAAATTGTAAGCTCCGGTAGTGAGGATTGCAAAAAGAATGCACATTTGTATGGGAAGCATTATTCGTTGATCATTACGTATGGCGCCAACCAGGAGAAAGACTGAAATAATGATAATGATGACCGGGACGATCAAATGATACCCTTAAAACAATCTAATGCATCCGGATTCGCCAGAGCATCACGGTTGGTGACCTCTTCACCATGAATCACCTTTTTCACAGCCAATTCAACTTTTTTTCCACTAATGGTATAGGGAATATCCGGAACAGCTTGAATGATGGATGGAACATGACGAGGTGAACAATTTGATCTGATAGATGATTTTATTTTATTTATGAGAATTTCGTCCAATTCAGCATCATCTTTCAGGATGAGAAACAATGCCACCTGTTCATCCCCATCCGATTGGACACCAACTACCAAACTGTCAGTAATCACGGGAAATTGTTCAACGATTCGATATATTTCTGCTGTTCCGATTCGTACTCCCCCGGGATTTAAGGTGGCGTCACTTCGACCATAGATCTTTATTCCGCCGTGGTTGTTTATTTCAATATAATCACCATGAAACCAAACATTGTCATATAGTTCAAAATAAGCCTTATGATATTTTTCACCATGGGGATCGTTCCAAAAATATATTGGCATAGAGGGGAAGGCCTGTTTACAAACCAATTCCCCTTTTTCATTTCGAACAGATTTTCCATTTTGATTAAAAGAATCAACGTCCATGGCCAATCCACTGCATTGTAGTTCACCTTTATAAACAGGTAAGATGGGACTTCCGAGAGCAAAGCAGGAAATGATGTCTGTTCCGCCAGAAATAGAAGCCAACGGGACGTCATTTTTTACATACCGATAAATATAATCGAAATTTTCTTCCATCAATGGTGATCCGGTGGAAAGAATAAGACGGACACTGGAAAGATTATGAGAAGAGACCGGTTTATTTCCAGCATCTTCACTGGCCGCAATAAATTTTGCGCTCGTCCCAAACACAGTAATTCCAAATTCTTCAGCCATATCCCACATGGCATTGCTATGAGGATAGAATGGAGAACCGTCATATAAAAATACAGCAGCTCCCGCTGAAAGACTGCTTATTAGCCAATTCCACATCATCCAGCCGCAGGTGGTAAAATAAAAGACGATGTCGTTTTCGGTTATATCGCAATGAAGTCTATGTTCTTTTAAATGCTGAAGCAGGGTACCGCCGGCACCGTGGACAATGGATTTTGGGAGACCTGTCGTTCCGGAGGAATACATAATGTATAAGGGATGATCAAAAGGCAATTGCTCAAACTCGATCGTTTCAGCGTCATTATGAATGAATTCTGAGAATAGAATACCCTTAGAAATCGAACTGATATCGGGATTGTTTTCACTGTAAGGAATAATCACGACTTTTTCAACGCTGGGGAGTTCGTGGATTATTCCTTTTAACTTTTCCAATGAATCGTGGGATTTTCCATTGTAAAAATAACCATTGGCGGCGAATAGGATTTTTGGTCCAATTTGGCTGAATCTGTCAAGAACACCTTTGATCCCAAAGTCCGGAGAGGAAGAAGACCATACGGCTCCTATGGAAGCAGCAGCCAGCATTGCAATGACACTTTCAGGTATATTTGGCACAAATCCTGCTACTCGATCGCCTTTTCTTACGCCAGCTGATTTTAAAGCAGACGCTGTTCTTGCAACTGAATTGAATAACTCACGGTAGGACATTTTTCCGTGAGGCTGTCCTTCCCCTTTAAATATCAATGCTGTTTTATCGTCTCGCCTTATAAGTAAATTTTCTGCAAAATTCAGACGGGCATTCTTGAACCAAGCAGCTCCGGGCATTTTATGGACGTCATCCACGACCGCTGAATAAGTTTCCGAGTGAATTATTTTAAAAAATGTCCATAAATCTTCCCAAAATGCTGGGATATTTTTTACGGACCAATCATGCAATTCATCGTAATTCTTAAGAATTAGCTTATGTCTCGTGTTAATGAAATCAGTAAATTTATACATCTGTGAGCGTCTAATTTGCTCCTCAGACGGTTGCCACATGATATGTTTCATTTGTTACCGTAATTATTAATATCGAAAAATAAAAGACTTTTAATACATAATCCGCATCTGAATTTAGTAATATGAAAATAGCATTTTTAACGGCAGGTGGATTGGCTCCGTGTCTCTCATCATCCATTGGTGCATTAATCAAGGTATATTATTCGAAAGTTCCAGATGCCGAATTCATTGGATATCTAAATGGTTATCGGGGTCTGTTGATGGGGAAATCCATTGTGTTTCCAGAAAATGTTCATAAGTATGGGGACACACTCATGTCATTCGGCGGCAGTTTTATTGGTAACAGTCGAGTGAAACTAACTAATGTAGAAAATTGTGTAGAGAATGGTTACATCATGGAGGGGGAAAGTCCCGTTGCTGTTGCTGCAGGGCAGTTAAAGAAAGATAAAGTAGATATACTCCATACGATTGGCGGGGATGATACAAATACAATGGCGGCGTCATTAGTACAATATTTATCCGAAAATAATTATGGACTGTCTGTTGTTGGATTACCAAAAACAGTGGATAATGATGTTTATCCCATTGCCCAGTCTTTGGGAGCAGACACCGCATCCGAACAGGGAGCGATATTTTTTGAAAATATTGCCAATGAAAATACAACGAGTACCCGTCAATTGATCATTCATGAAGTCATGGGCAGACATTGTGGTTGGCTCACGGCAACCACGGCAAAAAAATATCATGAATTACTTGATGGCAAAACCTTTGTGGATTCTCTGCGTATTTCACGGGACAGATGGGATATTGACGCCATTTTTCTCCCGGAAGATGACATCAATTTTGAAATAGAATGTGAGCGGTTGAATAAAAGAATGGATGAAAAGGATGGTGTGAATATTTTTTTGAGTGAGGGCGCGGGAATCAAAACAATTGTGAATGAGATAGAAGCATCCGGCGAGAAAATTCGTCGGGATGCATTTGGTCATGTACGCCTTGATGAAATAAATCCTGGGCAGTGGTTTGCAAAACAGCTAAAGGAAAAATTGAACGCAGATAAAGTTCTTGTTCAAAAAAGCGGCTATTTTGCCAGATCGGCAGCGCCGAATTCGTTTGATCTTGACCTCATAAAACGTTCTGCATCGTTGGCATCCGAAAATGCATTGAATGGTTTGAGCGGCGTAGCAGGTTTGGATGAAGATAACGGAAACCAAATGAGCTTAATTGATTTTAACAGAATTAAAGGCGGAAAACCATTTGATACCAAAAAAGAATGGTTTCAAGATTTATTAATAAACATAGGACAAAAATAAAGGATTTTATAATATGTCAAAACAACCTCCAGTATTGAACACGTCCAGGAAATTTCCTGATAATATGACCACTGCCCATGAATTATTATTGAAAGCAAAACGGGGCGAAAAAGGAAATTCGATCGGGAGAGGATATGCTGTTCCTGCATTCAATCTAACCACATTTCAGGGTATCAATGCAGCCGTGAAAGCCTTTGAATTGCTGGGGTCTTCGGGATTGATGGCATTCTCCAATTCTGCCTTAAAGCATTTTGGCGGGGGTGATCAGGTTTTTGGCCTGGAAGTTGCCACATCATATATTGAAAAAATGGCCAAGAAATCATCCGTGAAAATTGCGACGCATTTAGACCATGGTGATTATATGACAAAACCGGGACGGAAAGTGTTACAGGCTTCTGTACGATGTTTAACCAGCGTGATGGCAGACAATTCGACAGATCATGTAAATAAAATTGCAATGCCACTAAAGGACAATATTGATTTAACCAGAGAAGTCGTTGACATGGCTCATCCGGTTGGCCTGTCTGTGGAAGGTGAACTAGGTGTATTGGCAGGTGAAGAGGATGAAGATACAAAATCGGAATTTTCTACTTACACGAATCCGGATGAATTGGATCAATTCCTGAGAAAAACAGGTGTGCTGATGCTGGCTCCAACTATTGGTACAATGCATGGTCCCAACAAAGGAAAACCAGGGCAGAAAGTGAAACTCAATATTACTCTGGCTCATGAATTGCTTAAAAAAGCTAATGAGATCAATGATGAAATTGTATTTGTTGCCCATGGTGCATCCACGTTGTATCCCCAAGTCGCTGAATATGCTATTAAACAATTGGACGAAATGGAGAATAAACAATCTGATCACCAAAAGTGGGAGAATTTTGTGGGAACAGACTGGTATCAAATCGAAGGGCTGATCGAAGCAGGATTCTGTAAAATTAATACGGATACTGAAAACCGTCAGACATTTCTGGCTGCCTTATTAGGTGCCATTAATGAAAACAGTGCCAAAATTGATATTCGCTGGTACGATAATCAATGTACGGATGCCTTGACAAAAAGCTACATTCAGAAACTCATCATGGCAGGAAATTATGGCGTATGGCATGAGCCAAAAATTAATGTGGATAAATTCGTATTTGATTTAGGTACATCATTAAAGGATTTAATTTCTCAAGCCGGTTAATATTATTACCTAATTATAGTAAAACGCATCGGTCACCATACTGGGGCATTTTTGCGCTTTTTTTAAATATTTTTCTTCCCTTTTAGGTTAAGAGAACTCAGGGATTTTGATAAGAATCCAGTCATTGGGAAGATAGTTAAACAAAAGAAAAACTTTGCAGAAGTTAAAGATAAATCGGAAGGTTCTTTTTCAAATATATTATATTAATAAAACAAGAACTTGCGCAAAGTTTATTTTGTCCTGTATTAAGATAGATATTAATACTAGCAGAGTAAACTTCAGTCAATTTCTGCAGACAAGAATATCTGCACTACCGGTACTATTTTTTAGATTGAAAGTTTTAACCCAACAACATTTGTTGGATCCCATTTATTATCTTTTAAATCACTCTGCTGCAAATAGTATACGGTTGTTTTCATAAATGAAATACTCTTGATTTCAAACCCAACGTAAAAACGGTTTCGATTTAACTCGCTTTCTTCCAAATCATAAAAAATTTCATCAGCTGTATAAGGGATTAGTTTAAGCGGAGTAAATCCCTTGCCGAAGTTGACAGCAATCATATCTCGATTGCGGATGACAGGGTCTTTACCCTGTTTCATGCGGTATTCAAACCGGCTTCTGGCAGAAAGACCCAACATTCCAAACTTCATCTTTGTTGAAAGTGTTCCATGGGGGCGGTGTTCCTGGGTCCATGCTTCATTTTTCCATTCAAACACTTCTCGAAAATTGAGGCTGAGTTTAAACGGTCCCAAAAATGGGACTGAAATTCCAATGTCACCGTGGGAATACTTTAGCTGCCCTCCCATATTGATGGAACGGAAATCACTTTCGAGGGAGAGTGTATATTTTTGAGTCAAAAGTTTTGATACTTTTGTTGCCTGCCAAAAATCCGGTTGAGCAGCTGTCAATAACAGGGGGAACACTAATATATTAAGCAGCTTGATCATCGATTACCTTCCTACTCGTCGAATTGTATTTCAAAAAAAGATTCAATTAGAATTAATATCGGTTATGGTTTTAGCGATATCCCCTATGTATACATTGATTTGTTTTAATAGATCCATTAGTTCCATGTGAATTTCATGTGTTTCAATCGATTCTTCCCGTTCATCCCGGAGTCGCATTAGATGGCGGAGGCGATATTCAGATTCCAGGCTTGAATACTTTTCCTCTTTGGCCATGATATGAAGTGCCTTGACGGGATCAAACATGGAAAAGGCTTCTTTAAACCGGCTGACCTGTTTACAAACTTTTGTATGAAAAATATCTAATTCGCCTTTTCCTTCTTCAGAAAAATCTGTTTTAAGTATGGATTTTTTCGCAATTAAAGGTATCATATTCTTTTCGATAATATCTCCGACACTTTCAATATCATTTACGATAAACATTAATCCATATACTTCTTTTATCTGGCGATCTGATAACTCCTGCCGGCCAATTTTTCGTAAATAGTGAACAATATGTTCATCGAGAAAATCTAATTTTTCTTCCCTCATTTTAATACCTTCTACCAAAGAAAGTTGAGGATACTTATTATCGAGTAACGAGTCGTTGGATTTAAATGGATCTATAATAGCCTCCAGCATACGACCGAAAATTTTAATCATTCTAAATGTTTCATTTCTTGCTAAATCGATGGCCAGAGCTGGTGTCGATATAGCCTTATCATCCAAATGCCAGGTGACGAGCTGTATACGCTTTACTTCACCTGTATCCGGAAGGATATTGACAAAAATTTTAGCAAAAAGGGATGTGAACGGAAGGAAAATAATGGCAAGACTAACATTAAAAATGGTATGAGCATTAGCAATTTGCCGCGGTGTTTCTGCAGCCAATTTATGAATACCGACCCCATCAGATACGGGTGAAATTAATCGAATAAGATCAGCAAAAGCGGGTATCCAGAAAATAAAAAGGAATACGCCGCCGATTTTAAATAAAACATGTGCCATAGCAACACGCTTTGCTTCGCGGGAGGTCCCAATGCTTGCCAAACCAGCAGTAATGCACGTGCCGATATTGGCACCAAATATTAGGGGAATCCCAGCCTCCAATGTGAGTAATCCTTGTTGAGCTAAAACAATTATAATGCCTGCAAATGCACCACTGCTTTGAATCAGCGCTGTAAAAATTGTCCCGACCAATAGTCCCAATAATGGATTTTCTAATCCTTTTAACAGACCGATAAATGGTCCGTAAGTCCGTAAGGGGCTCATGGCATCAGACATGAGTTTCATCCCAAAAAATAAGATCCCAAATCCCATGACGACTTCACCAAAGTATTTAGATGAGTCCTTTTTAGATAATAAAGTCAGTGCAAAACCGATGGCAATCATTAAAAGTGCATAATCAGTGAATTTGAAAGCAATGAGTTGGGCTGTAATGGTTGTACCAATATCGGCTCCGAGTATGACTCCAAGTGATTGGACAAATGTTATTAATTGAGCCTGGACAAAACTGACAAGCATGACCGTGGTCGCGCTGGAACTTTGGATGACCATAGTGACAAATGCACCTACAATCATACCAATGATCCGATTGTTAGTCAGAACAGACAGAATATGGCTCATGCGATCACCGGCTGACTTTTTCATTCCTTCACTCATTTTACCCATACCATATAAAAAGAGGGCCAGGCCTCCCACAAGTGTAATAAATATGTTTGTCCATGACATCGCGTTTGGGTGGTTGAATGATTGTGCGGCGAGCGGCTGAAAAATCATGAGTACACAAACACATGCTTTAAGTAAATATGTCCGTTGAAATAATTCTGTTACATTCTTTTTCATGAATTCTTACTCCATGAGGAATATGGATTTATTGTAAGCATGGCATTATAGTATTTTGGTTGATTTGAAATTTCTTCTCCGATGAAACCGGGTTTTTTGAATGACTGATCCTCGGCTTTCAATTCAATTTCCGCAACCACCAAACCTTGATTGGCTCCACAAAATTCATCAATTTCCCAGGTAAAACCATTATAATTATATTTATAGCGAATTTTTTCTATTAATGGTTTATTACACAGTTTCATGAGCTTTTGAGCATCCGATTCAGAAATCTCTATTTCAAATTCCATGTGGGTTAATTCTGTTTTAAATGATTTGATTGTAAGCCATGCTTGATGATCCTTAATGCGTACTCGAACGACTTTTTCTTTGTCGGTACTGATGTAACCCTGAATACAATGATAACCTTCATTGGATTTTGGCCAGTTTTCTTTAACCAGGAATTTTCGCTCAATTTCGAGTTTTATATTTTCCATAATTTAATTAGCAGAATAGAGGATAATAATCCAGGATAAAATGGTTCGATATCCCCGGGATAATGACCCGATAGTTTACCAAAAATAAACCATATAACGGCAATCATCACAGGTAGGGTTATGACGAATACGGATTTAGTATTTTTTAATTGAATTTTTGTAAACGTCAATAAAAAGGGAATAAGAATTCCGGGGACGATAATGGATCCGATGACGTACCAGAGCCGAACAACAGAAGGAATGCTGATTGCCAGTAATACAGCAATTAAAGCCATGACAACCAGACCTTTTCGGATATGACCGGTCGAATCTGATGATTCATCTTTCTCTTGGATCCTCCATAAAATATCCCTTCCAAACGTAATGGCGCTAATGAGTCCATTGGAATCAATTGTAGACATAATGGTTGAAAAAAGCCCGACTAAAAATAATCCATAAATAAAAGGCGGTAGAATATTTGCCGCCAATTCAGGGTATGCCATTGCCGCAGTATGGTTTGGGACGATGGCGACTGCATAAAGACCTGTAGTGACTGTCAAAATATCAAAAACAAACCAGAAACCAATTGATATTAAAATTCCTTTCCGGGCGGTCCCGGGGGATTTTGCAGCAGCAGTTCGCTGGTAAAATCCCGGGTCTATAAAAGTCCACAGTGCAATAAAGAACCAAACCAGAAGATATTGGATTGAATTACCCCCTATTGGTTCAAAATAATGTTCGGGTAAACGGGAGACCAAAGAGGCAGGTGAACCAATGGATGCCCATGAAAAAATTAACAGTAGTATAAAACCGGTAAACATGAGGATAAATTGAAGAATATCAGTTCTGATTACAGCTCTAAATCCGCCAAACCATACATAAATTAAACTAATAACCGCTGCAAACAAAATGGCAGAGGGTAGAGACCAATGAAGTGAATGCTGTAAAAGAATTCCCAGACTTAGAATATAGGGAGCCGGAGAAGCCAAAATGAGAATCAGCATCGCGCTGACTATTCCTGCGCTTCTTCCGAAATGTTTCCGGAAGTGATCAGGGATGGAGCGGTGGGGGAGGTTTCGGATTCTCGGGGCAAGGAAAATTGCAAAAAGAAAACCAAAGATATAATATGGCAAAGCAAATATAAACCAAGTCTGGATACCATAATTGTAGGTGTTTTCTCCTACACCCAAAATACCACCGTACCACGTGGCCACCAGCGTCGCGATAAAACCAGGCAGACTGAGTTTCCTTCCGGCGAGGATAAAATCGGAATCGTCTCCTCTTTTAAGTGATTTATAAAAACCCAGCCAGAGCAGAAGAAAGAAATATCCACCAATGGCTATCCAATCTAAATAGTGCATTATCTACTCAATCGGGATGATTAATAAAAATCCAGATCTTATCGGTAGAAATAATAGTGAATTTATTTTCCAACGCTTCATTGCTAATTCCATTACATGCCGGTGGAAATGAGTCGCTATTCAAAGGATATTTCAGACCGTCAGTCGAAATGGATTTAACTGCATCAACCGCTACAATGGAAACTTGCTGCCCTGGTGAACTGGGGAATGTCTGTTTGCCTTTCATACAAAAGATTGAAGCATAATCTGACACAAAATGAATATCCATTTTTTTTTGGGAAAATTCCACCAATAGATACAGATTGCCCAAACTGTGGTCTTCCCGCTTTCCCATTGCTCCCAGAACAACGACTTCATTCAAATCATTAATTAAACACCAATCCAGTGTTTTGTGAAGGTCGGTTTTATCCTGATCCGGAACCGGTATCCATAAACCATCGAAATCATCTTTTCCCACCTGTGTGGAATCAAGATCGCCGATAATCACATGGGGAATTCGCCCAAACATCAGAAGTGTATCGGTGCTGCCATCGGTGCAAATGACTGTTCCGGCTTCATCCAAAATATTCAACGGGTTGGGATGTGTAGGAAAACGTCCGTTGGCTAAAATGACGATAGGCGGTTGAAAAGCTCTATTCATTGAATTGTTGAGTGAACTATGGTTCTTATCTTTATTATAACATGGTAACAATCGACAGAAGTTCAAATAAAATTTGTTAAAAGTAAACGAAATTAAATCTTGTACTCAAATTCAATTGTTCTTAATATCGGAAACGATATATACGTAAAACGTTTCCATTGACTAACACATTTACACAGCAAGAAAAACATATTCTCGAAGAGGGATTCAAAGCCATATCTCAAGCGGGCGCCAAATCCTTTACGGTAGAGTCTTTAGCTGAGAGACTGGGTATGAGTAAAAAAACCATCTATAAATATTTCCCCACCAAAGAAAAGCTTATACGAAAAATTGTTTTATTTATTACCGGACAAGTCGAACAAAAATTTATTAAAATCCAAGAGACAGAAGAAAACCCCGCCGCGCAGTTTATTAGAGTGATGAATCATATTTCAAAATTTGCAAGTCGAGCACCCATTCATCTTTTAGCACAATTAAAATCAACTTGTCCTAGTGCTTGGAAAGAAATTGAAACATTTCGGTTAAAACGTCAGGAGAATTTTTATCGTATTCTCAAATCTGCACAAGACCAAGGATTCGCTCGTAATGACATCGACATGAAAAAATTCTCTATCATATTTATTAATATGATTAATAACACATTTCAACCTGAATTCTTTCTACAAAATGATTTAGCTGTTGGTGAAACAATCGACGGTCTTAAAGGAATTATTTCCAGAGGAATTTTTACAACAGAAGGATTAGAGGCTATCCAACAATATTATGAAAAATAAACATAAAAGGTATTCCGACCATCCTGTAAGGGCATGGTTTATCCATCAAAGTATAGACCATGCATGGAGAACAATTATTGTATCTGTCTTACTCACATTATTTATGGCTTCCGGATTACGATTTTTCACCATCGATGATGATATCATGAAAATGATGCCAAAAAGTTTAGAATCTCGAGTGGCATGGGACAATATTCAGGAAGAATTCGGAAGTACAGAAGTCATTTTTATCGCATTTGGTCATGAGGGGAAAACGGTTTATTCTCCCGAAGCACTGGCGAAATTATGGGATTTGTCAGAAGCATTAGAAGAATCACAGTATGTAGAAGAAGTGACATGCATTTCTACGGCGACTCGTATGGATAATTTTGAAGGGTTTATGGAAATTGACGATTTGCAGTCTGATAGAGAATTAACCGATGAAGAAATTGAAAGTATAAAAAAATATCTTGGGAAAAATGACCATCTCAAGAAAAGATTTGTCAGTAATAATGAAGATTATTTAGTGGCAATAGTTCAACCCTACGAAGATATACCTAAAGACGGTTTTGCGAGCGAGGTGACATCTATTGCAAATCCAATTTTGGAAGGATATGAAATATATTATGGCGGACAATCTTATATAACCGGTATCATGCCTTCTTCAATCCGTAACGATGTGAAGGGACTCATGTTGGCGGGAATGCTGATCCTAACATTTTTATTATTAATAAATATCAGGAGTGTGCCGGGAGTGGCATTGGTGCTAATGGTGATTTTACTATCCATGATTTCTATGTTAGGATTTATGGGATGGATTCATAAATTGACAGGATCCGGAAAATTCCTATTTACGTTGGCCAATACATCCATGCCCATTATATTATTAACAATAGCCAACTCCGATGGCGTTCATATTATTATTAAATTTTTTAAGCAACTGCGTCACAAACAACATATTCATCAGGCGATTGCTTCCACCATGGATTCTCTCCTCATACCGGTGTTTTTAACCAGTCTGACAACAGTAGTTGCATTCTTAACGATGATATCATCTCCCTTGGAGCCCTTGGTTGGTTATGGTTTAACAATTAGTTCAGGAATTATCTGGGCATGGTTTTTGAGTTCAACTTTACTTCCGGCTGTGATTAGTATTAAAAAATGGGATATGAAATCCAAAGCTATTACCCATCCCAGCATTTTTGAAAGGGCAATAGATAAACTGGCTAAAAAAGTGTTAACTCATCCCAAATATGTTTTTTCAACCGGGCTGATTATTGTAATAATCGGTGTTGGAGGTCTTTTCAAAGTTTCCGTAGATGTGAACATGGCAAATTTCTTTAAACCGGGGACAGAAATAAGAGACAGTATGGAATTCATGGATAATGAAATGACCGGTACGGTTGATATCCGGGTTCGTCTTGAAGGAGATATGAAGGCCCCTGAAACCATGACACTGATGACTGAATTGCAGGATTTTATGGAATCTAATCAGAAGGTGTCTACCAGCTACTCCGTAGCCGATGTTGTAAAACAAATGCATCGAACTGTTATGGATGACAATCCTGAATTTGAAACCATCCCAAGTTCGAAAGAGAAGATAAATAATTTATTTACGATGTATTCAATGTCCGGGGATTTGGATGATTTTTCATCCATGGTTGATTATGATTATAAAGTGGGATTAATCACTGCATTTAGTCGAGCTATGACAACGGATGAAATTTTTAAATTTGTTAATAAATGCAAAATATTTATCAATGATCATATCGGTACAGCATTATCGTATAATTTTACAGGTATGATTGTTATTTTTAGAGATTTGGTGATTTTGATAGTCAAGTCTACCTTCTTTAGTATTCTGTTTTCATTGGTAATGATTGGAATTCTTTCATCCATATTTTTTAAGAAAATTTTATGGGGAGTTTTGGCCATTATGCCATTAACAGCCTCCGTCATTCTCGATTTTGGACTTATGGGCTATTTTGGCATTGAACTTTCTCATGTTACTGCTATTCTATCCTCCATCATCATTGGTGTGGGCGTTGATTTTGCTATTCACTATATAGCCCAGTTTAGACGGTTATCGCGAACCATTGACGAAAATAAGTTGAGCAGAGAAGTGATGGATGATGTAGGTTATCCGATCATTTTAGACGCTTTTTCAAATATGGGCTTTGGTGCACTCTTATTTTCCTCCTTTGTACCCATTCAATACATCGGCGGTCTCATGATTTTTGCAATGGTTTCCACGGCATTTGGAACATTGACCGTTTTATCGGCAATGGTTGAATTATTGAGAAAAAGATTAATTGAAAAACAAAGTTGACTGAACGATTGGTTGATTGGTTGGCAAGAATTAATGATGAAGAAAATAATATGGCACATATCAATATATTTATCAATAAAAACATAAACATGAATCGGGGATATCGAAAATTAAAAGTCTGGAATGAATCGATTTATTTATTCACATATGTGAAAAAGAAAATAAAACAATTGAATTCAATTTCGTTTAAAACAAAATTGCAAATTGAAAATTCAGGTGAATTGTGGATGGATTATCAAGTTTTAGATTTATTGAATCATATTTAAAAGAGATTCCTGATTAATGATTTCAACTCAATCATCGAATCTTATTTAGATTTATAGAAAGGAATAACTCATGAAAAAAATAACTATACTTATAATACTTTCAACTTTTCTTTTTTCACAAACCGGACTTGAAATCGCAAAAATGGTGGATGAAAAGCCAACACCAAAGGACATGTCCAGTAAAACACGAATGGTTTTAACCAACGCCAAGGGTAAAACACGGATTAATGAAATGGCATCCAGATCCATGGATGGAAATAAAAAACAAATCATCTGGTTTCTGGAGCCGAAAGATGATCGCGGTGTATCTTTTTTAAAAATAGAACACAATGATTCTGATGATGAAATGCGTATGTGGCTGCCGGCATTCAAAAAGGTACGAAGAATTTCGTCAAAGAAGAAAAGCGACTCATTTATGGGATCGGATATGAGTTATGAGGATTTAACGAATCGGAATCTTAACGAGAATAATTATAATAGACTGGATGACGAAAATGTGAATGGCGTTGATTGCTATGTACTGGAGATCATACCAAAAAAAGATGCAAAATCGTCGTATTCAAAGCATATCTCATGGATAGCTAAGGATGGATTATTTTCGGTAAAGGAAGAGTCATACGATAAGCGTGGAAAATTATTCAAGAGAAAAGAGTTTTCTTTTCAAAAGATGAAGGAATATTATGTTGCCGCAAGAGTGTTTGTTGAAAATATTCAAAAAAACCATTCAACAGAAGTGACCTTTTCAAACATCATCGTTGATTCCGGTATTGATAAATCATTATTTCAAGAAAAGAACTTGAAACGGATACCGAGGTAATAATGTCTACATTAAATAAAAAAAACACACTCAATAGTTTAACAGAATATCAAGATGGTGCCGTCGTTAGTAAAACGATAATTATGAAAGATAAGGGAACTGTTACTTTATTTGCTTTTACGAAAGGTGAAGGATTGAGCGAGCATACGGTACCCTTTGATGCATTGGTTCTCGTGACCGAGGGAACAGCAACAATAACAATTTCTAGTAATGAGCATGACATTTCAGAAGGAGAAATGATCATAATGCCAGCCAATGAACCCCATGCAATAAAGGCTGTAACTTCCTTTAAAATGATGCTTGTTATGATCCGGGAATGAAAAAACTACCACTATCACCACTCTTACTGCTGCCGCTTTTTATAAATGCCCAAGTCAGCTATTCCGGTTCTCTTCAGCCGGTCACAATGAACAGGACCTCGGATTACTCCGCTATTACTCTACCCTTTCGAATTGCAGAATTAGATGTGGGTTTTACAAATGGAAATTTTGATTTCAAAACCAATTCTGTCATTGAATACAGGTGGTCTGGTGAAGACACACAATTTGACTTGCGGGAAGCTTACTTAGTTTGGTATCCCAGTTGGGGCGAATTAAAGATTGGGAAACAGATTCATGCCTGGGGAGCAATAGATGGAAATAATCCAACCGATAACCTAAATCCCTATGATTATTATTTTATGTTTTTACCGGGAACAGAACGAAAAATTGGCACATTGTCCGGATCATTAAAATATTATTGGAATGATTGGCAATTAGAAGCGGTGGTGATCCCTGAACATATACCTAATCGATATCCGTTTGGTGAAGAAGATTTTCCCATTACGACTGAAGATCCCAGCGATTTTATACAGAAAGCAAAAAAAGGGAAGGAATATGGTATTCGTTTGCAAACTACATTAGGGAATAGCGATATTTCCGCCAGTTTCTTTTCTGGGAGAGATCGAGGTTTTTCTCTCGAGGGATACGAAATAGCAAACGTTCCATCCCTTGAATGGTATCCCGCTATATTGCCTGGTTTTTCTTATCGTAAAACAACTGTAGCCGGTATCGATTTTGTTACGTTTGTTGGCGATTTTACACTACGGGGAGAAGGGGCATATTTTCAAACTAAAAATGATTATTCATGTGATTTTAAAAATGAATTGGAAGCATCATATATCCAATATGCATTCCAAATGGAATACCTGACACCTTTTGACCTTTTAGTTACCGGTCAACTAATTGGAAATCATGTATCTTCAGTAAAGGGAAAGATATATGAACAAAGTTTTGAAATGTTTTCAGCCAGGGATGCAACGGAGGAGGACTTTCAAGGCGGTATGGGAACACCTTTTGCCATGTTTACAGATTTGGGAATGTTTTTATCAACATCTGTTAATTTTTGGGATAATACTTTGGAAATTCGATTAAACACATTTCTGGATTTGGATGAAAGTCAGTCTATGTTCGGAGGAGGGTTTACCTATTCACTGATTGATAATTGGGAAATTGATTGTTCGGCGACTCAACTCACGGGCGCTAAAGGAACCATATTCCATGAGATTAAAGATTTCTCACATTTGACATTCGGGATAAAATATAGTTTCTAATAGCTTTGTTCACACTAACAATGATTTAAACCGAGTTTATTAAACCGTTAAAATGGTCCTGATTATTGAGTTTACTCACACCCACGATTAAAATCGTGGGTTGCATTGTCATTGGAAACAAAATCTATTGGTGTGAAATGGTGTATTGATCCTAAAATAACCCACGAATTTATTCGTGGGGTGGGAACATAGACAAGCTGGAGCTGATTCACCTGCCCGCCCTCATTCTTCTGTAGCAGGCAGGTCGGTTTTCCTCATAGTGTGAAACTTTGTAAATTTGAAGATTGTGTTTATTACTTCATGCAGTCATTCTACGGAACAGAGCTTTTTTAATTAATAAATGCCATCAAGAATTCGTAAAACCATACTCAAAAATTTGACTGAGTTTATGATCGCCATATAATTCAAGTTATATTTAAATTGTTATATTCAGTTTATAATGCAATTGTAATTTCACATATGTCAAAGAAGATTATGATTGTTGATGATGAACCCGATATCAGGGAAATCGTCAAGTATAACATGGAAAAAGAAGGCTATCAGGTCATTGAGGCTTCCGATGGTGAAGAAGCCATAGATTTAATGAGAAATCACCCCGATCTTATCATATTGGATATAATGATGACGGGAAAAGATGGGTATGAAGTGTGTCGCGAAGTAAGGGAAGCAGGAAATAATGTTCCGATAATTTTCCTAACAGCAATGGATCGGGAATTTGATGAAGTAAAGGGGCTTGAAATTGGCGGTGATGACTTTCTCACGAAACCATTCAGTCCTAAAAAATTAATTGCCAGGGTAAAAGCGCTACTTCGAAGAGCAGATCAAATAACTTCAAAAGGAAAAACGATTGCTTTTGACGGACTAAAAATAAATACGCAGACTTATGTGGCAACCGTGGATGAGAATGAAATTCGGTTACCGAGGAAAGAGTTTGAATTGCTTTCCTATTTCATGAGCAAACCCAATTATATTTTTAAACGAGATGATTTATTAAATCAAGTGTGGGAAGAAGATACCTATGTAGTAGATAGAACGATTGATGTTCATATCAATAGAATAAGATCAAAACTTGGACCGTATCGTCAATGGATTGAAACTATTAAGGGTGTTGGGTATCGATTTCGTCCAAAGATGATCGAATTGTAACAGTTGAATAAAATACAAAATAAACTCCTCCTCGGTTTTATTATTGTCATAGTCGTGGGGCTAATACCCCCTACCGTCTATTTAAATAATACAGCGCTAAATCAGTCTACAGCAGAAATATCCAATAAACTGAAATCCCATATAAGTTCATTTCTTTTATACTTGCAAGAGTCTAGTGAAGAATTAAATACTGCGGCTAGAAAATATGCCGATGCTGCTGGTGTACGTATTACATTAATTGACAAACAGGGTGTTGTAATAGGTGAATCAAATTTGTCAAAAAACCAGGTAGCTAATATGGAGAATCATAGTACTCGTCCAGAAATTCTCCAAGCTGGCAAGGAAGGGACAGGGATTGCAAGTAGATATAGTACAACATTAAAACAACAATTTATTTATATAGCTCGAAAAATCGATTCTAATCCTCAATTTCAATATATCCGAATTGCTCAATCTCTTAAAGCTGTTACGGCTTTGGCTAATGATTTTAGGAGAAATTTATTTATCACAATGACCATTTTGGCAGCATTGTTGGTCGGTATGCTAATATATCTCAAAAAAAGAATTCATGAGCCCTTGACAGAATTAACAAGTGTAGCTAGAGAAATTGGTAATGGTAATTTGCAGAGCAGGGCTAAAATCCAGTCAAATGATGAAATTGGCGATTTGACCAGAATCATGAATCAAATGGCATCAACGCTGCAAGATGATTTTGAACAAATCAGGAAAATGGCAAAAGTGCGAACTGAATTTTTAGGAAATGTTACTCATGAATTAAAAACGCCTATCTCTACTATATCCGGTTATTTAGAAACGTTACTGGACGGAGCAATTTTTGACACTAAGGTGAATAAATCATTTTTAAAAAAGTCGTTAAAAAATGCAAATCGTCTTGAAGCGTTAGTCACTGACTTGGTTGAAATATCAAGGATAGAATCAGGCGAATTAAAAATGAATTTTAATAAATTTAATATATATCCTCTGTTGAGGACTTTTTTAGATGATACTTTTCAACAAAATAAAAACAACAACGTAGAAATAAAGTTAGAAGTGCCCGATAAAGAACTGTTCGTTTTCGGAGATGAAAATAGGCTTGAACAAGTAGTTGATAATTTGGTTTCAAATGCAAAACGATATACCGACGAAGGCTATATCTATATTCGCGTTAAAAGAGAAGAAAATGAAATGATATTTTCGTTTCAGGATACAGGGTTGGGAATTCAGAAAGAATCAATCGATAGAATATTTGAACGCTTTTACAGGACGGATAAAGCCAGAGATCGTATAAAAGGAGGAACCGGTTTGGGTTTAGCCATTACTAAACACATTGTTGAAGCACATCAATCACATATTGATGTAGAAAGTAAAGAAGGGGAAGGGTCAGAATTTTCCTTTAGACTCCCGATTAATCCGCAAAAAAAGAACCTCCCGTAATAGGAGGTTCTTTCCACGAAATAGCATGCGTCTCACCATGGACGCTAGAAATGGTTTATTTTCTATTAGGAAATACTTCCTTATTTCATAAGAGTCATTTTTCCGATCTTGGTAGCATTGTTTGCACGGATTTGATAAAAGTAAATACCAGATGGTACATGTCCGGCATTCCATTCAATATTATGTATTCCGGAATTTAGCATGCCGTATTCAAATTGTGCGATTTCCTGCCCCATAATATTGAATATATTCACGTTTACTTCACTGGTTGATTCTAAAGAAAAACGGATAGATGTCTCAGGGTTAAAAGGATTTGGGAAATTACCCAACAAATTGAACTCGAAGGGTGTCGCAATAATGTCATCAACGTTCAATGAACTGGTTCCCAGGCGATTTTGCTCATCCAGCCAAGATAACCCCGCCATCCAGTTTTCAGTACCGAATGCACCTTTATAGTTTACAGCTGTAAAAAAATCATCAGTTGGCACAGTGTCTATATTTTCATACGCTGCACCACCAAGAGTAGGTCGTGGATCGATAATACCGCCAATTTCACGTCCATCTATGCTGATCAAGCCCGGATCTGTATTCAGTGCGCTTAATCCATAATCACCTGCAAATTGGCCATCATTACAATTGTAAATAATATTGTTTGGCGACCAATATAAATAATTTGGATATCCTGCATTCTCTGCACTTGACCAGTCATTTGTTACTATTTCGGACCCATTATCTGAATTTTTCAGTCCGGTCTCCTTCCCGTTTATAACAATATAATTACCGAATTGACCCCCAACTCCTTCTCGGACGCGAATGGCCTGATCATTATCAGCAGATACCGTGTCTCCATTTGCATCCACGAGTCCGGATCCCACTAAAGTCACATTGTACCAAATGGGATGGGACCTGGGTTGGCTGTCAAGATTCCCATTTGTTTTATTATCCATTTCATGGGCACGATTTCCTTCATTGGCGCCGACCAAAGCAAATAAGAATTGAGCCCTGCCCTGGTAGCCCTCATCGACATCAAATGCATCATCACCAACAAAAAGTACCGAACAATACTTCAGATCTACAGTACCACCAAAAAATTCAAATCCGTCATCCAAATTCCAGGCGACTTCGCAATGATCAATGGTTGTACCCCGACCAACACCGGCTAATGTTATTCCATTTATTTCATTATCTTGTCCGATGGATCGGCCGCCGTACCAAACTCTGACGTACCTGATCACACCGGAATTATCATCAACATCCGTACCGCCATACGGAATTCCTTCCAATCCTTCTACAAAATTTTCTCCACCTTGAGAAGATGTTGGGGCGCTTCCCAAAATAATGATACCACCCCATGTACCACGCTGCGGCAGATACTGTTCCTCCAGTGCAGAAGTAAATGTAATAGGCGCATCAACTGTTCCTTCAGCCATGATTTTTGCACCTCGTTCTATCACCAGCGCAGGCGCCATGCCGTTTCCGTCATCCGGGTTTGATTTTATTATTGTCCCGGGTTCGATTGTCAAGGTGACATTTTCTTTTACGAATGTTTGTCCTACCATAAGATAGGTATTGTCAGCTGACCAAGTAATATCAGATGTAATATTACCTGAGACTTCGATATTGACGGCCAGCAATAAGCCGGTAAGAGAGCTTGTGATCAAAGCGATTTTCTTCATGTTGTTTCCTTTTTATTTTCGATTTTGTTTATTATGGTAAATCCAGAACCGGATCAAATTCGTAATCTTCATTTCTGGTGATGATTTTTGCACCCGGTTCCAGGTTAAGATTTGTTGTTCCGGATTCAGAATCTATGGGTGATTCCAGCGCAACTCCAGGTTCCAACTCTAGAGTGACTCCTTTGGTGATTATTGTTTGCCCATTTATAATATAACGATAATCATTTGTTAAAATTTGATCGTGATCAATCTCTGATGAAAGTATTCTTTCATCTTTATTTTGAATCGTCATGATTAATATTCCGACCAAAAGTATTTTTATCATGAGGAAATGTATCATGATGATCTTCCCTTAAAGTTTATAGCTTATACCCAAGCTGACAGACCGTCCCGGATAGTAAGATTTTGTATTTTTAACTTGATTAGAACTTTGTTCGATTAAGCCAAATTTTACCTGGTCATTTAAAAGATTTTTTGATTTAATAGCTACATTTATCGGACCAAGTGTTTTGGATATCGTCATATTAAAGGAATGAAATGTAAATTCATATTCATTCCCAAGTTCACTTACTCCAATTGCTGAAAGGCGCGGGCTGAATGTATTGTATGCTAATGTGAATGCATAACCACCGGTAAAATTCAAGTCCAGATTCGCATTAAACATAAAATTGGATTGTCCGACCATCGGTCGGTTGATATCAGAAGCGGAATTTTTGTACTGTGTTCCATTGAACAATGTTACAGTACTATCCATCCATACTTTTGAACTCGAAAAAGTAGAATTCATGCTAATAAAACCATGTCCGACGGTGAGTGGGATAAATGAAAAACGTTTTTTGATTTCTATCTCTAAACCAGATGTTTTGGCGGTTTTGGCATTCTGAAAGGTTTTGTAAACAAGGTCCGGAGTTGAGATTAACGCAACTTCGATTGGATTTTTAATATCCTTATAAAATATACCAAATAAGATTAATTCACTCGCAGAGGGGTACCATTCCAGCCGCAGATCACTATTGGTGATTTGTGTTGTTTCAAGTTGGGGATATCCGACCATGACATCACCACCATAGAATTCCTGATAAGCAAATGGAGCGATTTCACGGAACTCTCCTCGCGCTATGGTCTGCGAAAAAGCTGTCCTGACCTTTACATTGTTGGATAAGTCTACTAGTACATTTATTGAAGGTAAAAGCTGTGCTTCATTTGTATTGACTGAAATCGTATCACCATTCATAATGGTGCTTATATATGGTATTTTGGTAACCGGGTTGTATGGATTCAGAGATAAATTGTATTTTTCATATCGTGCTCCTGTAATTAATCGAACGCTCCTTACAACAAAATCTGAAGTATACAGAGAGATGTCGACCATCAAATAACCGGCATTGTTATGTTCTATAGCCTTATAACCATTTCGATTGGCACCATCAGTAGATTCAACCAGTAGTAATCCATCCGTTACATTGCCATCAAGATCGATTGAATACATATTATTAAGTGAAAATAAATCACCAAATTGCGATTCGTCTTCAATTCGCAGCATTTCTGATGGCCAATACCCCTTTGAATGTTCATAGTAAAAGGATCGTTTTTCAAATTGTCTATATTTTGTTTGTAATCTTATCCCGGATTTTAATTGCATTTTACCAAGAGAGAATGAATGATTTACATCTAAACTTTTATTCCTATCAAACCCATCAGTAAAGTCCCGCAATCCGGCCTTAGAGGAAGACGCAACGAGCTCATAATAATTATTTTTACTCTGATAGTTTTGACTTCGGGTATCAGGCTCAAATCGTATAGATTTTCCTGAATTTAGGTTCCATTCTATCTTCTGATCTTCTAAATAAGGAAGGGAATGAATACCGTTAATGGAAAAATTCTGAATGCTTTTTTCTACGTAATATTGTTTAATAAAAAGGCCCTCTTCTATATTTGGTGTGAATCCGTATCCTCTTGTTAAGTTGTCTTCTGATGCGTGGGAATAAATAACCTGAAACCTGATTTTATGCAAATCATTAATCATAAATCCGGAACTCATACTTGCACTGGTGTTGGTTGTATAAGCGGTTTGATTATTTTTAATATTAACATAATCAGTCAGCTCGCCACCGGATATCCCGTATTGGTTCGCAGAGAATTGTTTGAATTTTAAATCATTGGCAAAATTAATATTAAAAAAGTAACCATATTCCAACCAGTGCCGGGGATTATATTTATTGCCATATTCCAACCCAAGAGAGATGGGGCGTTGTTTACCTGTTTTCTCGTAGTTAAATCCCGACGAAAATGATTTTCCATATTTCCCAAGAGTTTCATACCAGTCATTTCTACTCATTCCTAATTTGAAATAGTCATATTTACCTAACATAGAAGTATCGGGAATGACGACAGGTAATTCTCTGGTGCCATCATCAAAACCCCAATAATCGTATTTATTTTGATTTCCCAGTAAAAATAAGTTGGACTGCTCATAATATGATTTATCAGTGACTCCTAATGCTGCTTTCAATATTCTCTTGTCAGGATATGCTTTAGTAATAATATTGATGCTGCCGCCGGCAAAAATTCCCGGTAGATCCGGCGTGAAGGTCTTGTGCGCAACAATTCGCTCCAGGAGAGCCGATGAAAATAAATCCAGAGGAATGGATTTTCTATCCGGCTCCGGACTTGGTACAGTAGCGTTGTTCAACTGGGTTGTGTTGTAGCGATCACCTAATCCTCTGATTATAGCAAATTTTCCATCGACGATATTTACGCCGGATACTCTGCGAACCGCTTCAGCCGCATTAGAATCACCGGATTTACTAATTCTGTTCGCACTGATACCGTCTTGTAATCCGACAGCATTTTTATTTTCATTTATTAAATCAATATCTCCGGATTTATCAACATCTGCAATAACATTGACATCGGATAGTTGAATAGCCGAGATTGATAATGCCACTTCAACTGGTGTTGTGAGATTTTTCTTAATAATGATATTGTTTAGGATTTTGCTATCATAACCGATATATGATATTTGAATTGCATATTTCCCTGTGGAAACACCTCCCATATAAAACGATCCATCCATTCCCGTCGCTGCACCTGAATAATCATCATTGATTTTGAGGATCACATTCGCCCCAACAAGGGGCTCTCCCGTCTTGTTATCAGTTATGACGCCTGCTAAAGAGCCTGTATCAGGATTTGCTAACAGCAAAGATGAGATTAGCAGAAACTGTAATGTTGTTATAAGATAAGTTTGTTTGTGTTTCATATGCTTGCATCCAAGTATTTCTGGATGCAAGCATATCTAAATGAAATTAAAAGAGGATTAAGTAGAAATTAATTAATTAATAAAAACTGTAAACGAATTGTGAACAGTTATTCCTTATACCCAATGGCATCAAATGGATTTACCAATGTGGATGTAATATTTTTTAAATGGGCACCTATTCTTTTTAGATAACGGGCATAGAGGGTAATGGCTGCAGTTCTTGATTCACCACCAAAACTAATCTCATTTCGAAGAACTCCATTGACAATATCATCTGATAATCCAGTCAACTGTTGGTGATAACCTCTCATGAGAGATTTAGCAAGATTTTCGTCTTGCGACTGAATTGCTTCCAAGGTTTTTGCAAATCTGGATTCTACCTCATTTTCAATAATGGAAAGATTTTCTGATACTTCTGATGAAATGATAGATTGATCATGATTGATTGCAAGGTCCAAAATATTTTTACAATAATCACCGATCCGCTCGATATCTACAACCATATTGATAAGAACTAATCCATTTGCTAAATCAGTTGTATCCTGTTCCACTGCATAATGTGTCAGCACCTTTCGCCTGACATCCCTCTGGAACTCATTGATCTCTCGATCCCTTTTTTTCAAAGTTTTAAGCTTATCAATATTTTCACCATTTTTCAGGTAGATTAGCGCTTGCTGGAATATTTCATGGGAAAGATTCAGCATTTCATGGGAATCATCCCAGGCTTGGGAAAGCAAATCATCTGCTTTCCATAGATTAATAACATCTTTAAATAATGACATCGTTTACCTCATGAAGAAAATTAGGGTTAGGGGGATAATGAAAAACATGACCGATATATAAATAAATGGAAAAATTCTATTTTGAACTGCTTTTTCAGAAAACCATTTCGCTAATTGAATGGGAATATTTCTAATTTTTCCAATGGGCCAAATGATCATTATTCCAAATATGTTGAATATCAAATGCGAAAAAGCCACAGCTAGCGGGGCAATGGTACCGGATACAAGGCTGGCTAATAAAGCAGTGACAGTCGTGCCAATATTTGCACCAAGCGTATAGGGAAAAATTTGTTCTAATCTCAATATGCCGGCGCCGGCAAGAGGAATAATAAGAGAAGTTGTTATTGAGCTGCTTTGCACTAATACTGTTATGAAAATGCCAAAAGCCATCGCTCGGAGCGCTGTCTTAAAAATGTGAGTGTCAAAAAATGCCTCCAACCGTACCATGACCAGGCTGCGAATTAATTTTGTTAAATATCGGAGTGAAAAGAATAAAAAAAGAAGGGCGACTATCAATAAAAGCCAATTGTAATTAATAACATCCTGGTGTTTAAATAGCTCTTTAATCCATGCAACAACCGGTTTTGTAATCATTTTTAGAGGGCTGTTAAATGTAAATGATTCTGTTCCAACTAGGAGTTCAGCCAGCCAGTTTGCACTGTTGCTAATTATACCAAATGCCAATTCAAGAGGAAATAAAATGAGTACGGATAAAATATTAAAAAAGTCGTGTACGATGGATGCGGAAAATGCACGTCGGAATTCATTCTTGTTAACGATATGCCCTAGTGATACAATCGTATTGGTTATACTGGTTCCAATATTGGCGCCCATGATATAGGGGACGGCAGCTGCAACAGCAATCCGGGGATCATCGCCAAACGCTCCGGCGGCAACCATACCGACGACTAATGATGTTGTTGTAGAGGAGCTTTGGATGATACTGGTAGCAAGAACACCTATAAATATGCCAATCAGCGGTCCGGCATTGCTTTGGATTAATTCTTCTGCGAAACCTTTTCCCATCCCTTTAAATGCTGCGCCAATCATACCAATGCTTATTAGGAATATGTAGAGGACGGCAAAAATTGCTGCCGTTTTAAGGATAGTTATGCCGCGTGATTGCGTCTGAGTATTCACAGATTAAAATTCAATAATTCATACTTTATCAAAAAACAAATTAAGAACAATAAAATATTAACGTCACAAACTATTTATCGTACGATGATAATATTTTTCCTTTCAAATACACATTATTAATTCCGAAGTGGTTTCCCTTTTTTCAGCATAAATCGAATTCTGTCCTGAGTTAATTTTTCTCCGGCGAGAGACACAAACGCTTCCCGCTCAATATCCAACAGGTATTGTTCGTCCACAGACTTTGTGAGACCAGATTTATCTCCTCCGGTAATCACATAGGCCAATTTTTTAGCGATGGTTTCATCGTGATCGGAGATTTTCCCTTGAGCCTTGAAGCCCTTTAATGCCATGGCCAATGCTGTTCTACCGCCGCTTCCCGGCAATTTCAGGTCGTCTCTATATTTTGGCGGTTCATAGTTTTCTGCAATCTCCAGAGCTTTTTGTTTTGCCGTCCAAATACGATGATCATTATTGAGTACAATGGTATCCGTTTTGAGCAAATAACCAATGTATTTTGCTTCGTCAGCGCTGGTTGCTACTTTGGCGAAACCAATTGTTTCAAATGCTTTTTGAGCAATTTGGAATGCATTGATTCTTCCTCTACCGCTATTTTCCATCATATTTAAAATTAGACGGAGATTTCCACCTGCTCCAGGAATTAACCCAACACCCACCTCTACCAAACCAACGTATAGTTCGGCGGAAGCCACCCGATGTGCAGCCGGGCCAATAAGTTCAAAACCACCTCCCAATGTCAATTGAAAAGGGGCAGCCACTATTGGCGCTTTGGAAAAACGGATTCGTTGGGTCAGGTCTTGGAGTTGCATCACGACCTCTTCTAACTTATTCCAATCACCTGCTTCACAGACATCAAGAATACTTGCGAGATTCGCTCCGGCACAAAAGTTCTGACCTTGGTGTCCCATAACCATAGCCTTGAATTTTCCTGAGTCCAATAAATCCAATCCTTCGTTAATCGTCATGGCCAAAGAACCATCTATTGGGTTAAGAGCCGGTTGGAGGATCGAATGAAATTCAACATCAAGCACACCATCACCTAAATCGATGAGACTGGCGCTCCAATTCTTCTTAACAAGATTCCCACCTGATTTTGTTAGAGTCAGGTTGATATTCTTATCATCACCCGGAACAGGTTTTGACTCACCGGACAACACATCATAAAATGTTTTCACACCATTATTGATTTCATAAAAGCAGGATCGACCGCTTGCAAGCATATCCAGTACCCATTGAGGAACCGGTCTCTTTTCCGCCAACATTTTATCCACAGATTCCTCAACACCGATAGCATCCCAGGTTTCAAAGGGGCCTAATTCCCAGCCAAATCCCCATTTAATAGCATTGTCAATATTGATAATGTCGTCGCTGATTTCCGGGATTCGATTTGCGCTGTAGATCAGCCCCCTGGCCATTGTCTCCCAGAAAAATTTCCCTGCTTTATCATCACTATATGCCAATCCTTTTATTTTACCAGCTGTGGATGTATGGTCTTTTGCAAGGCGAAAGCCATCAAATCGCACCTTTTTCTGAGGCTTGTATTCACCCGTCTTTAAATCTGCAGACAAAATACCCTCATCTGTTTTTTTATAAAATCCGGCTCTAGTTTTTTGTCCCAGTCTACCGCCATCTACCAGAAGTTTGAGAATATCCGGAATTTTAAAAATTTCTCTTTCTTCGTCATTCAAAACTTTTTCATACGTTGTATTGGTCACATGGGCCATGGTATCCAACCCAACCACATCTGAAGTTCGGAATGTAGCACTTTTGGGTCGTCCTACAATCGTACCCGTTAATTTATCCACTTCTTCAACGGTTAATCCCTGTTGAATGGCCGTATAAATTGTGACTCCCATATTAAACACACCAATTCTGTTTCCAATAAAGTTGGGTGTATCTTTTGCATGGACGATGCCTTTGCCCAATACATTTTCACCAAATTCGGCCATCAAATTATAGACATCTTCAGAGGTGGAATCGCTTTTAACCAATTCCAGCAGATGCATATATCTGGGTGGATTAAAAAAGTGGGTAATCATAAAACGGGTTTTAACTTCATCTGGAAAAACGGTTATTAAATCCGCCAATGGAATACCGGAAGTATTGGATGTTATAATTGCCGTTGGTTTCAAGTGGGGAATAATATTTTTATAAACGATATGTTTAATATTCAAGCGCTCTGCCACTGCTTCCAAAATCCAGTCTGCTTTTTGAATATTTTCCAAGTGATCATCATAATTACACGGAGCCACTAATTCGGCGTTCTTCGGTTTAAAGAGGGGAGCCGGCTTCAGTTTTGTGAGATTCTGAACACCTTTTTCCGCCAATTCCTGATTTATATCAAACAGGAAAGAAGGAATGCCTGCATTGGCTAAATGTCCTGCAATTTGTGCTCCCATCACACCTGCACCCAAAACGGCTACTTTTTCAATTTTCTGACTCATTTGAACCTCTTTTATATTTTGTTTTTCTTTATTAGTCTTGTTTTACCTGCTGCCAAAATCAAAATAAAAGAACGGGGCGGGCAGGAGTCAAACAAATTTTTTATTATTTTTCCATACATAAGGATTGGTAAAGCCCTCTTTTCATATTTTTTCAATTATCGCCATTAACCAAGTTGTGCGACATAATGATACATGACCCAAAAATGACTGAAACTTCCCGCCATGACCATCACGTGCCAAATTTCATGAAACCCAAATCCTCTGCGAGGTGATTCTCTCTGATCCAATGCGAAAAAAGCGACGCCACCGGAATAAAAAAGGCCACCAATGAGCAGCCAGATTAATGCACCGGTCTGAAGGTGTGTAATAAGAGGCCAGATTGCAATAATGGATAACCATCCCATCATGATATAATAGACGGTAGAAAACCAATTGGAAAACTTAAACTGGAATAATTTCCAAAGAATCCCAAAAACGGCCAATCCCCAAATAACGCCAAATAGACTCCAACCCCATGGACCTCTCAATGGGATCATACAAATGGGAGTGTATGTGGAAGCAATTAAAACATAAATCATTATATGGTCGAGTCGTTTTAAGATAGATTCTGCTTGCCCAGTTACAGGAATCCAGTGGTATAATGTACTGGCTGTGTACAGTAAAAATAATCCGGTGCCAAAAACGGAAAATGATGCAATCTTCCATGGATCCACAGGATTAACTGCTTTGAATATTAGCAGGATTAATGCCACTATTGACAGTATGGCGCCAATGACATGTGTTAATCCGCTCATAGGATCTTTCACACAATGACTCATAATATCATGATCGCTTGATGATTGTTGAAATTCCCTGACCGCTGCCAATGCACATGGTGGCTAAACCAACATGAGTATTTTGTTGTTCCATCACATTGATTAGTGTGCAAATGATTCGAGTACCAGAACAACCAAGAGGGTGCCCCAATGCAATCGCTCCACCATTCAGATTTATTTTTTCCATGTCCCAGCCGCCTTCACGAATAACATAGAGGGACTGTGCTGAAAAAGCTTCATTTAATTCGATAGTTTCAATATCGTCCATCGTCATACCGGCTTTTTTCAAAACTTTCTCTGTTGCGGGAAGGGGACCGGCGCCCATGCGCGTCCAATCGACTCCTGCCACAGCGCGGCCGACGATTTCCGCACGAGGGGTAAGGTTGTGTTCTTTTGCAAAGGATTCGCTTGTAATCAGAATAGCTGATGCGCCGATGGAAAATGGACTACTTCCGGCAGCGGTAACGGTGCCTCCTTCAATAAATGCCGGTTTAAGACTTCTAATTTTTTCTACGTTGGGTTCCCGCGGACCTTCATCTTTCTCCACAATCACTTCACCATAGACATCGATCGGGATTAATTCATTGTCAAATTTTCCTTCGCTGGTGGCTTTCAGTGCTTTTTCATGAGATTGAATTGAGAATTCATCTTGATCATCCCGGGAAATGCCGCCGTCTTTGGCAAGATTTTCCGCAGTTTCACCCATGCCGATGTAAAATTCCTGTTCGGCCAATTCTGGATGAAAATCAGGAGCAAATCCTCCTGGTGGAATGGAAAACATATCTTCTACACCTGCCGCAATTCCCACATCAATATCTCCGCTCTCAATCGCAGTGCTTAATTGATGGAGTCCGTCCATGGCAGATCCGCAAAACCGGTTGACGACTTTTCCGCCGGCTTCTTTTGGGATTCCGGCGAGAATCGCAGCGGAGCGGCCGATAATCATTCCCTGAGGTCCTTCGGGAAAAGCGCATCCCACAACAACATCTTCAATATCTTCCGGTTTTACTTTATCGTTTCTGGTTAATAAACCTTTTATCACTTGTGCTGTTAAATCATCAGGACGAATGCCAACCAGCTGACCGTTTTTGGTTCCGATGGGTGATCTGACTGCATCTATAATGACTGATTTTCTACTCATAATTGACTCCTAAAATGGGTAAGCGTTTTGTGTGTAAATATACTGTGCTACATTTCGTTTCAAATTAATAATATCTGTTTGCATCATCATCCTCCCCTGGAAATGACGCAATTGGTTAATGACATCTGGAGTGGTATTACCGCCATAAATTGCATTTAATGCTGTCAGTGACATATTGAGCAGTCGCAAAACCATTTCAGCAGTGAAGATTTTTGCAATACTGCAAACGACTTTGTTTTGACTACCTTTTTCCATAATCTTTTTCGAACGAACTACCGTACTCTCAGCTGCATATAAGTCCATAAATATATCCGCCAGCATTTCCGTAATTTGCTGCTCATGCTTTAAATCCTGCCCAAACTTATTTAAAGCTTCATTGAAAATATACAACGCCAGACGTTTACCAGTCTCAATGGCTTCGTATTCTTTTGCAAAGGGTCCATCATTGTTTTTTAATTGTCCGTTGGACATAAATTGTTCGATAGCATTGATTTCTTCCCGAATGGGCAATTCTTCCATGAGGGCTTTTTTTATCATATAACCGGTAATAATCTGCCGGTTAATTTCATTGGTTCCTTCCCAAATTTGGTTGATTCTATCATCACGATATGCGGCAGCTATGAGATATTCTTCCAGAAAACCGTAACCGCCAAATACCTGCAGTCCTTCATTGATGACAAAATGGCTTGTTTCACTTCCATATACCTTTGCCATGGATGTTTCAACGACGTATTTTTCTATGATTTCCGCCGATTGGATATAATAATCAGAGGTCGATTTATCCAGCGTATCAATTTCTTTTTGAAACATTCCAATCGTCCGATAAAGCATACTATCAGCGGCAAAAGTGCGAACAGTCATATCAGCAATTTTTTTTATGATGGCATCAAATTGAGCAATGGGTTTCCCAAAAGCTCTCCGTTCCTTGGCATAAGTTGAAGCAGCTTCAATCACATTCTTAGACCCGCCAACGCTGGAAGCTCCCAATTTATACCTGCCAACATTCAGGACATTGAATGCGATGGTGGCGCCTTTTCCTACTTTATATAGAAGATTTTCTACCGGTACTTTTGCATTCTGAAAAATAAGAGGTGTCGTTGATGACCCCTTCATCCCCATTTTCTTTTCTTCTGCCCCGATGGAAAAACCTTCAGTCTTACGATCAACAATAAATGCGCTAAATAAATTTCCGTCCACTTGTGCGAAAACAACATAGACATCTGCCCAGCCTCCGTTGGTAATGAATATTTTTTCACCATTCAGTATATAATGTTTTCCGTCTTCAGAAAGGACAGCGGTTGTTTTCCCTGAAAGTGCATCCGATCCGGCAGATGGCTCTGTTAATCCATAGGCACAGATGATTTCACCCGTTACAATTTTCGGCAGATATTTTTCCTTTTGTTCTTTTGTTCCAAACCAAATAATTGGAAGGGATCCGATTCCGGTTTGGACTGACCATGTTACTGAAAAGGAAGGGCTGTTTACTAAAGCTTCAGCGACAATGGCCGATGTGATCTTATCCAGCTCCATCCCGCCATATTCCTCAGGAATATCGATACCAAGGAGGCCAAGTTCACCCATTTCTCTAATGAGTGATAGCGATAAATCTTTGTCATATTTTTCAATTTCACTTTTTTGCGATAGAATCCGATCTTTGTCAAATTCCTTGACCATCTGATAAATATCTTGATGCTCTTCCGTGAAATCTTCTCTGGAAAAAACAGTGGCTTCGGTAATAGGGTTTACGATAAAACTTCCACCTGTTTGTTGTTTTATTTTTGTGTCTTTCATTTCTTTTCTCCTAGAATTTTTTCATAATTCCTGACTGAATAAAGTCGGTAATTGTTCCGATATATTCTCTGACGCTGACGCCATGGCCATCAAATAGCGTAAACCAGTTAATGGATTCTATATTAACCATAATCGATAATGCAGTTATATGAACGTCCAGTTTTTTAAATTCACCGGATTGGACACCTCGTTCGATGATGCCTTCGATTAATTCCAGAAAGTGAGAATAAACTGTTTGCAGCTTTTTTTTGAAGTCATCATCCTTTTGGGACATGGACCAAAATTCTGTCAAAGCAATAAATGGTTCCGGATCCGTTTCATATTGGTTAATAAAATATTGAAATAGGTCCTGAAGCTGTCTTGAAGGGGGAGCATCTTTTTCAACGATGTGGTTTAGGGTGACACTATAACGAATTACCCAGAAATTGATCAAATCCAGATATATTTCTTTTTTGGATTTATAATACCAATATATTGCACCCTTACTCAATTGGGACAATTGAACTACGTCATCCATACGGGATTGTTCATATCCTTTTTGGACGAGGACTTTTAATGCCGCATCCAAAATTTGTTCTTTTCGCTGGTTTTGCAATGATTCGTTCATAATATAAACCGACTGGTCAGTCTATATTATAATATTATCCTTTCTTTTCCTAATTAAATAGTAAAAAGTGTTTGCACCAAGACAGTTTTTTCTTTAAAATGCAAATGAGACTAAATCTCAATAACAATGTTTTAAGATAAGTTGAATCAATTCAAGATAGCAAGATGGGAAAAATATATTTAGGAATATCTTTCATTGCAATTCTGTTTGCAGAAGATGAATTTTTTACACCTGGATATAGCATTGGGGGATATGGTGAACTTCACTACAATAGATCAAACACAGGAAACAATTATCCGACCGCCATCGTGC